>CALRZR010000134.1:0-20135 GCA_943372705.1 Opitutus sp. GAS368 | reverse complement strand
CGAAGCGGGTGCCGGCGGGTAGACGGGCGGGCCAACTCACGAGCAGCGGCACGCGACAGGAGGCTTCGAAGAAACTCTCCTTCTGCCACGCGCGATGGTCCCCCATGTGGTCGCCGTGGTCGGAGAAAAAGCAGATGAGCGTGTTGTCGGCGTCGGGACGGGCTTCGACGGCGTCGAGAATTTTTCCGATACAATCGTCGATGAACGCGATGGAGCCGAGGTAACGCGCGCGGAGGCGGCGCGTTTGCGAGGGAGGGATATCGCAGGCCCAGACGGCGTGATTCATCCACGCGAGGTAGTCGTCGGCGGAGTCGACGGCGTGATCGCCGAGGACGGGGTCGGGCATGTCGTCGGGGTTGAACAGGCGGTTGTAAGGAATCGGCGGCGCGATGGGTGGATGCGGCGTGACGAAGGAAACGAAACCGAAATAGGGACGGGCGTCGGTGGAGTTGATTTCCTCGACGGCGCGACCGGTGAGCCACGCTTCGCCGGTGAGCGCGGCGGGCATCGGGCGCGTCTGCGGAACGTAATACATATCGGTGCGCTCGCCGTGGACTTGCTCGAGGTGGGCGAACTCGGGGGCGCGGGCGCGGAGCCAGCGCACGTAGTCGTCGCCGAGGAATTCGGCCTCGGAGGGCCAGAGTTCTTCGGAGTATTCGTGGGTGCCGAAACCGAGCGGCTCGTGACGCGGCTCGGTGTGGAATTTGCCGAGGCCCCACGTGCGGTAGCCGCGCGCGGCGAGCGTGGACGCGAGATATGGGCCGCAACGTTCGGGCACGTGGTCACCGGGAGCCCAGTTGCTGAGCCAACTGGTCTTGGACGGCTCGCAACCCGTCATGAGCGAGTAGCGTGCGGGGACGCAGACGGGGCAGGTCGAATAGGCGTTGGTGCAGGCGACGCCGCGCTGGACGAGGCGGTCGAGGTTCGGCGTGTGCGCGAGGGAATTGCCGAGACTCGCGATGGTGTCGAACCGCTGCTGATCGGTCATCACAAAGAGGATGTTGGGAGGAGTCGGCATCGGATCAGGGCGTGGGTGATTGTTTTCCGGGTAAAGTGAGGCGGGCGGGGCGGAACGAAACGACGCGCGGCGTGGCGGCAGTGAGATCGACGAAGGCGGCGAGGGGCGCGCCGGAGTCGGACGAGAGGCCGAACGCTTTGAAACGAAGGTGCGTGCCTTCACCGAGGTAAAGCGAGGTGGGGGCGTCACGGTCGTCGAGCGTGACGACGGCGTAGCGGCCGCGGAAAGTGAGGCCGAGAGTGGTGTCGACGAACTCGCTGTCGGCGGCGGGCAGCGTGAGGACGAGCTGGGTCGTGGTGCGGCCGGCGAGGCGGCTGGTGATTTTGAAGCCGGCGAAGCGACTCCGGTAAGTGAGCGCGGTGGCGGATTGAATCCCGTCCTCTGCGCCGGTGGTGGTGGCGGAGCGCGGCTCGTAGATCACGGCGAAAGGGCGGTCCCAAGCCTCGCCGCGCTGACGGATGACGAGGACGGGTGTGGGCGATTTTTCGTAGGGCGACGGGGCTTCTTTGGTGACAGGGGCGAGCGCGCTGGCGTATTCGCGGCCGGGGGAGCCTGGAATGTAGAGCCGCATCGCGGCGGGGGCGGGTTTGAGTTTCGCGGCGGTGAACTCGGCGACGAGATCGCCCTCGAACGGAGCGGACGTGTGCGTTGAAGTGAACACGTGCCAGCCGGGAAAGAGGTAGGAACGGTTGCGCGACCAGGCGGTGCCGGTGGCGGGTTGGAAGCGGTCGGGCGTGGCGGCGAGGGCGAGCGGCTGGCCGGCGGCGGAAAGTGCGAGCGTGTCGCCGACGTTGTGATACAGGTAGTCGTGAAACTGCTCCGGCTGCGCGGTGCGCGAGCGGAAGACGTCGACGTAGTAACCGGAAGTCGGAGACGTGCGCACGAGGCCGACGAGGCGCTCTTGCTCGCCTTTCACGCCGTCGCCGGAGGTGTCAGTGAAGCGCGTGAGCGTGAATGAGTGGTGCGGCGAGACGGGCGCGGCGCCGACGGGGGGGTCGAGGGCGACGGGACGGACGGTGTCGATGCCGAGGTTCACCCAGCCGTCGGCTGAGCGGGAGGCGCCGTTCACGATGACGCTGTTGTAGGCGGCGAAGAGGCGGCGGTGGTTTTCATGATCGTCGGTAGTGTAGGTGCCCTTGCCGGCGTTCGTGCCGAGGACGTGGCCGGCGCCGTAGAGTTCGAGGGTCATGCCGGAGGCATGACTGTGGACGTAGGACGCACCGCTGACGGCGGCCATGAGCGCGTGCGCGGGATCGCCGCTGGGAGCGAGGTTGCGCTGGAGCACGACGCCCGCGTAGGGCAGGGCATCGGTCGTGCGCGGCGCGGGCGGAGTCATCTCGCCGCTGATCGTGGGGGCGAACCAAAGGAGTTGGAGTGGGCCTTGGTAGCTGTCGGCGCCGCCGTTGTAGCCGTGGGGTTTGGCGCGGTCGTAGCTGCCCTGGGCGATGCCGAGGTTGAGGAGCGCGCCGAATTGGTTTTGGAGCGCGAGGTCGCCTTCGCGGACGGCGAGTGCGTAGGCGATTTCGAGGGCGTCCCAGGGTTGGCCGGAGCGGCGGGGGCCGTCGCCGACGCGGAGGTTGTCGCCGTTGGGGAAGCGGAAGTCGGTGAGGCGCACGAGGGAGAGCGGGAACGCGGCATAGCCGGCGAGCGAGAGGGCGGGCGGGCTTTGCCGGCGGAGCAGTGCGGCGAGGTAGGTGACGCGGACCGAGACGCCGACGGAATATTGGAACGACTCGGGCCAGATGCCGCCGGCGTCGGCAAAGACGCGCATGACCTTTGCCAGCGAGTCCTGATTGGGCGTGTCCTTGGTCGTCAAATACGCGAGCAGGTCGGCGCGTTCGGCGGGGTCGTCGATCGCGAGGGCGTTGAGCGCGAGGCACGGCATTTCGAGGACGGGGTGGTTACTGTTCGTCTGGCCGTGCTCGACGATGAGGCGGGCGTAGGCGCGGAAGACCTGCTGGGCGCGGGCGAAGGGAAACGGGCTCGCAGTGCGCGTCGCGAGATCGTGCGCGGTGACGCCGGTGCGGAGCCACGGGTGAAGGAAATCGAAGATGATGGGGAGTTGCGCGCCGACGGCGCGGGCTTCGTAGAGGACGTCGCCGGGGTAGACGATGCCGCCGGCTTCGGTGGTGTCGTTGCGCGGCATCTGCGCGAGGGCGGCGACTGACGTGGCGAGAATATCGGCGGCGCAGCGGGCGTAGGGGAGTTCGCCGGTGAGGTAGAAGAGCACGGCGCAATCGGTGCCGACGTGGAGGTAGCGCTGGAGGCTGTGGCCGCGGCGACCTTCGGGTGTGCTGGCCATGTTACCGCCGATCAGGGCGAAGGTCGGGTGGCGGGCGGGATCGGTCGGATGCGGCACGAGCGGGAGGCCGCGGAGAAATGCGTCGGGATCGCGCGTGTGGCGGGCGACGGAATCGGCGACGCGGGCCTTCATGGCGTCGAAGCACGCGCGCGCCCACGGCTGCGTTTCGATCTTGGCGAGGATGGCCGCGCGGTCGGCGGCGGTGGCCCAGATCAGCGGACGAGTGGGCGCGGAGACAGCGGCCGGCGGTTGGCCGAGGGCCTTCACGGCGAATCCGGTGAGAAAGGCGATCAGCAGCAGCGAAACGACGAGAAAGATGCGGCGGTAAGGGATGGTCATGGGTGGGCGGGCGTCAGGCGGGCTTTACGGGGCGACTGCGATGACGGCGCGGCGGTAGGCCACGAGTGGTGCGACGGGATTTTGGTCGCGGACTTCGAGGATGAGATGCAGTTCGCGACCGGCCGCATCGGCGGGGACGGTGAAGGCGATGGCGGGCGAGGCGGCGTTTTCGAGTGGCAGTGATTTGCCGTAGGGGCGAACGCCGGCCTCGGGATAATTCCACCACGAGAAAACCAGCGGGTCGCGGTCGGGATCAGTGGAGGCGGAGGCGTCGAATTTGAGGGTGTCGCCGGGTTGGGCAGTGAGCCGGAGAATCGCGGTGGTGAGGTCGCCGTTGAGCGCGGCGACGGGGTGGTGGTTGGCGTTGGCGTAGGGCTGCACGCACCAATCCATGCGGGCTTTCAGGTCGGCCCAGATGGCGGCGCGCCAACGCCAGACGCCGGTGTAGGCTTCGTGGAAGACTTTGCCATCGGCGGGGTCGGTCCATTGATCGGCGGGTGCGGTGGCATCGGTGTAGGCGGCGAAGGGGCGGAATTTTTCTTCGTCGGGGTGAATGATGGCGAAGAGCGAGGGGACGTTGGGCAGGCGCTCGACCGTGAAGCGTCCGCGCCAGCCGCCCCAAGACGGCTCGGAGTGATCTGTCAGGCCGCGCACGGTGAGTCCGATCAACGGAATCGTGCCGCCGCCACCCATGAAATGAACGGTCTCGCCCACGCGGCGCGTGGGGTGGCGCGAGCCGAGCGGGCCGTGGCGGGTGCGGACGTTTTCTTCGAACCAAGCGTCCTGGCCCGCCGGAGAGTAGGGATAGGGTTTCCAGACGTGAGGCCCGAGATTGGCGTTGGTGGGACCGCCGAAGGCGCGGTTTTGGCCGAGGCCGCGGATGAAGTGCAGTTCGGGAAACTCGTGCGCGATCCACGCGCCGGCGTCATCCTGGCCGGCATTGTCGAAGACGCGGAGGCGGGCGATGAGGGCGGAGACTTCGGCGGGCGAGTGCGTGGCGCGGTAGTCGTAGAGGGCTTGCGCGAGGGTATTGCCGCCGCCGTTGATGACGAGGTGGAGCGGACGCGGATCGGGTTTCGACGCGGCGGCAAGGATGAGGCGCGAACCGGCGGTGGATTTGCCGGGGCCGGTGTCGGCGATGCCGTTGTCGGTCTGGCCGCGGGCGACGATGCCATGGAGATAGTCAGGGGCGGGCCAGCCGGTGGCGTGGAGCTGGAGATTTGGATACACGAGAGCGTAGCCGTCGATGAAGTGGTGAAAAAGATAGGGCCGCAGATCCTTCACGCGCTCGGTGGGATTGGGGCGGAAGTAGCGGCCGGTGACGGCGATGAGGCCCTCGATCTCGACCTCGTTGGCGCAGACCAGGAGGTGCATGATCTGCTGTTCGTCGTCGGGATCGTGGCCCATGTCGGCGAGGATGATGAGGCGCGGGCGATCGTCCGCAGCTGCGGCGAAGAGCGGCAGGGCGAAGAGGGCGAGGCCGCAGAGCCAAAGGAGGGCAGGTCTCATTTTTCGGCTCACTGGGTGGCGGGGCGGCGGACGCGGGGCGCGGACATGGGACTATTTGTCGGTGTCGACCGCGCCTTTCTTGCGGGGAGAGGGGCGGGGCGCCGGAACCTGCGCGGCGGCGGCGGTGGCTTGGCTCGCGGCGAGGAGTGCCTTCATGGCGGCGAGGTCTTTTTGGCGGGCGGGCTGCGCGGCGAGATTTTGGTTTTCGGCGGGATCGGCCTGAAGGTCGTAGAGCATCTCGCCGGCTGCGCCGTAGCTGGTGTAGATCAGGCGGTCGGTGACGACGGCGTCGCCGGCGCCGAAGCGGGTGTAAACGGAGTCGCGGAATTTCTGCGTCGGGTCGGCGAAAAGAGCGGCGAAGCTGCGACCTTGGACGGTGGCGGGAACGGGGAGATTCGCGAGCGAGCAGAGCGTGGGGAAGACGTCGTAGACGCCGACGAGGGCGGCGGATTTTTGGCCGGCGATCCGGCCGGGGACTTTCACAATGAGCGGGACGCGGACGGCGGTGTTGAGGGTGTTGTGCTTGCCCCAGAAATCGTGCTCACCGAGGTTCCAGCCGTGGTCGCCCCAGAGGACGACGATGGTGTTTTCGGCGAGACCGAGGCGGGTGAGGGCGGCGAGGACATTGCCGACGAGTTGGTCGACGTAGCTGGTCGAGGCGTAGTAGCCGTGGCGCATCATACGGTGGAAGGCGTCGGTGCCATCCTGATACTCACCGTGGGCGTAGGTGCGGTATTCGCCGGAGCCTTTCAGGCCGGCGGGAGCGTCGGCGGGGCGGCGGCGATTTTCGGCGAGGACGATTTTTTCGCGGTCGTAGAGGTCCCAGTATTTTTTCGGCGCGTAGAAGGGCAGGTGGGGGCGGATGAAACCGCAGGCGAGGAAGAAGGGGTGGCCGGCGGTCTTGAGGCGTTGGAGATCGGCGATGGTTTTGGCGGCGATCTTGCCGTCGCCGTAGGCGTCGTCGGGCACGTCGGGGGATTCGTAGACGAGCGGGCGGCCGGCGGAGGACTTTTTGGCAGTGGTGGCGGGGTCGAGGCTGGTCGAGTGACTCTGGCCGGAGGAGGACGGAGCTTCGCTCCAACTGCGTTCGCGGGTGTCGGCGGAGTTGTGGAAGACTTTGCCGTTGGAAACGGTGGTGTAGCCGGCGGTTTTGAAAACCTGCGGGAGCGTGGCGGCGCCGGGCGCATCCTCGTCGGCGCGGGCGAGGTGGGTAGTGAACCGGTTCGGCAACGGCAGAATGCTCGTCATGAGGCTCGCGCGGGACGCGCCGCAGACGGGCACTTGGCAATAGGCGCGCGTGAAGACGACGCTCTGCGCGGCGAGCCGGTCGATGTGCGGCGTCTTGACCTGCGAATCGCCGTAGCAGCCGAGGGCGGGGCGGAGGTCGTCGATGGCGATGAAGAGGACGTTGGGGCGCGCGGGAGCGGCGGCCCGCGCGGCGAGGGCGAGCGTCAGCGGAGCGAGGACAAGGGCGACGAAGAAGGAGCGTGCCATGGTGGAGAGCGGGATCAGCGGGGGGAGACGGGATGGATGAGTTGGAACACAGCGCGGTCGGTGCCGGGGAGTTGGGCGACGATCTCGGCGTAGCGGGCCTCGCCATAAGCGAGGGCGGCCTGGCGATAGATCGGGGCCATTTCGGAGCGGTCGAGTTTCTCGATCTGCTGATAAGGCCACGGGGCGGGCGGCGTGCGCACGTAGGGGACCATGAAGTCGAGCGCACGGCGGAGGCTACGACCGTCGGCGGTAGAAAAATTCCAGAGGTCAACGCCGACGTGGGTGCCCATGGTGGCGAGGGTGGAGAGGGCGCGGAGATTGAGACGGGAGTAGTTGAACGCTTTTGTGCGGCGCAGCTCGAGCGGCTGGCTACCATCGGGCTCGATCTGGACGGCGATGCGTTTGGCCTTCGCGGTCTCGGCGGTCTGTTGCGCGAGGTCGGTGCGGCCGGTGACGAGGGCGAGGCGCATGACCTGCACATCGTAGAGGGAGCCGTGGTTTTGTTTCTCCGCGGCCTCCTGGCGGCCGAGCGCACTGTTGAGCAACCAGTCGAGATAGGCGGACATCCAGGTGCGGAGCGCGGCGTCGTCCCGGGCGGGCCACGCGGGCGAGCCGACGAGGAGGCCCGAGACCTCGCCGAGGGACGCAAAGCTGCCGCCCTCGATGATGCCGATGTTGCGGCCGGTATTTTTTCCGGGGATGCCCTGGCCGAAATTCAGGTGCGGTTTCATGTAGGTCGCCGGATCGAGAAACCACACCCGGAGGCAGCGCGCGGCGTGTTCGGCATAAGCGGACTTGCCGGTGAAAAAATACGCGAGCGCGAGGGTCTCGACGGCGCGGGCCAGATCCTGGCTGCGGTTGAGATCGGAGGCGGCGGTGCGGCTCTCGGGGTTCACTTTGCCGTCGTGCGCGACGTAGGGGAGGCCGTCGGGCTTGGAGGGATCGGGCCAAAAATACGGTGCGGTGCTCGCGTAGGCGTGCGGATCGCCGTCAGGGGCGAGTTTGGATTTGTGAGTGACCGAGGGCGGCGTGAGCTGGAGCGCAGCGTCGGCGGCGGTGACGAGGGCGCGGAGGGCGGGTTGGAGCGCGGCGTCGCCGGCGGCGAGGCGGGCTTTGGACTCGACGAGCGCGCCGGGGCGGGCGGAGAAGTAGCGCGGCTCGGCGGCCGTGGCGACGCACGCGAAGACCGCGACGGCGGCGAAGACGAGGAGGGACAGCGGCGGCGACGATTTCACGGGAGGGGATTCGTGAGGTGGAAACGGGCGCGGTCGGTTTCAGGGAAATGGGCGGCGATTTGGGCGTAGGAGTCGGCGCGGTAGGCGCGGGCGGCCTGGCGGTAGATCGGGGCGAACGAGGCGCGGTCGACAGCGGCGATCTGCTCATGGGGCCACGGTGCGGGTGGGGTTCGCACAAAGGGCGCCATAAAATCGAGGGCGCGGCGGAGGCTGCGGCCGTCGGGTGTCGAGAAATGCCAGAGATCGATGCCGACGCGTTCGGCGAGAGTGGCGAGCGAGACGAGGCCGTGGAGATTGAGGCGGGAATAGCCGAAGGATTTCGTGCGCGTGAGCTCGTGGGGCTGGCTGCCGTCGGGAGCGATTTGCACGGCGATGCGCTTCGCGCCGACGGCGGAGAGAATTTCGCGCGCGATGTCGTCGCGGCCGACTTTGAAGGCGAGCCGCACGGCGCGCACGTCGGCCATGGTGGCTTGGTTGTTGTCGGCGGCGCTGACGGCACGGCCGAGTTTGCCGGTGCGCATCCAGTCGAGGAAGGCGGCGCACCATTGGCGGAGGGCGGCTTCGTCGGATTCCGACCACGCGGGCGAACCGGCGAGCAGACCGGAGGCGTCGGCGGAGTCGACGAGGCCGCCGGCCTCGATCATGCCGGCGGGGCGGCCGTCGTTGCTGCCGGGGACGCCCTGCGCGTAGTTGAAGTGAGGATTCATCTTCGTGGCGGAATCGAGAAACCACACGCGCAGGCAACGGGCGGCGTGGACGGCGTAGGGTTCGTGACCGGTGAACCAGTAGGCGAGCGCGAGCGTTTCCACGGTGCGGCCGAGCGTTTCGAGGCGCATCTGGTCGGAGGCGGCCGTCCGGCTCTCTGGGTTAACTTTTCCGTCGCGGCGGAGGTAGGGTAGGCCGTTGGGCTTGGTGGGATCGGGCCAGTAGTAAGGCGCTGTGCTCAGGTAGTCATGCCGGTCACCGCTCGGCGCGAGCCTGGTCTTTTGCGTGACGGAGACGGGCGCGACCTTGAGGGCCGCGTCGGCGTCGGCGACGAGTTTTTCGAGCGCGGGCTGAAGCGCGGCGTCACCGGCGGCGAGACGGGTCTTGGCGACGGTGAGAAGGGAGAGATCGGCGCCGGTGCCGGGCAGAGCCGCAGCCAGCGCGAGCAGGAGCGGAAGGAGCATTGGCTTCATGGGATGGAGCCGGCACGCGGCGCAGGTTTAGAAATCGAAGGAGTTCGACAGCTCCCAAGTGCGGGGTTGGGCGACGCCCCAGACGGAGGAGCGGTCGGGGTTGATGGAGATTTGGCGGAGGCCGTGTTCGCCGAAGAGATTTTGGGCGTTGAGCTGGACCCGCCACATGACTTTGTCGGCGTAGATCTTTTTCCGGTAGCTGACGAAGGCGCCGCCGGAGAGCGTGGAGCTGCGGATGAAGGGGCGGTTCGGGTCGGAGACGGTGCCGGCGTAGTTGTCGAGGCCACCGAGGTTAAATGTGGTGTTGAGCAGGGCGAAGCCGACGATCTTGCCTTTTTCCCAACTGGCGTTGCCGCCAACGGAAAAACCTTTGAGCGGGCCTTGGCGGAAGGCGTAGCTCGTGACCAGGCGGAAGGTGTATTCCGAGATGCCGGGATTGGAGGTGCCTTCCTTCAGGATGTTGCCGACGTAGTTCGCGGCGACCGTATTGGCGAAATTGGAACTGATGAGCGTCGCGGTGCTGGGGTTGGCGTTGTTCGAACCGTCGGTGCGCAGACCCTCTTGAAAATATTTGCGGTAGAATGGCGCACGGACTTCGAGGAAATCGCGGAGCTCGCGGCCGACGTTGGTGCTGACGTTTTCGAGTTGGCTCGCGTTGAACGCGAGGCGCCAGCCGGGGAGCGGATTGTAAACGACTTCGGCTTCGAGGCCTTTCGAGACGGAATCCTCCGTGGCTGAAACGTCGAGCGGGCGGCTGTATTCGGCGGTCGTCGCACCGCTCGGGCCGAAGGTCGTCCATTCGCCGAGACGACCGCGGGCAACGAGAGCCTGGTAAATCTGATCCTCGATGACCTCGACGCGGAGGCTGGCGGTGCTGGCGGCGCCACCGCTGGTCGCGAGATTTTGCGACGAATTGTAGGCGGAGACGCGGAGGTTCAGTTTGCCCTCGAACAGATTGAGGCCGAGGCCGACCTCCTTGGTGAGGCCATTTTGCGGAGCGATGGGGCGGAACAGCGGGTCGGTGCGCGAGGCGGTGGCCGCGAAGTTTTCCGAGCGGCTGGCGAAGAGGCGCAGCCAATTGGTCGCGTGGAAAACGATGCTCTGCGTGGCCGTGGCCTTCGAGTTGCTAAGCTGGGGAACGGAACTCTTCACGTAGTCGCCACGCCTGGCGCCCGTCAGAGGTTCGGCCGTGGAAACGAGGCTGTGGGTAAATGCGTCGACGTTGTCTTTGCGCCAGCCAACGAGGGTCACGAGGCGGCGTTTCCAGAAGAAGCTTTGGAGCGAGGCGCCGACGCCGTCGTTTTCCTGACCGGTAAAGTTGCGACCGCCAGCGACGAGTTGGTTGGAGGTTTTGAGCGGTGTGGGCGACTGGCGCCACGTGCGCGTGGGCGCATCGTAGTAAGTGAAGTTGTAGGAACGATCGGCGGTTGTGACGGTATCGGTGGGAAAGCCGGTGAGACGCAGGCCGGTGTCGCCGACCTGCACCGGGTCGCCGATATACCAGAATTGGTAGAGGTGGCGGGAAGCGCCGGTGAGCCCGGCGGTCATCACGCCGGGGATGGTGTTGTCGACCTGGACATTCCAACGGTAGGTCAGGCGATCGGTTTCGGCGCGCGTGTAGAGCGACGTGAGCCGGTGAAAACCGAGCCAGCCGAGGCGGTTGGTCTTCTTGGCGAAGTCGAAATCGTAGTTGGCCTGCACGAGGAAATTGTCGGCGGTCTGGTGATTGTAGTCACCGAGTTGGCGGCCGAAAATGTAGGGACGGAGGAAATTTGGGTTGGTGCGTCCGTCGGGCAGTTTCACGTTCACATCGATCGAAACCTGCTGCTGCTGCGCGATGGGGCTGAACTGTTGTTTTTGGCGGAAGACTTCGCGTTGAAAACTGGCGGACACGTCGAGGCCCTCGGCGAGGTGCTGGTCGATCGTGACGTTAAGTTTGCGACCGCGCTCCCAGCGATAGTTGCCGGGGAGGGCTCCGAGCTCGACACGGTCGAAGGGGAGAATGGCGCGGTTGGTGATCTGCGGGTCGGCGTAGGGATTGGGGCGGTTTTCGAGCGGATCGGCGGAGCGCACAAACGTGCCGCGGAAAGCGGCGGCTTCGGCGGCGCCGGCGGCATTGCGGCTGGCGGTGATCGTGGCGGTGTTGCCCTGCGGATTGGCCCAGTCGCGGTTGTCGTAGAAGAGCGCGGTGGCGTTGGCGTTGCCGTCGTTGCCGCGGCGGAGAAGGCCGAGGTCGATGGTCTGGCCACCGACGGTGACGATGGAATTGGTGGGCGCGCCGGAGGCGTTGAAAACGGTCGGGTCCCAGTAGAACGCGGAGGCGAGTTGGGCCGGCGTGAGGAGCGGCGCATACTTGTTATAGAGAGCGAGCCAGCCGGAAACGTTGTCTTGCGAGGTGCGGTAGTTGGGGCGGCGGCCGAGCGTGGACGTGTGCTCGGCAAAGGCGCGCACGGTGGTCGCCTTAAACGGCCGGTAGGTGGCGGTGAGGAACAGACGTTTGTCGCGCCAGTAGGTGGTGTCCACGAGGTAGCGTTTTTCCGAGTAGAGCCCGACGCCGCGGACCGCGAGTTTGTCTTTAAACACGGTGCGGCTGAGATCGAGCACGCCGCGGTGCGTGCCGAAATTGTCGACCTTGGTTTCGACGCGAGTGAGGTCGCGGCGGAGATTGGCGATTTTCGTGGAATAGCTGATGAGGCCGGCGGGCTCCGAGAGGCCGAAGAGAATGGAGTTGGCGCCGCGGAGGAACTCGGCGCGCTCGATATTGTAGCGATCGGTCGAGGCGATGACGGGGACGTAGTTGGCCGCGGTGGAAGCGCGACCGAGGCCGCGCACACGGACTTCGCCGGATCGGGTGTTCACGTCACCGAAGTCGCCGCCGAGATAGCCCTGATTGAGTCCGATGGACGTGGGATCGGTCGTCTGGTCGTTTTCGGCACCGGCGACGAGGGCGAGGGCGGAGGCGATGTCCGTGGCGCCGAGATCGTCGAGGAAATCGTTGGTGAGAACGGTGACGGAGGCGGCGATGTCCTTGAGGTCGGTTTTCAGCCGGCTGCCGGACGTGGACGAGGACGCGCGGTAGCCTTGGTCGCTCGCGGTTTCGACGATGAACGGCGAGAGCACGATGGCCGCGGGCTCGGGGGGATTTGTCGGGACCGTCTGGGCGAAGGCGGCGGCGCTGAAGAAGGCGAAGAGCCAACAGTGAGACGGGTTACGGCGGGGTTTCGTGGTCATGGGGCGGGGTTACTGGAGGTTGTCAGGAAACGATCTCTGCGGACGCCAAATCGTAGCAGTCGGCCCGACGCGATAACCATGGACAAGTTAAGATTTACTTGTCGTTTTGCGTTCCATGACGGTGGTGAAACGGAAATCGAAGAAAGTCCGGCGCGGCGCGGCGACCGCGGAAATTACGGCACCAGCGGTTTGCCGGGCGGGGTTCTTTCAGTTTTCAGCCGGGCAAAAGTTCACCAACGGCTGTGTGCAGAGCCGCGCGCTCTTTTGGTGTAAAAGCGGACGCGGAGAATTTGTGGTCAACGGCGTGAAACACAGTCTGGAGCCGCATGATCTCTACGTGCTGCCGTGGAACCGGTGCATCACCTACCTGCCCTCGGCGAGCGAGCCGATGTTCACAGTGCATGTGCATATCGTGCCGTGGTATCGCGCCGGAGCGAAGTGGGTGCCGAACGTGCCGCACGAAGCCAACGAAGCCGAATTCGATTCGACTGACCGCAAGGATGTAGTCTGGCCGATCGGCGACGGCACGGTGCGGCTGCGGACGCAGGCGGACGAGCCGTTGGGGCGATTGATGGACTACGCGGCACGCTGGTTTTTGCAGTCGCAGCGGGATGAAACGGAGGCGCGCGCGCTCGGGTTGCTGTTGCAACGCGAATTGTGGCGGGCGGCGGAACAGGGCGTCGCGCCCGCGGCGACTCGTCCGGAAGAATTGAGCCGGTTGCTCGTGCACGTGGAACGTGGGTTTCACCTCGCGCCGCGGATCGAGGATCTCGCGGCGATCATCGGGCGCAGCCGTTCGCATGTGTTGAAACTTTTTCGGCGCCACCTCGGTGTGTCCGCCAAGGGGCACGTGATTGGGCGGCAGCTGCAGGAGGCGCGCGAATTGTTGCTCAGCACGACGCTGCCGGTTTCGGAAGTTGGCAAAGCGGTCGGGTTGTCCGACGCGTTTCATTTTTCGAAATTGTTTCGGCGGCACGTGGGGCTTTCGCCGCGGGAATTTCGGGCGAAGCACGGACCGTTTTCGACGTCGCCACGACCGTCGGCCCACGCGGTCTCACCGCCGACGGCGGTCGGGCTCGTCGGAGGCGTGACGGGCGACCCGCGTTAGTGTGCGGGATTATTCGGCGGTCGCGCAAACGCCGGAGAGTTCACCCGCCCGTCGCAATTTGAAAATGAACGACGGATCGGAATTGCAGAAACGAGTGGAGGCATCGCGGCAACGCGGTGAGTTCGCACATTTTGGCGAACACACCGCAGATTGTGCGCACCGCCCTCGTGGGCGCAGACGAAAGGGAGATTGGGACTTGAATTCCACTGGGGACGTTGCGCTCTACACGCTGGCGCCGCGGTGGCGCAATGGCTCCGCCAGTTTCCTCTATCCGCATGAAAACTCCGATGAATCGTCGTGAATTTCTCAAAACCTCGGCGGTGGCCGCAGCCGCGGGGTGGGCACTGCCCTCATTCACTTCGTGCGCGGGGCCCTCGGTGGCGCGGGTGCGGCGGCCCAAGCCATCGGACCGCATCCATGTCGGCATGATCGGCTTTGGCACCATTGCCCACGAAAGTTCCATGAACTTCCTCGGTGATGCGCGGGTGCAGATGGTTGCCGTGGCGGACCCGGTGTCTGACCTGCCCAACTACGGTTACAAAGGCGAACTGCGCGGCGGACGCCTGGTCGGTCAGAAGAAGATCCAAGATTTTTACGCACAGCAGACGAAGGGTGGAACGTTTAGCGGCTGCCGGGTGTATGAGGATTTCCGCGTGATGCTCGACAAGGAGGATCTCGACGCCGTTTACATCGCGACCCCGGACCACTGGCACTGCGCGGCGGCCCTGATCGCGGCGGGCAAAGGCAAACACATCTACGGGCAAAAACCGCTCGCCGTGACGGTCGAGGAGGGCAGGCGCATCGCCGATGCAGTCAAAGCCGCGGACGTCACTTGGCAGACGGGCAGCCAGCAGCGGAGTTCGGCCTTTTTCCGCACGGCGTGCGAATACGTGCGCAACGGCCGGCTCGGCAAGCTCCGCCGGATCACGGTCGGTCTGCCCGACAAGGGGCACAACGACTGGTCCGGCCTCGGTAAGCGCAAGTCGCCCGAAACACCGCCGAAAGAAGTGAACTACGATCTGTGGCTCGGCCCCGCGCCGGAGCGTGCGTATTGCCCCGCGCTCATGCCGCTCAACTGGCGGCACACTTGGGACTATTCCGGCGGCAGCGTCACGGACTGGGGCACGCACCATTTCGACATCGTGCAGTGGGCCCTCGGGATGGACGACTCGGGTCCGGTGCTGATCGAAAACGTAGTCGCAAAACTGCCGCCGCAAACCGACCTCTACAACACGCCGACCTCCTACTCGTTCGAAGTCGTCTACGCCAACGGCGTGCGCGTCTTCGTCAACAGCGCCGCCGAGGAAGGCATCCGCTTCGAGGGCGAAGGCGACAAGTCTATCTTCGTCAAACGCAACAAAATCGAGATCAAGCCCGAGTCGCTGCGGCTGGAAAAAATCCGCGACGACGAAATCCGGCTCTACGAGAGCAAGGTGCAGGAGTGGAACTTCATCGACTGCGTCTACAGCGGAAAGCCCACGATCTCGCAGCCGAGTTTTTCGCACCGGGCGATCACCATTGCGCACGCCGCCAACATCGCGATCCGCCTCGGCCGATCGAGCGTGCGGTGGAATCCTGCGACGGAGCGTTTCGTCGGCGATCCGGCGGCCGACAAACTTCTCTCGCGCCCGATGCGCAAAGCCTACGCGGTCTGAGCGACCCATGCCCATGAAGCGGTTCGCTTGCCTGTGCCTCGTGGCGGCGGTCGCGCACGTAACCTGCGCGGCCGAAGCGGCTCCGACCGAAAATGCGGCGCCGTTGCACGTCCTCGCAAAAGCACGGGGCATCGCCTTTGGCACTGCCGTGGCCGCACGGGCGCTCGAAAGCGACGCGACATATCGCGCAGTGCTCGCGCGCGAATTCTCGATGATCACGGCGGAAAACGAGCTCAAGTGGGCGACGACGCGGCCGGCCGAGGACACGTTCAACTTCGGGCCCGCCGACCGCATCGTGGAGTTTGCGGAGGCGCACAAGCTGGAGCTCCGCGGGCACACGTTGTGTTGGAACGCGGACCGTTACCTGCCGAAATGGCTGCTCGCGCGGGAATTCACCCGCGTGGACGTGGAGAGGCTGCTACGTGAGCACATCCGTGCGGTCATGGGCCGCTACCGGGGGCGCATCAAATATTGGGACGTGGTCAACGAAGCCGTTGCGAACGACAATCGCCCGGGCGCGGCGGCGCTGGTGAATGAGTTCTGGAGCAAGCATCTCGGCGAAGGCTACATCGCGTTGGCGTTTCGTTTCGCGCACGAAACCGACCCGGGCGCGGTGCTCTTCTACAATGACTACGATCATGGCGATGCGCTTGGGCCGAAATCTGATCGCATCTACGGGCTGTTGAAAAAGCTGCTCGCCGCAGGGGTGCCGGTGCACGGCGTGGGCCTCCAGATGCACTGCAATCTGCGCAAGCCACCGGCGCGGGCGGCGGTGTTGGCGAATCTGCAGCGACTCGGCGCGCTTGGTCTGCGCGTGCAGATCACGGAGCTCGACGTCGATATTTTCGGCGTGCCGGGCTCCGTGGAAGCGCGGCTCGCCCAGCAGGCGGCGGTCTATCGCGACATCGTGAGCGCTGCCGTGGAGAGCAGGGTGTGCGACGCGATTGTGACGTGGGGATTTTCGGACAAGTTTGTGCAGCGCGGGCTAAACATTCGCCACAAGCAGCCGGAAAATGCGCCGACGCTGTTGTGGTTGTTCGATGCCGAGTATCGGCCGAAACGGTCTTACTCGGCAGTGGCCGAGGCGTTGCGTGCCGGGCGCTAGGTGCGGAATCGGTGCGCTGAGAAAATCGTGACGGTCGGTGATTGGCGGGGATGTTCACACGCCGCGTTTGGACGTGAGGCGCGATGGGAGCCATTGCGCGCGGGGCAGCCGCATGAGCTGCGCGGGGGCCTGGCCGGAGGCGAGCAATGCGGACATCGTGCGCATGGGGGAGTCGACGTGAGTGAAGAATTTCTTGTAGCCGGCGCAGAGGTAGTTGAGGCCGGGTTCGCCGTCGGGGGTTTTGAGGAAGCGGTGTTTCGGGCATTCGCCGTGACAGGCAAAACGCACCGGGCACTCGCGGCAGTAGCGCGGCAGCGTGGAGGATTTCGCGGAGCCGAAGGCGCGCTGCTCCGGGGCGTCGACAAGCTCGGCGAGAGCGGTGTTCATGAGGTTGCCGAGTTTGTAGCGCGGGTAGACGTAGTGGTCGCAGGAGTAGACGTCGCCGTTGTGTTCGATGGCGAGGGCGCGGCCGCAGTCTTTGGAGAAAATACACACGCCCGCGGGCGCGCCGGACCAGTTGGCGAGTGCGGCGTCGAATTGCTGCACGTAGACCCGGCCGATGTCGCGTTGCACCCACTCGTCAAAAATGCGCGTGAGAAATTCGCCGAACTCCACCGGACGCACGCTCCACGGAGTGACTTGGCTGTCGAGGTTCGCGGCGTCCTCATGATCGGGCGGAGGAGCGAGCCAAAGGCCGTTTTCGGTGGAAGCGGCGGCGCGTTCTACGATGGGAATAAACTGGAGATAGCCGGAGCCGACCTCGCGCAGGAAACGGTAGACGGCGAGGGCGTGGGGGGCGTTTTTGCGGTGAACGGTCGTGAGCGTGTTGAAGTCCACGCGGTGTTTTTTCAAAATGGCGAGACCGGCCATCACGCGGTCGAACGTCGGTTGGCCACCGCGGTCGACGCGATAGGCATCGTGAAGGTGGGCGGGACCGTCGAGGCTGAGTCCGACGAGAAATTTGTGGCGCGCGAGAAACTCACCCCAGCGGTCGTCGAGCAGGACGCCGTTGGTCTGAAACGCATTTTCGATGGTCTTGCCGTCGGCGTAGCGCTGCTGAAGCGCGAGGGCGGTTTCGAAAAACTCGATGCCGAGCAAGGTGGGCTCGCCGCCCTGCCACGCGAAGCTGACGACGGGGCCGGGCTGCGCGGCAATGTAGTCCCGCACGTAGGTCTCCAACACGGCGGGGGGCATGCGGAGGCCGCCGCGGTCGGTGTAGAGTTTTTCCTTCTCGAGGTAGAAACAGTAGCTGCAGTCGAGGTTGCACCGCGATCCGATGGGTTTCGTCATCAGATGAAACGGTGCCTGCGCAGGCGGCGATTGTGGGCGCAGAGGGGAAGGTGAAATCATCGAGGGTGGAGACCGTTTGCGGGTCCAGGGGGAGAGGCAAGTAACACCGTGGGAGTTTTTTGTGCGATGGGCCGGTGGTTTCCGCAGGTGCCGGCGGGACCGCGGGCGCGGCGCGTGAAACGAACTGAGCCTCCGGAG
The DNA here is from genome assembly GCA_943372705.1 of Opitutus sp. GAS368. GTDB lineage: Bacteria > Verrucomicrobiota > Verrucomicrobiia > Opitutales > Opitutaceae > GAS368. The sequence goes on along the minus strand of CALRZR010000134.1, from coordinate 2,473 downwards.
GGAGGGGAAAACGAGTCTGGTGCGTCTACTTTGTCATTTGTGCGGGGCAGAACCGGTGCGACGAACTCCTGCCGTCGCGGTCGAAAAGAAGTGTTTTCCCGGTCACTACCTCATGACCGATGCCGATATCTATTCCGCGGACGACAAGTCGTTCCGTGTGCTCTGCTCGACGGATGGGCAGCTGTTTGTCGGTCTATTTATGGATGTCACGCGGGGGCAGATCGAAACCGACCGGGGTGTGTTCCAGTGGGAGAAGTTTGACCGCCTACTCAACGCCCTCCCGCCGGGGAAAAATTCGCTTTCTGTCTTTCGTGGCAAGGCTGGGCAGGCGATCTCCAAGCGCGCCCCGGCGACATGTTCGACCATCCCGACAACGACGGCGGCCAACGCGTGCGTAGTGGAGGCGCCGCGGGCAAAAAGATAGCGGGAGTGAAATTCGCCACGAGCCATCACCCGACTGCGATGGACCGCTATCTGGCCATTGTTCGGGCGTTCGCGACCCGCTATGACGCCGATGAGCGGCTCGCGTTTGTGACCAGCGCGGAGACTCCCTACGAACCCAGCCTAAAAGGAGGCCTGTATCGCGAGGCGACGGCGCGCGCGGCGATCTTTCGGTTGACGGAGATGCCGGCTTTTTTCGCGCGCACGCCGAGCGGCGTGTTGGGCGCGTGGTGGTCGTTTGGCGGCGGCGACCGCGAGCGGGACCGGTGTGCGCAGGCGATGCTCGACGCGGGCGGTGGTTTCGGTTTCCCTGATCTCGATGGAACCATGAAGGGCGGACACTATAACTCGTCGTTTCGCCCGCACGTTCTGGCGAACGGCGGAAAGTGGCCTTGTTGGATGGGCGTGGAGTGGGGCGATCTCATGCCGGATCGCACGGGCCCGAAGTTTCCCGAAAATCAGATCGAGTCGGGGGATCGGACGAAAACGAACTTCATTTGGTGGGTGCCTGCGAATCGGCGCAAAGACGGTGGCTACGATTTCGACACCAATGTGCGAAACTATTTTCGCGCGTATCCGACCGCCGGTATGACGTTGGAAAGACCGCTGACGACGTGTTGAAGGCGTTCGGCGGTTGGCGAACTTGGGTTTCGCGCGCGCGATCGGATCATCACGGGATTGCCGGCGCCGTGGATGGTGGTGCGACCCATTCGCCGCCTTGACGGGGCGTGCTGCGGCTCGTTGAGATTGGGTGGTTGCGCGGCCTGCGTCGCGCACTCCTCGCAAGCCCGCCCCATTTTTCACATTCGTGAACGCGCCCCAAAGCGAAACCCCAGTCTCCACGCTGCCGGCCCAAAATCTTTCGCAATGGTTTGCCGACGAGGTGCAGCCGCACGACGGCCAGTTGAAATCTTATTTGCGCGGAGCCTTTCCCACGGTGCGCGACGTGGACGACGTTGTGCAGGAATCTTACCTGCGAGTGTGGCGCACCCGGGCGCATCAACAGGTCGTCTCGGCGAAAGGTTTGTTGTTCCAGATCGCGCGACATCTGGCCCTCGACTTGGTGCGACGCGAGCGTGTCTCGCCAATCGACGCGGGGAGGGATTTGGCGGAGTTGTCCGTCATCTATCAGGAACCGGATGCGGCGAGTGCTGCGTCGATTCAGGAGCGCCGTCGCCTGCTGATCGATGCAGTCGCCTCGTTGCCAACCCGGTATCGTGAAATCGTGCTCCTCCGCAAATTCGAAGAACTGCCGCAAAAGGAAGTCGCCGCCCGCCTCGGACTCTCCGAGCGCACGGTGGAGAACCTGTTGGCACGCGCCGTAAAGAAGTGCGAATGCCACCTGCGGCGCCGCGGCGTGGAAGGAGGTTCGTGGTGAAAGGCCTGTCGCAACCTCCCTCGGAGTCCGGCTGCGAACCGGGCCGCTCGCCGCTCGACTGGCCGGCCGCTGCGGGCGTCGGCCGCGAACTCGCGCGCGAGATCCGCGCGGAAGTGCGCCGGCGCGCACGCCGACGCCTCGCCATGGCCGGAGCGGCGTGCCTGTTCCTCGCCGTGGGTGCAGGGTGGTGGAGCAGCACGCGTATGCCGCCCGCCGCAGTCCCAGCGGTGGCGGATGCCAACGTCGCCGCGCCGGAGCGTCGCACATTGCCCGACGGGTCGATTCTGGAATTGAAGCCCGGTGCGGTTGTAAACGTGAACTATTCTCTGGCGGAACGCCGCGTGGAACTCGCCCGCGGCGAAGTCCATTTTTCCGTCGCGAAAAATCCTGCGCGTCCGTTCGTCGTCGCCGTGGACGGTGTCGAGGTGCGTGCGGTCGGCACGGCGTTCGCCGTGGGTCGCAATGTCGGCGCGGTCGACGTGCTCGTGACGGAGGGCCGCGTGGCGCTGACCCGTCCTGCGCGGGTCGTATCTGAGGGCGAGCGCGGGCAGTTGCCTGAGAACGCGCCGGGCGCGGAGGTGGCGGTGGAACCGGTTTTTCTCGGCTTGGGCGATCGCACGACGGTTTCGCTGGAGGCGCACGCGTCGTCGGGTG
>CALRZR010000133.1:0-20199 GCA_943372705.1 Opitutus sp. GAS368 | reverse complement strand
GAAAACACCGAAACTACCGGCCCGCGCGCCGCAGGAAAGCCGCCAGATCGGCCACGACGAGTGGCACCGCGCGCTCCACGAGCGAAAATTCGTGTCCGCCTTCGAGCCAATGCACGCGGGCCGGCACACTCTTGGCCTTCAGCGCCGCGAGAAAATTTTCATTCATCGTCCGCTCAAAGCCCCGCGTCGCGAGCACGAGCGTGATTTCGGCGCCGCGCAGACTTTCCACGTCGTGCAGCGGATTAAGCGTCGCCCACGTTGCCCGGTCCGCGGTGAAGCGCGCCACCGGCACTTTGTAATTCTGGCCTGCCGGCAGAGTTTCCTCCCGCGGAAAATCGAGCAGTCCGATCACACTCGCGACGAAGCCGAATTTTCCTGCATGCGTCTGTGCGAAGCGCACCGCGCCGTAACCGCCCATCGACCACCCCGCGATCCCGCGCGCCGCCGGCTCACCCGAAATCGGATACGTGCGCTCCGCCCACGCGATCACTTCTTCGAGATAGGTCTCGTAGCGCGCCGCAGGATTGCCGGGCGCGTTGAGATACCAGCCGTCTTCGCCTTGCGGGAGGACGACGTATCCTGGGGCCGCGAGCAGCGCCGTGCGCGCCGCCTCCGAATCCAGCAACGAACGGTGATGGCGGCCGCGGCCGTGCAGAAAATAGAGCACCGGTGCCCGGCCCGTCGCGGGCGGCGTGGCCGGCGCGATCACGGCGACCGGCAGCGTGCGCCCGAGCGCGGCGCTCCGCACTTCGCCGAATGAAATCCGCTCCGCAGCAGCCGCCTGCGCGAGCCATCCAAGCAGCAGCGACAGCACCAAACGTCTCATCACTTCACGTCACTCCAACGGTAGTCCAGGCGCAAGATCGCCGGCGGCTGGCCACCCGTGCCCTTGTAGGTGATCACGTGCAGCCGCGTGTCCGCGCCCGCGCCGGAAAATTCCGCCACGGCGTAGTAGCCGTCGGTCACGTTTTTTTCGTCTGCATTGTCGAGAATCACACACGCGTCCGGGACGAGCGTCGTGAGATCGAAACGGATCAGACAGAGCTGCATCGGTCCACCTGACGCCCCCTTCGTGGCCGGCGCCGGCCGCGTCCAATTGCGCCCGAGCAAATAGCCGTGACCGTCGCGCACGAAGAGCCGCGGCCGGCCCACGAGTCCCTGGATGAACGGCGTCTTGCCCGTGAGATCAATTTGCCGCTGGACGCGAAACTGTCCGTCCGTGCGATGCAGACGCGCGATCCGGTCATAGCCACGCGTCGTCACGATAAATCCGTCGCCGTGGCGCACGAAGCCGCTCTCGTTCGCCACGATCCCACCGAACTCCTTCGTGATATCGCGCACAAAATTCCACGAACGTCCCGCGTCCTCCGACCGCAACACATCGACGCCCCAGCGTCCGCCCTGCATGTAGCCGAATTTCATGATCAACTGCCACGTCGTCTTCCCCTCGTGGATGAACTCAAACGGGTAGCCGTAGCGCACGCCGTCCACGAGGGCGAAGGCCGTTGGCGCATCGAACGCCTTGCGCGCCGCGTTCCAGCGAAACACCTCGGCGCCGGCGCGGTAGTGCTTCGCATCCCAGCCGACTTCCTGCACGTCGACGTAGATCGCGATCGTGCCGTCGGGGAGCCGCGTGATCTCGCCCATCTGGTAGAGTTTCGGCGCCGGCGCCGCCATCCGTTGGATCAACTCCGTCTTACCGCTCGCGAGCGAGTGCCGCACGACCTCGAGCGCCGCGCCCGCATCGGTCGCGTGCGTCTTCCCCGCCTTGTAGGCGATCCACACTTCATCGTCGCTCACCCGGAGGCTCACGGGAAACGCCGTGTAGCGTGCTTCGCGCGGCTGCGTAGCGGCGGAGACTAAAACCGTTTCGGAGAGCTTGGTCGCGGTGCGCACCGCGGGATCGGCGGCCTGCACCAGCGCGCCCAGCGTGCCGAAGAAAAACGCCCAGCGGGCAAAGTGTCGTTTCATGGGGTGAGGCCGCGAAGACTTTAACTGGTATACCAGAAGTCAAACCCCACGTGCGCTCCGGCGCTCCTCCCGAACGCGGCGAACAATTCCTTGCGGTGGTATACCAAAAAGCCCACGTTCCGCCGCGACGCCTCTTCGCGCTCCATGACGCCCCTTCGCCCGCCTTCCCCCGGTCCCCATCTGATCGTCGCCCTCCTGACACCGTTCGCCGCCGACGGCGAAGTCGACACCGCGAGCCTTCGCCGCCTCGTCGCCCATCTTCAGGCCGGCGGCGTAAATGAATTCTTCGTCGTCGGCTCCACGGGCGAGGCTCCGCTCCTCGATGAGTCCGACCGCCTCTCGATCATTGAGACGGTGCGCGCCGCCGCTCCCACGGGCACGATTTACGCGGGCGTCAGCGGCACCGGCCACCGCCACGCGATCCGCAATTGTCGCGCCGCCGCGCAGGCCGGCGCCAACGTCGCCGTCGTGATGAGCCCGTTCTTCGTCGCACTCGATCAGCCGCAACTCGCCGCTTTCTGCACGGCCATCGCCGATGCGAGCCCCTTGCCGCTTGCGGTTTATCACCACCTGCGGATGCCCACGCCCTTTGCCGTGCCGACCGTCGCCCAACTTGCGCGCCACCCGAATATCGTCGCGCTCAAAGACACCAACGGCGGTGACCACAACCGCTGCACCGAAATCCTCGCCGCGACAGCCGGCACGCCGCTGAAGTTTTTCCAAGGCGTCGAAAAACTCGTCCTCCCCACGCTCGCCGCCGGGGGCCACGGTTGCGTCATCGCGCAGGGCAACATCGCGCCGCATTTCTTCCGCGGCGTCCTCGACGCGTGGCAGGCCGGCGACACGGCAAGCGCCGCCGAATATCAGCGTCAGATCGATGCGCTGTGGGGCATTTTCCTCCGACCTGAGGTGAAGCAGTCGTTCGCCCATTTTCTCCACACGATGAAGCTCCCGCTCCAGCGCCGCGGAGTGATCGCGACGACGGCCGGTGCGCTCCCGCGCGCCGACATTGCCCCGGAGTTCGAGCAGGTGATCGACGATTTTATGGCCCGGCATCTCCCTCCTGTCCCCGCCGCGCCGAAACCGTGAGAGTGGCGACGATCATTTTCGCCGTGAGTTTGGCGCACCCTTGCGCCGCAGCCGCCGCGCCGGCCTGGACCGTCGAAACTCCGCTCCCCCGCGCCGTCGCCGGTCACGCCGCTGCAATGCACGCCGGCGCGCTCATCGTTGTCGGCGGCAGCTATTGGTCGGCCGAAGAAAAGCAGATCGACGACACCGTGCAGCGCCAGGATCCGGCTTATGGGAGCGCTTGGACCACGCTCGCCCGCATCCCGGGCGGATTTGCACATGGCGGCTGGTCCGCCGATGCCAACGGACTCTGGCTCGCGGGCGGATTCGAACGCACCGGGCCCTCGCGGAGCGTGCGCCACCTCACGCTCGGCACCGGGCAGGTGCAGACGGTGGCGACTTTACCCGAACCGCGGGCATATTGCGGCGCGGGCCTGCTCGACGGAGCCCTCTGGATCGTGGGCGGCACGGCCGACGAAAAAGATTTTTCGCGCGCGAGTCCGACCCTGTGGCGGCTCGACCTCGCGTCGCGCACGCTCCGTGTGCTGCCCGAGGCCGGCCCCGCGGTGATCAATCCGCTCGTGCTCAGTCTCCACGGAGAACTGCACGTTCTGCCGGGCGGCGTGTGGTCGGCCGCCCAAGGCCGCCTCACAGCACCGACGGACGTTTGGATTTTTTCTCCACGCACCGAACGCTGGACGCGCCGCGCGCTCGCCACGCCTTTGCCGCGCGGCCTCGCAGGAGCCGCCCTCGACGGCGAGCGCGCTCTGCTCGCGGGCGGATTTTCCAACGACTCCGGCACCGGCGCGATCGACGCCCGCGCGTGGATCTACGACGCGCGCGACAGCCGCCTTGTCCCCGCACCCGCGTTGCCCGGACCGCGGATCGCCGCCGCAATGGTTGCGAACGACCGCGGCGACCTGCTCGTGCTCGGAGGCGAAGATGCCCCGCGCAGTCGCGTTACCACCGTGTGGCGCCGCGCTGCTGAAACGAAAGGTGTCCGATGACCGCGCCCTCGCGTTGGACCGAAGCGCGCTGGCGTGTCGTGGCGTTTCTCGCCTGCGCCGCAGCGCTCAACTACGCGGACCGCTCCGCGTTGTCCTCGGTGTTGCCAGCGTTGCGCGCCGATTTTCAACTCACCGACGTCCAACTCGGTCTGCTCGGTTCGCTGTTTCTCTGGGGCTACGCGCTCGGCTCCCCCATTGCCGGCGTGCTCGCCGACCGCTGGTCGCGCCGCGCCCTCGTCGTGTGGAGTCTCGCCCTGTGGAGCGGCGTGACCGCGCTCATGGGGGCGGCCAACGGCTTCGTCGCTCTCGTCATCCTGCGTCTCGGCCTCGGTCTCGCCGAGTGCCTCTACCTTCCTGCCGCGACCGCCCTCATTGCTGATCACCACGGCCCGGAGACGCGCGGCCGGGCGATGAGCATTCACTCGCTCGGCTTGAACTTCGGCGTCGTGCTCGGCGGTGCGTGCGCCGGCTACCTCGCCGAACATTTCGGCTGGCGCGTCGGATTTGTCGTTCTCGGCCTCGTGGGCATCGGGCTCGCGCTTTCTGCCCGTTTCGCGGTGACCGACGGTCCGACGGCGATCGCCCAAGCCACCAACGCCGCGCCAAAGACCTCTTTTGCCGAAGCCGCGCGTTATCTACTCGGCGTGCCCTCGTATCACGTGCTGCTCGCCAAGGCCATGTTGGCGGGTGTGGGCATTTGGGTCTTCTTCAACTGGCTGCCGCTCTTTTTCCGGGAAGCCTTCGACATGTCGCTCGGCGCCGCGGGCTTTGCCGGAACGTTCATGCTGCAAATCTCCACGATGCTCGGCATCGCGGCCGGCGGTTGGATTTCGGACCGCGCCGCCGCGCGCGGCACCCAGCGCCGCATGCTCGTGCAAGGTCTCAGCTACCTCGCCGCCGCCCCATTTCTCCTCCTCTTCCTCGCGCGTCCCGGCTTCGCGGTCGTCGCTGTTTCCGTCTCATTCTTTTCCTTCTTCCGCGGCCTCGGGCAGGCCAACGAAAATCCGACCCTCTGCGAAGTCATCCCCGTGCGCTTCCGCTCGACCGCCATCGGCATCATGAATACCTGCGCCACCGCCGCCGGCGGTGTGGGCGTGCTGCTCGCGGGCGTGCTGAAAAGCACCTTCGGCCTCAACGCGATCTTCGCCGGCATTTCGCTGCTCTTCGTGATCGCCGGTGTCGCGTTGGTTTACGCCTACCGCCACTGGATCGCGCGCGATATCGCACGCGCCAACGCCGCCTCCGCCGGACAAGCGGTTTGACCGCCCGCGCGGCGGCGACTGTCCTCGCGCCATCGTCCACCTCGCGATCCTCATGCGTCTCTTCCTCGTCTTTCTGGCGCTCGCGGCCGGCATCCCCCGCTCCGTCACGGCTGCCGAGTTTCGGTTTTCCGTCGCCGGCCTCTCCGTGCGCATCGGGCTCGAAGCCGACGGTCGCACCCACTGGGCTGAATCGTCTGCCACCGAGGGCGGGCCGGTGTTTCCCGGCTCCGGGATCGATCTCACCTGGCAACACTCTGGCGACACCGTCTCCGCCACGCTGCGCAACACCACGACCGCGCCGATCAAGCTCGGCCGCTTCACGCTCGCGCAAGCCGCGGCCGTGCCGGGTGACGTCGCCCTTGTGATGAGCGGCTGGCAACTCGCCAACACCGTCCAACCCGTCGCCGGCCAAAAACTCCTCTCGAAAACGCTCCTCCAACTCTGGGACCGCGCCACGTCGACCGCCGTGCAGTTCGGCTTCGTAACCTTCGACCGCATCAACACCGAGATCACCGCCGAGGGTGGCGTCGTCACCGCGTATTGCGACTTTGAGGGTTTCTCCCTCACACCCGGCGCATCCATCAACACCGAGCGCCTGCGCATCGTGCGCGGCACCGATCCGATCGCCGCCCTGCACGCGTGGGGCGATGCGGCCGCGGCGCACTACCGCCCGCGCATCTGGCCCACGACGCCCGCCGGCTGGGTCGGCTGGTCGTGGGTCGACGGTTTCAACGTCGAGCGCTACGAGGACGTCGTGCGCCGCAATGCCCGCGCCATCCGCGAAAAACTTCCCGGCGCCGACATCGGCTACATCTGGGTGAGCATTGGCAATCTTCGCGACCGCGAACCCGGTGCGTGGCTCGAGTGGAACCGTGCGCTGTTTCCCAGCGGCCCGCAGGCCCTCGTGCGCGATCTCGCCGCGCAGGATTTTAAACTCGGGCTCTGGTGTGGCGCGTATTGGGTGAGCGCGCGGCTGGAGTCGCGCGTCGCCCAACTCCGCGACGCGTTTCTCCTGAAAAACGGCCAGCCCATGACCGTGCCGCACCGCGACCTTGGGCCGCAGTTGATCCTCGATCCCACGCATCCGAAGACGCACGCGTGGTTCGGCGAAGTTTTCCGCACCTACCGCGAGTGGGGCGTGCGCTACTTCATGATCGATTTTGTGCACTCCGCCTCCGGCTCCACGCCGGGCCGCTTCGTGCCCGACGGCTATTTCGACAAGAATCTCGTCCCCAGCGTGGAGGCGTTTCGCAGCTCGCTCGACGTCATCCGCCGCGCCGCCGGCCCCGACACCTACTTGCTCGTGAGCACCGGCCCCACGTTTCAGACCGTCGGCCTCCTCGACGCCGTGCGTGCCGGCACCGACTACGGCGAAGGCCGCCCGCTCGACGGCCCGGGCAAAGGATTTTTTCCGGGCACCTTCGTCGTCAACAAAGCCGACTATTGGACTGGCCACCTCCGCGCCGTGCAGGCCTGGGCCACGCACTTCTTCGCCCACCGCAAACTCTGGATCGCCGACTCCGGCAACGTCCTCACGATCGACAAACCTGTTCCGCTGAACGACGCGCAAATCAGTGCCACGATCTTCGGCCTTAACGGCAGCCCGCTGATGATCGGCGACGACGTCGACCGCATGAGCCCCGAGCGCCTCTCACTGTTGCGCCAACAATTCCCGCGCCTCCCCGAGGCCGGCGAACCGCTCGACCTCTTCGATTCGCCCGAACCCGGCCATCCGAAGACGTTTCGCCTGCGCGTGCACACGGGCTGGGACGATTGGGAGCTGTTCGCCGTGTTTAACTTCGGCGTCGACGTGCTCCGCCAAACGCTGCCCGCGACCGGGGCCGTCTGGGATTTTTGGGACGAACGCTACGCCGGCACGACGAACGGCAAACTCAACGTGATCGTGCCTCCGCGCTCCGTGAAGCTGCTCCGCGTCGCCCCCGTGCGCGCGCACCCGTGGGTGCTCTCGACCGACATCCACATCCGCCAGGGCCAAGCCGAACTCACGACCGTCGCGTGGGACGATTCGACGCTCTCACTCCGACTCCACGCCACGCGCCGCGGCAATGTTTTCCTGCGCGTGCCGAAAGAATTCCGCGTCGCCGAGCCCGCCGGCCTCTGGATCGCGAAGGACGGCAACGACGCGTCGCTGATCGTGCGCGTCGCCGCCGAAGCCGGCGAGCGCCAGATTCGGTTCGCCCGGATGTGAACCGGCAAGTCGCCCTCACCCCTCTCGGAAATCTTCGCCACTGAATTGCCGGCTCTGCGCGGTGTATTCCTGCAACTCGATCAGGTTGCCGTCGGGATCTTTGATCCACGCCTGCCGCGAGTGATCGTTGCCGGTCTTCCGACCGGTAACGTTCACGCCGCGCGCTTCGATTTGCGCGACGTAGGCGTCGAGCCCTTCCACTTGCAGGCAAAAATGATTGTAGCGCATGAGCCACGGATCGCGGGGCTCCTCGAGCGGCTCGAGCGGTTTGGCGGACGCACTGCGGCGGTGGGCATCGGCGTGGTCGAAAATTTCAACGAAGGTGTTTTCGCCGAACGCGAAGTAGCAACCAACCGGTTCGCCGGCGCGGTTGAGGTAGCGGAACTTCACCGTCGCCCCGAGCGCGTCGCGGTAGAACTCGGTCATGCGCGCGAGTTGGCTCGTCTTCAGGCAAAGGTGGGCGAGTTGTTTGATCATCGGAGCGGGGCGCGTCGAACACGACGGAATCGTCGCTCCCGCGCAAGCGACCGCTACCGCGATTCGATCAGGACCGTCAGATCCGCGAGCTTGAGCGCGTCGACCGCAGTGATCGTTACACGGTGCAAGCCGGGCGTCACACGGTTTGACGCAAGTGGGCCGGTCCATCGCGCGTCCCCAGCCGCAGTTACCTTTACGGTCGATTCGTCCCAAAGCACCGCCGGCGGTGAACCCGCGGTGCCGGCGAAGCGCAACACGAGGCGGGCTCCGAGCTTCGTCACCGAGCGCAGATCGTCGCCGATGAAGATTTCGAAGTTGCGGGTGGCGCCGGCGGCGAGTGTTTCCGGCGCGTCGGGCGTGAGCTTCGGCAGGGTGAAGTGCGCGCCCGCCGGGTAGTAGCCGCGCGACTGGGATGCTCCTTGCACGCTCGCGAAATACGTTTTCGGCAGCGTGCGCAGCAGCGCGGGGTCGCCGAGCTCGCGCCAGAGCGGCGAGGTCGGATCGAAGTGGTTGAACATTTCGATGCCATCCACGCCTGCTGCCCACGCAGCGAGGGCGCGACCGCGCAGCGTTTCAAGCGAGGCGCGCGCCTTTGCGGCGGTCGCCTCGCGCACGCGGCTTTCCGGGAGGCAGGCGTAGACTTTCACGCCGTGCCGGCGGGCGAGCGCGACGCTTTCGGTCCATTGGTTCAATTGAAAGTAACCGCCCGGCACGTAGAGATCGACGAGGCCCTCGGAGAGCCAGCGCTCGAGATCGAGGCCGAGAGCGTGGCAGTAGCCGGCCGAGTCGGGCGTCTTGACCGCGAGGAGGATGGGGCGTCCGCGCCGGCGACCGGCGGCATCAAGATCGGCCCGGATATCGCGGAGGAGCTGCGTCATCAACGCGCGTTCTGCATCCGTGGCGGGCAACTCTGCGGCGGTGCTGCGGAAATAGACAGGGTGCCGCCAGAAATCCAGCGCGACGCCGTCGAGATCGTAGTTGCTGGCGGTTTCCGCGATCACGCGGCGCGCGAGGTCGCGGATTTCGGGACGCGCATAGTCGACGGCGCTCCAGGTGCCGCGCTTCGGCGGCTTGGCCTTCGTGCCCATCAGCCAGTCGGGGTGATCGACTTTGAGTTGGGGGATGAGCAGCGGATTCGAGGCGTCGTGCGTGTCGTTCATCCGCATCGTCCAGAAAACTTCCTGGCCGGTTTTACGACAGTGCTCGGTGACGACGCGCAGCGAATCCGTGTTCAGTTTGAGGAGGTCGGGCAAAATGTTGTGCTGGTAGCGGCCCTCGCGCACGAGGAACATCTCCGCGACCGACGTGCGGTGGGCGAAGCGATTGAACGTGCCGCTCGTCGTATCGAACACGACCGTGTCGACCTGCGTGCCTACGAGTGGCGCGATGCGCGCGGGGAGAAAATCTGTCGGCTGCGGCAACGGGCGCGTCGGCACGCGGGTTTCGCCGCCGTCGTCATTGAAGAGGATCCGGCGCGGGCGGTTGCGGGCGGCTTCGCGCGCGGGGTCGACGGCGGCGAAGGCGCTCGCGCTCAGCAGGGTGCAGAGGAAGATGAGGTGCCGGCGGGTCATGCGGAGGGCAGGTCGGAGACCCCGCCCGACTTTTCAGAAGGTGCCCTTTACGCCCATCGTCCAGAGTGCGCCGTAGTAGGTGTAGGTGCGGGGGCGCGTGTAGGCGGGAGCGGTGGGCGAATAGGTGATGAGCGGGCGCGGCTCGTTGGCGAGGTTGCGCACGGAGGCGTAGAGGGAGAATTTCTTGTGGAAGCGATATTCGATGTTCGCGTCCTGCACCATGCGCGTGTCCTGCGCGTCGTAGGTGCCCGCGGTCGAGACCGTCGCGCGCTGGCGGGCGATGCGGGAGACATTGTAGCGGAGCAGAAACTTGGCGCCGGCGTAACTCGCGCCCCAGTTGAGGACGCGCGGTGCATAGCCGGAGAACTCATTGGCTCCGGAGCCGCTCACGCGGAGGTGCGTGCCGTTGAGCCAGACCTGAAGGTTGCGCGACCATTTCGGCAGCGCGGTGAAAGGCTTCAGCGATTGGCGCCAGCTCCACTCGATGCCGTCGACTTTGACGGAGTTGTTGGAGTTGGTCGTGGTGATGACATCGTAGTCGAGGTAATCGTCGGAGAGCCCCATGTCGGTGAGGAGGCCAAGCGTGGCATCGCTGCGCGAGGTGACGAAGAAGCCGGTGATCTGCTTGCGGAACAGGCTCGTCGAGAGCGTCGCGCCCTTCACCGAGTAAGACTCGAAGCTGAGATCGTAGTTGTCGGCGGTCCAAGGTTTGAGGCCGGCGTTGTTGACGGTGATCGTGCGGTTGGCCTCGACGGCGCCGGGGTCCGTGACGGTGCGCGAGGGGATGATGAAGTTCACATCGGGCCGGCCGATCGTGGCGGCGTAGGCGGCGCGGGCGACGAAGTTCTCGGTGAACGAGTAGCTGACGTTCACGCTCGGGTAATGGTCGGCGTAGTGCTGTTTGGCGGACGCGGCGCGCTCTTTGTATTGGAGCTTCGCGAGCGTGAGCGCGTCGGTGGAGACGCGCACGAGCTGGCCGGCGGCGTTGCGGATGAGATTGCCGTTGGCGTCCTGCTGGTAGGTGGCGCGGATGTCGTTGGAGCCGCCGAGGCCCTTGTCGTCGGTGCGCTCGTAACGCGTGCCGGCGACGATCCAGAGGCGATTGCTGAAAAACTTCAGGTCGGTGCGGAGGTAGCCGGCGGCGATGCTCTCCTGGAGCTCCTGCGAGCCGTTGACCTTCGAGGTGTGGTAGGAGGCCTCGTTAAGGACGAACCAGGTCGGGTTGGCTTTGTAGAGATCGTAGACCTTGCGCGGGTCGATCCACAGCACGCGGTCGCCGTTGCGAAACGTGCGATCGCCGGAGTAGGACCAGTTGATGAGATCGTAGCTGCCGACCGTGCGTTCGGGGCTGTTGGCCGCGAAGGTCGGGCGGAAACTCCACGAGCGCGTCTCCAAGCGGAGGTCGCGCTCATTAAGCGTGTAGTCGACGCCGCCTTTCACGGTCATGTGAAACGGCAGCGGAAGCTGGCGCGTGGCGTTGAGTTTGAACGTCGTGAGATCGTTCGTCATCAGCGGTTCCTGCGGCGAGGTGACCGTGTTGAGCGTGTAGAGGCGGGCGTCGGTGATGGCGACGGGCTGGCCGGCGCGGGTGCCCTTGACCGTGGGCGGCACGCCGAAGCGCTGGTCGTTGAACCCGTCGGCGCGGAGCACGAGGCCGGTGAGATTCGCGCTGACGGTGCCAAAAAATTCGTAGCCGTCCTGCGCGCTGAGCGTTTCGCGGCGCGAGTGGGCACGGCCGAGGTTGGACTCAATTTTCCAACCGCTCCACTCGCCGCGGTAAGCAAGAGCGCCGTGGCGCGTGGACTTGATCTGCTCGCGATAGGTGTTCGCGAGCGTGGTTGTGCCGCCGCCGACGCCGGCGGCGTTGGCCGGCGCACCCTGCGTGAAATTCTCTCCTCCCGTGGCGCCGGTGCCGTAGGCCTGCGTGTAGGTGCCGATGCGGGTGTGAACGACGTCGGTGGTGTATTGGAAATTCGCGATCAACTGGTGCCCCGGCGCCAGCCGCCAATCAAAACGCACGGATGCGACATCGCGATCACGCACGGCGATCTGCGCGCCGATGGCGCTCTGGGTTTGGATATTCGTCGTGCGGTTCCAGGTGGGCGCGAGGTTGTCCTTGTCCTCCCAGCGCGCGTTGTGGCCCACGCTTGCCGTGAGCGCGAGGCGCTCGTTGATCGGGCGCGTATAGGTGACATCGAAGCCCGGGCGGAAGTGCGGGCCCGAGGTGCCGCGGTCGGCACCGCCAACTTTGAACAATTCGCGACCGAGCGCCGTCAACGGCTCGATCGTGGTGAGCAGGCCGAACACGCTGTAGTTGAGCTGCGGAGTGCGGCGTGAGAAGCCGCTCTTGCCGATGACGTTGATCATGCCGCCGACGGCGTTGGCGGGCATGTCGGGCGTCGGGACCTTGGTGATTTCGATGCGGTCCATGTTGGCGACATTCGCGGCGGTGTAGCTCGCGCCGCGGCCGGCGGGTCCGTCGCTCGAGAGCTCCATGCCGTCGACCATGAGGAGCGTGCCGCTGCCGGGCATGCCGCGGATCGTGGCATCGCTGGGGATCGCGGGGTTCATCGCGATTTGGATGCCAGGGATGAATTTCAGGAACTCGCCCGGGTTGCCGTCGCCCATGTCGCCGAACTCCTCGAACGCGACGACGTTCTTTATGTTGGGCGCGATGCGCTGCTCTTGGAGCGCGGCCGACTGCGCGCTGAGCTCGCGCTCCGCGACGGTGAAGGCGTCGAGTTTCACCACGTCGCCGCTTTGCTTTGTGGTCGAGGCGGCCGGTGCGTCGCTCAGGCCAAGCTCAAAGTCTCGCCGCGCGGTTTGGCCGGCGACGACATTCACGCGTGCGGTCTGCGCACCGAAGCCGGCGATGGAGGCGCGCAAGGACGACGCGCCGACCGGCACGCCGGCGACGCGGAATTCGCCCGCTTCGTTGGAATACGCCTCGAGCGTGGTGCCTTCGACGACGATGCGCACCTGCTTGAGAAAGGTGCCGGCGGCGGCGTTGGAAACGCGGCCTTCGATCGTGCCGGTGGCGGCGGCCTGGGCGGCAAGCCGCAAGGAGGCGAGGAGCAGGAAGGCGGCGGCGAGCAGCGCGGTCGTGATTCGACGGACGGGGAGCGGGACGGTTGTCATGGCGGTAAGTCGGGTGAAAACGGGCGGAGGTGCTACTTTTTCGCGGCAGCCCCGGAGAGTCGTTTCTCGTGCTCATCGCGCGCTTTCCTCATTTCGTTGGTCGTGCGCACGCCGCCGCCGTAATCGGCGAGACGGTTGATCGTCTGGCGGAGGCGGCTCTCCGGGTTGACGAGCTTGCCGGCCTTGATGTCGGCCTCGGTGATCTTGGCGAAAAGAATTTCCTGCGCGTCCTTCACGTAGCGGCCGTGGTCGTAAATGACGTAGAGGAAACCGTTGGCGCCCTCGGTGGCGTCGGGATACGTGACCAGGGCACGATCATCGAGGAGCAGCCGGTGCGGCCACGTGCGGCCCTCGTCCTCGGAGAGCATCGCGGTCATCTTTGTGCGCACTTTCGGATCGTCGTTGAGCACGAGGAGCCACGCACCGGACTTGAGCCGGCGGAAATGGAAGCGGGCGTTCACGCCGCGTTCGGTGGTGAACGGCCGGTCGTTTTTCCAAGTCGCCCCGCGATCAAAGGATTCGAATTGCGCGATGCCGTAAGTCGCGCGCGAGAAGGCGAGGAGGCTGCCGTCGCGGCGCTCGACGACCATCTGCTCGGAAAAGTAGCCGTCTTTGACCGGTGTCTTGGAGAGAAACGTGAACGATTTCCCCTGATCGCGCGACACCCAGAAGCGCGTGCGCTCGGGGTCGGTCTTGTCGAAGGTGTCGACGGGGCGGAGCCAGTCGCCGTTGGCGAGAACGGCGGGTTTGTTGAGCGCGCTGCCGTAACCGGCGAAGACCGGCGCGTGCCACTTCGGCGCGGGCGCGTCGGCGTCGTCCGTGCAGAAGCCCCAGACCGAATAGGGACCGTTCGGATCCTTCACCGGGAGCACGCGGTTGACGAACCACCATAACCGACCGGCTGGATCAATCCAGAGATGTGGGTCGAGCGTGATGCCGCCGAAGAACGGCGTGGCGTCGTAAACCGCAACCGGCGGAGACCACGTGCGGCCATCGTCGTCACTCGTCACGAGCACGGCGTAGTTTCCCTCGCCCCGCTGGCCTTCGATGATCGGTCCGCCATACCACGTCGCCCACAGCCGGCCGCGCGCCGTGCGCTCAATACTCGGAATGCCCTGCCAGATGCGCAGGCGCGGGGAGTAACGCGGGCCGGGCAGGAGATCGAGGACGGGCGGCGTGAGATTCGAAGCTCCGAATGACTCTGGCGATTGGGCGGAAGTAAGGACGAAAGATAGCAGGAACAGGCCGAGCGGGTAGAGAAAGCGCATGACCGTTCGGCCCTAGCGGCCTAGAACTCGCGCGAAACGCGCAGCGTAAACGAGCGGGGCGGGCCGAGCGAGATGACGTTACGATTCACAGCGTTATTGGCGTAGTATTCGTCGGCCACATTGTCGACTTTCAGGTGGAAGGAATATTTGCCCCACGCGTAGGTGGCGAAAGCTTGGTAGAGGTTGGCGCCCGGCAACCAGAACGTGTTGCCCGTATCGCCGGCGCGGCGACCGCGCCACGTGTAGCCCGTGCCGATCGCGAAACCTTTGAGGGCACCTTTTTCGAATGCATACTTGGCGAGCACGCTGGCCTGTTTTTCCGGGACCCCGCGGGTCCGCAGTCCGGAGAGGGTTTTGGCTTCGAGCTTCGAGGCACCGATCATCAGTTGCAGTCCGGCGACCGGGTTGAGGTAGAGATCGATTTCGTTGCCCTTCATCTCGTCGCCGGCGATCTGGATCCGGTAGCCACCGCTCGCGCGGATGGGATCCGGGTCCTGGACGATGGTGTTGCGATCCGAACGTTTGTAGTGGGCGATCGTAGCGGACACTTTGCCCTTCAATAGATCGAGCTTCACGCCGATCTCGTCCTGTTTTGAAGTCGGCGGAGTGAACGTCTTGCCGTCGGGGTTGACGGTGAAGACGGGCGTAAATGTTTCCGAGCGGCTCGCATAGAGCGACACGGCGTCATGCGGCCGGTAGACCGCGCCGAAACGCGGGGTCCATTTGGTCTTGGCCGGCGGGGTGTCGCGCACCCGCGTGATCGCGTTAAAACCCTCGGACCGGTTGCGATTGAAGCGCACGGCGCCTTGCAGAATCAGCTGGTCATTGAAGAGATAGGCCTGCTCTTGCACCGCGGTTCCGAAGCTGGACCCTTTGCCTTCGGTGGAAGAGCTGAGCGCGACCGACGCTGGCAGCCCGCCGTAGACGGGATTGAAAATATCGAGGCGAGGGAGGACGTCGGTCGTATTGCCAGTCGCGCTGCGGCCGAGATATTGGACGGTTGCGCTGTCGTTGCTCGCATACTGCGCGAGTGCGATGAGCGTGTGGCGGGTCGGCCCGATCTTAAATTTCCACGCTGAATCCAGGGCGAGGGTGTCGGAATCCACGGGGTTGGCGGAGTAGCGCCAGCTGCGCTGCATCAAATAGCGCCCGCCGACGAGCACCACATCGCGCAAAATCGTGGTGGGCGACTCGTGGTAATTGTAGCTCGCCTTGAACCCGGCCAACTTGAGCGACCAGCTTTCGCTGACTTTGTGTTCGACGCTGAGGTTGTAGCGCCGGCCCTGCTCGTATTGGACCGAGTAAGGTTCGGCCCACGCGCGCTCGCGCGGGAGGTTGAGACCGAGGGAAAGCGTGAGGTTGTTGCCCACATAGGGCGGAAGGGCAAAGGCCTGGCCCCAGGGCTTGTGGTAGCGATCCCAGTAGTCGGTGACCGTCACGGTCGCGGTCGTGACCGGCGTGATGCGCCAACTGAACATCGGGGCGAGAAACCGGCGGTGCCCGTAATCGAACTGCTGCGCTGACTCGCGATTCCAATACATGCCGACCATGCGGAAGGCCGCGTTGCGCGCGGCACCCAGCGGCTGGTTCAGATCGACCGTGGAACGGTAGTGCGCGTAGGAACCTACTTCCAAATCGAGCAACGCCCGCGCCCGCTCGAACTGCGGCTTCTTTGCCACGCGGTTCACGACGCCGCCCGACGACGTCGAGCCGTAGATGACGGCCGACGGCCCCTTCAACACCTCGACCCGGTTGAACAAACTGAAATCCAACCCTGTGCCCTGACTCGAGCCGACCTCGGGCAATCCGTCGGTAAACGGCGAACTGATCGGCACGCCGCGGATCGCGAAGATATCGCTGCCGGGGCTGTTCGTCTCAGCCACGCCGCCGATGTAGCGCGCCACATCCGGCAGACTATTGGGGGAGAGATCGCGCAGCAGCTCCTGGTTGATCACGGCGATGGCCTGCGACAGCTCGGCGACCGGAATCGCGATGCGCGATGCGCCCACGGTGTCGCGGCTGGAGTAACCCCGGTCTTTGGTGGAGGCGACCTCGAAGGCGGACAACTGGACGACCTCAGTCGCGGTGCCGGCAGTGGCGGGAACCGAACCGGCGGACTGGGCAAAAGCGGGGGCGAGCGCCGCGAGGGAGCCAAACACAGCCAGGGAACGAGGGGATTTCATGGTGGGGAGAAAGCGGGGAACGACCGGTGGAAGCCGCGGACAAACGCGCCTCGTATTTCGGTATACCAAACTTTCCGGCTCGGGCTAATGTCAACCCATTTTCACCCGGGTTTCCGCCAAATTACCTATGGCTTTTGCCCGATCAAACCACGGCCGATTGGCATACCAATTATCGAAACGGGCCCAACTCCGACCTTTTCATTGCCGGTAGTGTGGTATTGGATTCGCCCCGCCATGCCGAAACGCCGCCGAGTGTTTGAACCGAAGATCGACCGCACCCCGCCGAACCTCCAGAAGCTCGTGCGTCTGATTTTTTCCGAGGCATTTTTACCGGGTGATCGCCTCGTGGAGCGCGATCTTGCGGCCAAGTTGGAGCTGAGCCGCATCCCGGTGCGCGAGGATCTGCAGAAGCTCGTTTCCAAGGGCATTCTCCTGAAGGACCAGGTGAACCGCGGCCTGCGGTTGCGCGACTACGGTCCGGCGGAGGTCGCCCATCTCCACGAATACCGCGAGGCCATCGAACTCGCGGCGGCTCGCGTCGCCTGCCATAACCGCTCCGCCACCGATCTCGTGCAACTCGACCTGATCTGCGACGAGATGGAGCGCGAGGCGCCGAACGCGCCCTCGTCGCGCTGGCTGGAGCTCGACTGGCAGTTTCACCAGACGATGGTCGAGGCGAGCGGCAACGAGAGGTTTATCAACGATTTCGACCTGCTGATGATCGAGTGCAACTACGTGTTCTACCGCCTGCCCGAGACGCGGATCGCCGCGACGAGCCGCGACAACCCGCTGCTCGCCACGTTGGTGCACGGCATCGTCGATGCGCACCGGCAGATCGTGAAGCTCCTCGAAAAACGCGACACCAACGGAATCGTTGAGGCGATGCGCCTCCACCTCGCCGGCCTCAGCAACCGCGTGCACCGCGATCTGGTGAAAGATCAGTTGGCGAAGGCTCCGCCAGTGGCGAAAGCCTGAGTGTGGGAGTAGGGCGGACTGAAGTCCGCTCTACTTGAAGGCCTACCAGAGCCGTGCCGGGTAGAGGCCGGCCTGCACGAGAGCGAGAAGGGCGACCTGCACGCGCGGTTTGTCTTCGCGGTAGGTGACGCCGAACCACGCACTGTCGGTCGGGAGCACGCGCACCGTGGTCTCGCCGCGGGCGATCATCGTTGAGACGGAGCCGGGGAGGTAGAATTCAGATTTCGGCTCCGTGCCGCGCGCCGCGAGGAACTCGCGGAACTGCGTGTCGAGCCCGGCGAAGAGCGCGGGCGTAAAACCCCAGCAGTTCATCGAGACGATGGTGTCACCGGAGAATTTTTTCCCGGGGCCGACTTCGGCGCCCGTGATGCCGTGGGTCTCGACGATACTCGTGAGGTGGCCGGCGCCATCGGTGGCGCAGACGCCGCGGGAAACGGCGCCATTTTCGGAGAGCGTGTTGGCCATGCGGAAGCCGACGATCGCGAATTGATCCGCCGCTGCGGACTTCGCAGGCGCCGCGGTCAAAAATGCCGCGAGCCGGTTGAACGAATCGGCGCCGTAAAAATCGTCGGCGTTGATGACGGCGAAGTTTTCTTTCACCGCGTCGCGCGCGCACCAGACGGCGTGACCGGTGCCCCAAGGTTTCTCGCGGCCGGCGGGCGGCGTGTGGCCGGGCGGGAGCGCGTCGAGGGATTGAAACACGTAATCGACGGCGATCTTGCCCGTGTAGCGCGCGCCGATTTGCGTGCGGAAGAGTTCCTCGAAGTCGCGGCGGATCACGAAGACCACGCGGCCGAAGCCGGCGCGCAGCGCATCGAAGACTGCGTAGTCGAGCACGGTCTCACCGGAGG
This sequence comes from Opitutus sp. GAS368, assembly GCA_943372705.1. GTDB lineage: Bacteria > Verrucomicrobiota > Verrucomicrobiia > Opitutales > Opitutaceae > GAS368. The sequence continues at coordinate 2,219 of CALRZR010000133.1, read as the reverse complement.
GACCGACGGGGTCGATTTGTTTCAGGCCGCCGTAGCGGGAGCCCATGCCGGCAGCGAGAACGAGGAGCGTAGGACGTGACATGCGGGCGAGGAGAAGCGAACGGCCGGGGCCGTCACGCCCAAAGTTTCTTCTGCAAATCGGCGAACCGGCCGACGACGGGACTCTGCAACGGGTGTTTCCAACCGCTGACGCGCTGGCGGGCGCCGACCCAGACTTCGCGGATCGCACGCGGGTTGGAGCCGAAGACCACGGCGCCAAGCAGACCTTCCGGCGACGCGCCGACGATCGACGGATCGTAGACGTTCACGGTGAAAAAATCCGCGGGGCGGCCGACTTCGAGCGCGCCGCCCGGTGCGCCGAGGCTGCGGGCGCCGGTGACGGTCGCCGCGTGGAAAAACGCGGTCGCGAGATCCGTCGGAAACGCGCCGGGGCGTTTGCGCTCGGAGCGGAGCTGGAACTCGAGGAGGCGCGCGTCGTCGAGCACGTTGGTTTGGTGCTGGCCGTCGGTGCCGAGGGCGAGCGCCACGCCGGCCGCGAGCAGCTTGGCCGTCGGGAACACGCCTTCGCCCGCGGACATTTCCGAGGCGGGGCACGCGCAGACCGTCACGCGCGCGGTGCCCAGCACGCGGATGTCGTCGTCGCTCAAGTGCGCGCCGTGCAGAGCGGTGAAGCGTTTGTCGAGGAGGCCGTGTTCGGCTAGGAGCGCGGCGGGCGAGCGGCCGTATTCGGCGACACAGGACGCGTGCTCGGCGGCGGTTTCGCCGAGCTGGAGATGCACGCGGCAACGTTTCGCGTGCGCGTAGGCCGAGATGGCTTTGAGCGCGTCGATCGGCACGGCGCCGAGACTGTGCGGCGCGACACCCACCCACACGTCGTCACCGGGGTAATTTTTTTCGACGTGGGCAAAGAGCAGATCGGTCGAGCGCGTAAAAGCTTCGACGCTGGCCGAGAGGTAACGCGACGACGCCGAACCGACGGGCGAACCGAAACCGGCGCGCAGGGTGGCGCCGTTGAGCAACGCGATGCGGATGCCGACGTCGTGCGCGGCACGCAGGACGGCGTGCGCCATCGCACCGGCTTCGGGCAGCGGCGTGCCATCGGCCGAATGGTGGAGATAGTGGCACTCGCCGACCGTCGTAATGCCGGCGAGGAGCATCTCCATGAACGCCTCGCGCGCGGCGTCGTAAACATCCTCGTCGGAGAGGCGCGCGAGCACTTTGTCGTGGAGCTCGCGGGCATTGCCGAGCGCGTCGCGGTCGGCGTGGGCTTTCAATTCGAGGCGGCCGCGGAAGATGCGGTGCCACGCGTGCGAGTGGGTGTTCACGAGGCCCGGGAGCGCGGCCTGGCCGGGGAGGCGTTTCGCCATTTCGAGATCGGCGGGCTCGCGGGAAAACCGCGTGATGCGGCCGGCGGCATCCACGAAAAACGCGAGGCCGCTCTCGAACTTGTCACCTGTATAAACGCAGTCGGGCAACCAGCCGAGTTCGCGCGGCGGCGCAGGCGGAGCCGGCGGTTTCGGAGGCGGCGGAGGTTGCGGCGCGGGCGCGGGACCGGCGGGGCGTGGCTGGCCGGGATTCTGGCCGGGGCCGCGTCCGGAGTCGCGGCGGGGATCGCGCCGCGGGTCACGCCGAGGGTCGGAGTTTTGCGGCTGCGGGCCACCGGGGCGGCCGGAGCCGGAGCCGCGATTCGGGCCCGGGCCACGCGACGGGCCGGAACCGCGACGAGGGTCGGGTTGACGTTGGGGAGAGGAAGAGGCGGAGCCGCGGCCGTCGCGGGGATTCATCGGGTTTTGCAAGAGTCCCAGCACACGCGCAGCGGCGGCGCGGTCAATGCCGACGATGCGCCGCCGCTATGCCGCCGCGGCCATCCGACGTGGCGAGCGCGGCTCGGCGGCGGTCGCGACGACGTGCTCGTGGAGGCGCGCGTCGATATTGCGTCCGCAGATCGGCACAACCGCGGTGCGCGCGGAGATTTTTCCCGCGAGCACGGCGGCGAACGCCGTCGCCCCGGCACCCTCGGCCGTCACGCCGGCGCGGCGCGTGAGTGTGGCGATCGCGGTGGCGATTTCGGCCTCGGTGACGGTGACGACGTCGTCGACGAACGGCGCGGCGAGGGCGAACGTGTTCGCACCGATGCGCGCGACGGCGAGGCCGTCGGCGAGCGTGGGCGCGAGCGCGGCGGGCGCAGGGCCGCCATGGAGATACGCCGCCACGAATCC
>CALRZR010000132.1:0-20482 GCA_943372705.1 Opitutus sp. GAS368 | reverse complement strand
CGGAACGAAAGTCGTGCCGGTTGAAGGCCAAGCGCCGACCAAAGAGACGGTCCAAAACAAAAAATATCCGTATGCGCGTCCGACGTTTTACTACACCAATGGCGACGCGACGGGTGAAGCGGCGAAGTTCATCGAGTTCACCCTGAGCGACGCGGGCCAGAAGATCGCTGAGAAAGTCGGCTTCGTGACGGTGCGCTGAAGCTGTTTTCGGCAAGGTGAACGGCGCGTCCCGGGAGGGCCGCGCCGTTCATTTCGCGGAGGGCTCGGGCCCTTGAACACGTCTTGGAGCAGCGGACGCAAGGCGGGTTTAAGTTTCTCGGGCAAGGCAGCGAAAACCGCGTCGGCGTCCGGGCTCCGCACGGTCAGTTTGATGTTGGCCAGGTCGCGCAGAGCGGTGCCTTGGAGCGGGCCGGTGGACGTCGCGAGGATAAACTCGCGCAAGGCCGGACCCATCGTCTCGGCGTATCGAGATTCGTTGTGAGCGAGGGCCGCCGCCGTATCGGTGATGGCGGCGACGATCGCCTTGCGAGGGTCGGCGAGGGCGAGAGCGTATTCGATCTGCAACGCAAACGCCTCGGCAGCGAGCCCGCGGGCTAGGTATTTGCGGGGCACCAGCGCCGGCGGGAGTGGTTTGGTTTCCCGACGGGTGCGGCCAAACCACCAGACCTGCCACGAGGCCTCGGCGTCGCGTTCGGGCGTCTTGGGCGCAGCTACGAGCGGAGCGATTCGTGTGCTGAGCTGCTCATTGATGAAATAATCGACGGACTCCATGCTCTCCACGTCATTTTTGATCCGCCGGGCGTAGCGGTTGCGGCGATTGCTGATAACCCCGAGCGCGGGCAGACGGGCCTCGGCGGCGGCGAGCTCGCTCTGGAGCGTGGCGAGTTCCCGGAGGTAACCTTGACGGGAGTTCCGGAGGCTTTGGGACCGCGGGCCGATTTCGCTAATGGTGCTGTTGAGCTGCCGGAGGCGATCGTCGATGGCGGTGGCGCGGTTGGCGTTTTCAATATTTTCGGCGCGCACCTCTCGGAGTGCCGAATCGAGCTGGGAAGCCAATTGTCGGCCTGTAGCGTCGGTGGGTGGTTGGGTCTTGAGCGCCAGCTCACCCTGACCGAGGACGGACTGGCCTTTGTTCAGTTGGGAGGCGGTCTCCTGCCTCGCACCTTGCAGCGCCGCGCGCTCGGCCAAGGCTGCTTGCAGGGTCTCCGTTTGGTCGAACGCTTCGGTAAAACCGATGGAGGACTGCTTTTCGCGAATGCGTTTCCGTAGCGACTTGATGCGATCCATCTCCACGGCGGCGGGATCCTCCGGGTCGGCTTCTTCGATCGCATTGAAGGTTTCCTTCCAGAAAATCTTCTTCGCGCTCTTTTTCGGCACGAGGTCGGGGCCCGAGCCGGAGAGAACCAAGGGCTCGGCCGCTGGCGCGACGCGACGCACTGCGCGCAGGAACGACTCCGGCGGGCCCGGCACGACGCCGAGGATCAGAGTGGCCGGTTGCAGGATCGACGCGTTGGCGCCGCGGAGAAGATCGACCAAGCGGGACGTGGCCGGTTCGCTCGCATCGAGCGCAGGCCAACAGTGAACGGCAATGCCGGCGACCAAACGCCGGCTTCGGGCGAGCAGGGAAGTTTCGGTCGATCCGAGCGAGGCTTCGACCGAGATCAAGTTCCCCGCGGGGCCAACCGTCTGTTGGTGAGCCAGCAGGAGGAAACCGGCGGCGGTGGCCGGGAAATCGGCGCGCTCGGCGGCGTCGCCGATCAAGGAATACAGTGTTTCGCGGGCCTTGCGCATACCCGGACCCGAGCCAGTAAAGGCGGCAAGGCCAGGTGAAAGATCGAGCAGTTGGCTGAGTTTCTGGAAACGTTCCAGAGGGGTAATTCCGGAGGTGTCCGCCTGCCGCGCGAGATGCAGAGCGGCGAAGACGAAGGGCTCTTTACCGCCGGAGCCGGTGAGTTTCATGAGTTCGGCGTCGGAAATTTCGTCGAGCGCGGTCGCGACCTGGGCAGCTGTCGACGTCGGCGCAAACGCGGCGGAGAAGGCCAGGCAGGCCTCGATCAGCATCTCGTGGTTGATCGAGGTGAACCCCGTGTGGTTAGCCAGCTTGGCGACGCGCACCGCACGGGGGCCCAGCGGCGCGATGATTTCGCGAAGGTTGCGCCGGGCGAATTTGAGGTAGTCGTCCGCGGTGAAGCCATCGGCGTCGGCGCAGGCGGCCAGATGACGAAGGCATTCGGCCACGGGCTTGCGGGGCGCGGTGCAGAGCATCCGACGCGCAGTTTCAGTCACGAGACCTTCGATGATCGACGCACGCAGGCGGATGCAGGCGATTTCATTGATATCGCGCAGCGGACGCGCGAGTTCGCGGGCTCGCTCCCAGTCTTCGGCTTCGCGGGCCGCGACGATTTTATCCTCCACGGCGTCGTTCCAGAGGATCAGCACGTCATCGGCGGCAGCGGGGAGAGGGGTCGCCGGCGTGACGCTTGGTGCGATGCGCCAAAGATCGCGGCTGGGCGCTACCCGCAGGACGCCCGGAGTGATCGTCGTCCAAAGGGGCAGCAGCTTGCCCGTGCCATGGCGGACGGTGCCGGCGACTTTCTTCACGGACACTTTTCCGATCGCGAACGCATCTTCGGGCATACGCATCGCGCCCACAGGTTCTCCCTTGCGCCGCCACGCGGTAAAATTCGGATCGTCGAGGCGTTCCCAACCCTGGTCGACCGCGACCCAAGGAAATTGCGACGACGCGTTGAAGCCGACGCGCACAGCTCCGGGGCCGGCGGCGCGGGGCACAGGTTGATCGGCAAGGAAGGCGGCGACGGCGGCGGGGCTCGCTTTGGATTCGGCAGCGGGCAACCAAGAGTTCGCGAAAAGCAAAATCGAAACGAAAGCAAACCGGAGGGCGCGGGAGCTCATGGAACGTTTCAAGAAGCGGTCCGCGTTGGTCGCGAGCCGAATCTACGGGGGCCGCGTGATGGAGAAGGACGGCACGGCGTGTTTTTCGAGTGCGTCAGGGCCATTCGTGTATTCGATCGTTTCGTCCCCGCAACTTTCCCATGAAAACTTACCTGCGTCTCGGCTCGATTTTCACCATCCTGGTCCTGCACATCCCGATGCTCGCGCAGCCGCCGGGGGGCGCGGCGCCAGTGCCGGCGGGCGTTGTCGCGCACCGCGATCTCGCGTATGTGGAAAACGGGCACGCCCGCCAAAAGCTCGATCTGTATCTGCCGGCGAAGCCGCCGGCGGGTCGCTTGCCGGTGATCGTCTGGGTGCACGGCGGCGGTTGGCAAAACGGCTCGAAGGCCACGGTGTTGCCGGTGCGGCTCGGATATGTCGGGAAGGGCTACGCGGTCGCGAGTATCGGCTATCGGTTGACTGATGCGGCGGCGTTTCCCGCGCAAATCCAAGATGTGAAAGCAGGCCTGCGTTGGCTGCGTTTCCATGCGGCCAAATACGGGCTCGATTCGGAACGCGTCGTGGCATGGGGCAGTTCAGCGGGCGGACACCTCGTCGCACTGCTCGGAACCGCGGGCGACGTGAAGGGCTTCGATGTCGGCGCAAATCTCGACCGTTCCAGCCGGGTGCAGGCGGTGATCGATTACTACGGCCCCAGCGATTTTCTGCGCTTTGTCGGGACGCCCGGTTACGAGAGCCATCGGCGCCCCGATGCGCCCGAGTCGAAACTGATCGGCGGTCCCGTGACGGACCACAAGGAGAAGGCGGCGGCGGCGAGCCCGGTCACCTACGTGGACAAGGACGATGCGCCGTTTCTGATTTTACACGGCTCGGCCGATCCCGTGGTGCCGCCCAATCAGAGCGAAGCGCTCCAGGTAGCGCTGACAAAGGCCGGCGTGGAATCGACGTTGCACCTGCTGCCGGGTGCGAAACACGGCGGCCCCGAATTTACCTCGACGCAGGCGCTCGGGTGGGTGGACGAATTTTTGGCGAAGCAGCTGAAGAAGTCGCGTTGAGTGCGGGCGACGGGCGGGCGGCATCAGCCGAGGACAGCCCGTTCAAAGCGCTCATACTGGCGACGCACGGAATCGGTCTCGGTGCGAATCGTCTGCGCGGCGGCGGCGATCTCCTTCGAATGCGTGGCCGTGCTGCGCCCCGACGTGTCGAGTTGCCGGATACCGCCGGCCACTTGCCGCAGGCCGGATTGCTGCTCCTTCACGGCACTGGCGATCTGGGTGGCGACCCGGTCGACGTCTTGCACGGTCGTGCCCATGGTGGCGAAGATCGCCTCGACCTGTCCGCAGAGGTCTTTGCCGCGATGGCCGCGCTCGACCGAGGTGCCGATCTTCGCGGTCGACTCGCGGGCGGCTTCGGCCGAGCGATTGGCGAGCGACCGGACCTCGTTGGCGACGATGGCGAAACCGGCGCCCGCCTCACCCGCGCGGGCGGCTTCGACGGCAGCGTTGAGCGCGAGCAAGTTGGTTTGGAACGCGATCTCATCGATCGTCTTCGCAATGCGGGCCACGTCGGCCCCCGAATTGCCGATGTCTTCGAGGGCGTCGGAGAGCTCATGCATGCGTTCGTGGGCATTGCCGACCGCAGTGCGGGCCAAACCCATGCCCGTGTGCAAGGAGTCCGCATCGGTGACCGTGCGGGCGGCGATGTTTTCGGTCTCCGTGGTGGCGACACTGACTTCCTGTTCGGCCTGCGCCTGTTTGCCCGCCTCGTCGGCGAGGGCCTCGCTGCCTTCGAGCAGGACGGCGCCGTCCTGTTCGAGGCGCGTGGTAGCGTCGTTCATCGCGCCAATGGCGTCGCGGACGACGGACAGTTGGCGCAACGCGAGGGTCCAGAGAACCGCCGCCGCCGAGAGCACTGCGACAGAAATGCCGACGATAACCGCGCTGTTGAGCCGGCGGTAGCGGACGGAGTCGCGTTGCAGGCCGCCGGTGAGGGCGTGCGTTTCATCGAGGAGGGCTTGCAACTCCGCTTTGGCGGCGCGCCAGCGCGGGGTCTCCTCGGTATTGAGGCGGCGCAGCGCGTCGGCTGGCCGGCCCGCTTTCGCCATTGCCTCCAATTCCGACTGCAGGGAGGCATCGAGTTCCATGGCGGTCCGCACCTTTTCCAGCGATTGCCCGATGTGCGCCAGGCTGGGCTCGCCGCGGATGGATGTGAGCGTAGCGGCGTGTTTCTTTTGCCACGACGTCCAGGCGGCCGCGCGATTTTCGAACGCCTTGGGATTGGCGGGATCGAGAATGATATTACGCACGGCCTGCCCCATTTGGAGACCGTCGGCGAGCAGCGACAACGTGGCGGATTCGACCGATGCAGCGAGGTCGGTGTGTTCCTGGAGCACGCGGGCGCGGTGGGCCACATAGCCGAGCATGCCGAGACCGGAGAGCAGAATGATACAAAACAGGCCGAAGCCGAAAATCAGCAGCGACCGCAGGGAATTGCGGGTAAGGCGGGGCCGAACGGAGCTCATAGTTGGAAAGATCCAATCGCTTTCATCGTCACCGCGGCCGGTCGCCTTTAGCCTGAATCGAAAACACCGAGCTGGTCCGAAAGCGATAAAGCTCGCCGCCAAACGAGTCGATATTGGCGGAGTAGGGACCGAGCGGCAGACGCCGGGCCTGTGCCCGCCGACCGTCCTTGGTGCCTGCGTTTTTTTCTTCCGGACGTCACAATCCGGTTCAATCGTCTCCAACGTCCAAGGCGGACTTCGCGGTCCCCATCCATCATGCGCGCCACTGTTATCATCATCCCGGCTCTGCTGGCGTGCGCGCCGGCGAGTGCGCTCCAGACACCGGAACGTGCGATCAAGAGCAATATGCAGGTCGACTACCTGCGCGAAACGCCGGCCGTGGAAACGTGGTCCGAGTGGTTCTCGCGCGGGTCGCTCTACGGGCGGGCCCGGCTGCACGTGTTTGCGTGGGACTGGAACACCGCGAGGGAAACCGGCACCGGACAGACGCGCGACAACGCGATGATCGGCGCGGGCGGTAGTCTGATCTACAAGACGGCGCGCTGGCAGGGCTGGAGCGCGACGGTCGGCGGCTACTCCACGGTGCCACTGCTTGACGACAATACCGATGCGAAGGTGCCGCTCACCAATTTTGGGCGCGCGGGCAAGGACACCTACCGCACCCGCCTCGACGGTTCCGAAGGGGCGATCAACGTGCTCGCGGAGGCCTTCGCGGAGTTTCGTTCGGCGGGCTGGTCGGTGCGCGCGGGGCGGCAAATCATCGACACCGTGCTGCTGGCCTCGAACGACACCAAGATGGTCCCGCAGACCTTTGAGGCGGTGCGCGTGGATTTGCGGTCCGTGCCGCGCTCCAAAGTCACCGCGGCCGTCGTCCTGCGCCAAAAGCTCCGTGACCACACGACCTATCACAGCGTGCTCGCGTATGTGAAATCCACGGGCAACGACGACTCCGGCGCCCACCGCGGACTCACCGCGCAAAACCTCGCACGCAGTGGCAAAGAAACCGACCCGGCGCTCGTGCTGCTCGCGGCAGAAACGCGCCCGGTAAAGAATGTGCGGCTCGCACTCGAATACGTCGGCGTGCCGGGGGAATTCGCCCTCGCGGTCGGCGATGCCTCGGCCGATTTCAAACTCGGCTCCGGGTGGACATTGACACCCGGTGTGCGGGCTTTGCGGCAGTTTGACCGCGGCGCAGGGGCCGTCGGAGGAGCGGCGATTTCGGGTGTGTTTGGCATCGACAAGATCTTTACCGCCGGCGCCGCCGACTTGCGCAAACTGGCTTCCTACGACGATCCCAAGAGTGCCGACGGAGGTCTCGGTGCAGCGCGCCTGGCGCTCGCGCGCGGCCCGTGGGCGTTCAGCGCCGGCCTCGCGAATATCGCAGATGAAGCGGACATCATCGCGCCGTGGCGCGGATTTCCCACCGGCGGATTCACGCGGCTCATCGGCCAAGTCGACTGGTTGGCGGGAACGCGGAATCGGATGGCGCGCGTCGACTATGATTTTGGGAAAACGCGGCTGACCTCCGCGTTGAAGGCGATGGGCGCGTGCGGGTGGATCGATTGTGACGACCGCAAAGTCGCGGAAGGCACTGTGACGCTCACCGACCGGCGCATCCTCACGTTTGACGTGATCGCGACGTTGCATGCTCTGCCGCAGACTGAATTCAAAGTGCGCGCGGCCTTCGTGCGCGCGGATGCGAAGCCCTCGACGACGGACTGGAGGAACTACGAATCCTATCGGGAACTGCGCGTGGAGATGAACTACCTGTTTTGAGGTGGGAAATGTTCGCGGGCGGGCGGCGGCTGAAACGCAGGGCAAAATATTCTCGCCTGCGGGCGGATTGCCGGCGTGGGTTGGGTCCAACGATGAAACGGCTATCGAAACTTTTTCTGTGGTTGAGCGTATGGTCAGCGATCGCGGCTGGTTCGGTCGGTCGCGGGGCGGTGGAATCTGGGAAGCCCGCACCTGATTTTGCGTTTACCGATCTGGCGGGAAAAAGCCGCACGCTCGCGGAGTTTCGCGGCAAGGTGGTGGTCCTGGAATGGTTGAACCCGGCCTGCCCCTACGTGGTGCGCCACTACCGCAGCGGAAACATGCAGAGCACGCAGGCGGTGGCGGCGGCCGACGGCGCGGTGTGGTTGCAGATCAATTCAACCGCAATGGGAGATCTCGATCCGGCCAAGTCGGCGGAATGGCAGAAGAAACAAGGTGTCGTCGCGACTGCGTATGTCCGCGATCAGAGCGGCAAGATCGGGCGATTGTTCGCCGCGCAGACCACGCCGCATTGCTTTGTGATCGGGCGCGACGGCACGCTGGTTTACCAGGGCGCCATTGACGATCAGCCGCAGGCGAGCCAGGCCAACACGCCCGATGCGCACAACTACGTGAAGGCGGCCCTCGCGGCGCTGAAGGCGGGGAAACCCGTCGAGAAAGCCACCACGCCGTCGTATGGCTGTGGCGTGAAATACGGCGCCGAAGGCTGAGCCCGATGGCGCCTGCGGCCGCGGCGGACGGTTGCGCGAAAAAAGAAAAATCCCGCTCCGAACAGAGCGGGATTAGAGAGAAGCGGCGATGGCCGGAGTCGTCAGACCGACGCCAGAATCGTGTTCAGCGTTGGGCTCGGACGCAGCGCGGCGGAGGCCTTCACTTCGTCGGGCTGATAGTAGCCGCCGATGTCAGCGGGTTTGCCCTGCACGGCGATCAGCTCCTTCACGATCTGTTCCTCGGCCGCGGTGAGTTCGGCGAAAACCGGGAGGAAGAGGCGGTGGAGTTCCTCGTCGTCGTGTTGGGTGGCGAGGGCTTCGGCCCAATAGAGCGCAAGGTAGAAATGGCTGCCGCGATTATCGATGCCGGCGCCAACCTTGCGGGCGGGCGACTTGTCGTTTTCGAGGAACTTGCCGTTGGCGGCATCGAGCGTGGTGGCGAGAACTTTGGCCTTCGCGTGATTCTGCGTGATGCCGAGGTGCTCGAACGACGCGGCGAGGGCGAAGAATTCGCCGAGGCTGTCCCAGCGGAGGAAGTTTTCTTCGGTGAATTGCTGAACGTGCTTCGGCGCGGAGCCGCCGGCGCCGGTTTCGAAGAGGCCGCCGCCGTTCATCAGCGGAACAATCGAGAGCATCTTGGCGCTCGTGCCGACTTCGAGGATCGGGAAGAGGTCGGTGAGGTAGTCGCGGAGGACGTTGCCGGTGACGCTGATGGTGTCCTGGCCGGCTTTGAGGCGGACGAGGGTGGCCTCGCAGGCGGCGGCGGGGGCCATGATCTTGATGTCGAGGCCCGCGGTGTCGTGCTGCGCGAGATAGGTCTTCACCTTGGCGATGATCTGCGCGTCGTGCGCGCGTTTCTCGTCGAGCCAGAAGATCGCGGGCGTGTTCGAGAGGCGCGCGCGGTTGACGGCGAGTTTCACCCAGTCCTGCACGGGAGCATCCTTGGTCTGGCAGGCGCGCCAGATGTCGCCCTGCTCGACGGCGTGTTCGAAGAGGACTTTGCCCTCGGAATCGACGACGCGGATCGTGCCGTTGCCGGGCGCCTGGAAGGTCTTGTTGTGGGAGCCGTATTCCTCGGCGGCCTGCGCCATGAGACCGACGTTCGGGACCGTGCCCATCGTCTTCGGGTCGAAGGCGCCGTGCTTTTTGCAGAAATCTATCACGGTCTGGTAGACGCCGGCGTAGCAGCTGTCGGGAATGACGCAGAGCGTATCCTGGCCCTTGCCGGCGGCATTCCACATTTGCCCGGAGGTGCGGATCATCGCGGGCATCGACGCATCGACGATCACATCGCTGGGGACGTGGAGATTGGTGATGCCCTTGTCGGAATTCACCATCGCGACGGCGGGACGTTCGGTGAAGATCGCGGCGATGTCGGCCTCAATGGCGGCTTTCTGCTCGGCGGGCAGCGTGGCGATCTTGCCGAGGAGGTCGCCGAATCCGTTGTTCAGATCGACGCCGAGAGCGGTGAGCGTGGCGCCGTGTTTCGTGAAGAGGTCTTTGAAGAAAACCCGGACGGCGAGACCGAACATGATCGGGTCGGAGACCTTCATCATGGTGGCCTTCAAATGGAGCGAGAAGAGCGTGCCGTCCTTTTTGGCTTTGTTGATCTGCTGCGCGAAGAAGGCGCCGAGGGCCTTCCGGTTCATGAACGTGCCGTCGATGATTTCGCCGGCCTTGAGCGGAGTTTTTTCTTTGAGGACGACGGTCGGCTCCTGTTTGCCGTCGGCGGAGGGCTTCGGCACGAACTCGATGCGGACCGTCGTCGCGGCGGAAACGGTGGCCGACTTTTCGTTGGAGAAGAAATCGTCGTGGCCCATCGTGCCGACGGAGGTCTTCGAATCAGCGGACCATTTGCCCATGGAGTGGGGATGGGCGCGGGCGTAGTCTTTCACAGCTTTCGGGGCGCGGCGGTCGGAGTTGCCCTCGCGGAGGACGGGATTGACGGCGGAGCCCATGACTTTGCCGTAGCGGGCCTTGGCGTCTTTCTCGGCGTCCGTCGTGGGATTTTCCGGGAAGTTCGGGAGCGCGTAGCCTTTGGCCTGCAGCTCGGCGATGGCGGCCTTCAACTGCGGGACGGAGGCGCTGATGTTGGGCAGCTTGATGATGTTGGCCTCGGGCTTGAGCGTGAGCGCGCCGAGCTCGGCGAGCGCATCGGGCACGCGTTGGTTCGCGGGGAGGAGATCGGAGAACGTGGCGAGGATGCGGCCGGCGACGGAGATGTCGCGCGTCTCGACGGCGATGTCCGCGTGTTTGGTAAACGCCTGGATGATCGGCAGGAGGGAGTAAGTGGCGAGCGCAGGCGCTTCGTCAGTCTTCGTGTAGATGATGGTGGGCTTGGCAGACATGGTGATAAAAAGGGGCGGTAAGCTGTAAGCGTTGGCGGTAGGCGTCGAGGTGGAGATGAAGAGTGTGCGTCGGGGAACGGTCAAAGGCATTTGCAGGGCGTTTCTTGGCACGGGCAGGAGCGCAGTTGATAGTCGCGCGACTTTTGCGTGGCGAAACGCGGCCGAGTTTACACGGTGTAGGCCGGCTCGCCCACCCATGAAAAAAATCGTCGTCCTCTTTTTGCTCAGCGTCGTCGGCCTGTTTGCTCAGGCGGAAAAAATCAACCTCGGCACGCGCGGCGCGCTCACCGTCTATCTCGCGGACAACTGGAAATTCGACACTGCCGATTACGGCGACCGTCGCATCGTGAAGATCACGCCGAAAGCGGAAAAAGTGAACGCCAACATGGAGCTGACGATCACGTTTCCCGAGACCGACCGTTTCGACACCAAGGCACGTCTAAAAATGCGCGTGGAGATCGACGCGATGCGGTTCGCGGACCAATCGGTCGAGGGCAAGGCGCGGGCCAAGGAATTTTCTCTCGGCAACGGCTACGGATATTACTGCTCGTTCACCGATCCGGACCTGGTCGGCAAGCCGCCCCAAGCCGGCAATTTCAAAACGATCAGCGTGGGCATCATCCGCCTTGCGCCGGACGTCGTCGTGGAGGTCGCGATCAGCGCGGATGGTTTCAATAGCGATCCCTACAACGAGCTGCTCGGAGCCATCGAGGGCATGGAATTCAAGGCGGGGAAATAGCCCGATGCACACGTCATCTCGCGGCAACCGAGTCCGAATATTTTTCACGGCCCTCTGCTGGGCCTACGCCGCTCTCGCGGCGGTCTCGACGGCGGTGGCAGCGACACCGGCGATCGACGTCACGGGCTTCGATGATTCGCGGCACCATTGGCGCAACATCATCCAGCCCGAACGTTTCATGCAGGCGACCGGGCCCGATCAGCCGTCATTTGCGCCGGAACAGGTGCGCGAAATCGCGGCGAACATCTTGCTGTTCCAGCGCGACAACGGCGGTTGGCCCAAGGACTACGACATGCGGGCGGTTCTGACCGAGGAGCAAAAGCAACAGGTGCGTGCGACCCGTGCGAATACCGACACCAGCTACGACAACCACACGACCCACACGCAGGTCGCCTATCTCGCGCGGGCCTACGTGCTCACGCGCGATGCGGCGTTGCGCGATGCGTGTCGCCGCGGGCTGGAGTTTATCCTCTCGTCGCAATATCCGAACGGCGGATTTCCGCAGTGGTGGCCCCGGCTGGGTTCGATCTCTAAGCGGATCACGCTGAATGACGGCGTGATGATGGGCGTCCTGAATGTGCTCAAGGATGCCGGTGACCGCTCGCCTCACTTTGCCTGGCTGGATGAGCCGCTGAGCGTGCGGTGTGCACAGGCGACGCAGCGCGGGCTGGAGTGCCTCTTGAAAATGCAGGTGACCTCCGACGGCGTGCGCAAAGGCTGGGGCCAGCAGCACGACGAAAAAACGTTGGAAACCGTCGGTGCCCGCACGTTTGAACTGCCCTGTATCGCGTCCGGCGACACGGTGGACGTCGTGCGTTTTCTCATGCGCTACGAGCGGCCGTCGCGGGAAATTGTCGCCGCAGTGGAGTCGGCGGTGGCGTGGCTGCAGAAGACCCAGCTCAACGGCATCACGGTGAAACGCGTGCCCGCGCCGCCCGCGGAGTTTGCCCGGCACAAGACGGATTTCGATGTGGTGGTGGTGCCCGACGAAAAAGCCCCGCCGCTCTGGGCGCGCATGGTCGAGCCCGCGACGGACCGGCCGATTTTCGCGAGCCGCGACGGCATCAAAGTTTATTCGCTCGCCGAAGTGGACCGCGAGCGGCGGACCGGTTCGGGGTGGTATGTGCCGACGCCGCGCCGGCTCCTCGAGCGGGACTATCCGGCCTGGCGCACAAAGCTCGGGAAGTGAGCGGAACTACCGCGGCTTGGGAGTCGCGCGCGGTGTCGCCGCCGTAACGATCCGGATCACGTGATAGCTCGCCGTCGTGCCGCCCACGTTGCGCATGCCGTGCTCGTCGTTGGAGGCGAAAAAGAAGATTGAGCCCGGGCCGCCGCGCCGGGTGACGCCATTGATGGTGCATTCCATGACACCTTCTTTCACGACAACGACCTCCTCATCCGGATGGCGGTGTGCGCCGTGCGGAACCTCGCCGGCGTTCAACGTGGTAACGTGACACTCGAGGTTCTCGCAGGTGACCGTCGGCGAATTCATAAAATCGCGGCGCGAGCCGACCTTGGTGGTTTTGACGGGCAGTTTTTCCCAGTCGAAGACGGTCGAGGCGAGTTTGCCGGGGAGTTTCGCGGCGGCGGCGCCCTCGACGGGAGCGTTGCGGGTGGCGACGGTCTCGTAGTTAAAAACCAGATAGGTGGCGGGGGCGGTGCCGATGTTGCGCACGGCGTGCAGGTCGTTGGACGCGTAGAAGAGCAGCGAGCCCGGACCGGCCTTTTGCGTGGCGCCGTTGATGTGCACCTCGAGCGTGCCGTCTTTCACGATGATGAATTCCTCGCGCGCGTGTTTGTGGGGCAAATGGGACGCTTGGCCGACGTTGAGAGTGGTGACGTGCGACTCGAATTTTTCGAACGTTGCGGTGGGCAAATTCACCACATCGCGGCGGAGGCCTGTCGCGTTGGGCTTCACCACCAGTTCATCCCAAACGAAAACCTTAGACCCAAGTTTGGCGGCGGAAGCGGGTGGGGTGGTTTGGGCCATGGTGGACAGCGGCGTAAACGGCGAGGCAAGAACTAGCGTGGCGAGGAAGAGGGCAGGGGATTTCATCAAGATGGCGGCTAGACGGGGCGCGCGGACCTTCGATGCGGAGCCGGCGTATGGCAACGCCACAAGCGACGGCGCGCGAATCGGAATTTCGAGGTGACATCGCCGGGACCATCACGCACGTTCCGCGGCTTCCCCGTGTCGCTCATCGCTTTCTACGTCGTCGTCGTCACTCTCGGCATTCTCAGCATGGGCTTCCAAATGCTCGGCTCGCGGCTGCTCAGCCCGCACTTTGGCTCGGCCATCGATGTATGGGCCTGCCTGATCTCTACGTTTCTCGCGGCCTTCAGCCTCGGTTCGATGGTCGGCGGCGCGATCAGCAATCTCGAAAGCGCGGTCCGGCGCCGCAGCCAACTGATTTGTGCCGTCGTCACGGTGGTCTCGCTCGCGGTGACGGCGGTGTGGGGCCGGGCGATGGTCGGGCAAATCGAAGTGACCTTCACGGCCGTTTTGCCGGGCGTGTTGGCGTCGTGCCTCGGTCTGTTTTTTGTGCCCGTGACGGCACTCTCCACGTTTTCGCCGCAATGTGTGCAATTCCTGGCGCAACGGGGCGTGGCCCCCGGCAAGGCCTCGGGACTTGTCTACGGCGTGAGCACGCTCGGCAACATTGCCGGCGTCATGTTAACCACGTTTGTGCTGATTCCGAATTTCCGCGTGTCGACGCTGCTCTACGTATGGCTGGCGGTCGCCGTGCTCACGCTCGCGGCCCTCCTGCGGTTTCTGCGCGCTCCTTCCTCCTCATGAAACTTGTCCGTTGTCTCCTCGGTATTTCGCTCGCGACCGCCGTTCTCCCTGCCGCCGAAAGCGGCAATCAGGTCGAGAGCTTCGATACCATCTACAACAGTCTCACGATTGAGAAAATCGGCTCCGTCGTTGAAATGCGCGCCCGTTCGCGCCGCGGCGAGGCGCTCGAATCGGCCGTCGATCTGAATGACCCGCTCAAGCTCATCGTCGCCTATACGCGGTCTCTGTATGCCGGAGTGTTCTTCCAGCCGGCGCCGTCCCGCGTGCTCATGATCGGGCTGGGCGGTGCGGGTTTTCACCGGCTGTTTGCGAAGGCGTATCCGGACTCGCTACTGCAAACGGTCGAGCTCGACCCGAAAGTTTTCGAACTGTGCCAGACCCGCATGGGTTTCAAGCCGACGGACAAGACGCCGGTCGCCCTCACGGACGGGCGCATGTTTGTGAAGCGCGACAAAACGAAGTGGGATTGGATCATTCTGGATGCTTTCCGCGGCGGGTTTGTGCCGCCGCATTTGAAGACGGAGGAGTTTTATCGCGAGTGCGCGGCGCGGCTGAGCGACCAAGGCGTGTTCATCAGCAATCTGCACTCGGGCACGGAGCTGTTTTACTCCGACGTGCGCACGATTCAGAGCGTGTTTCCGCAGGTCGTGCTGTTCCAGACCGACGGCCGCGGCAATGTAATCGCGTGCGGCGTGAAATATCGCACGCCGGACATGTCGAAGCCGGAAAACTGGGCGAAACTTTCCGCCGCCGTGGCGCAGAATTTCGGCGGCCGGCTCGATTTCGAATCGCTCAAGGCGGAGAAGTTCACGATTCCCGCGGCGCAGATGCGGGGCGCGAAATTGCTCACGGACGACTTTTCGCCGGTCGAGTTTCTCGACGCGATGAAGTCGAACAATACCGGCGCGCACTGAGCCGACGGGCTTTTTCGTTTTGCGCCGGCCGCCGGTCCGTCCATGACGGACTTGCGCGTTTTCATTCCGCAATAACTCCGACTCCCTCCCTCCATGTCTCTCTACATCGGCATCGATTCCGGCACCCAGAGCGTCAAAGCGGTCGTCCTCGACCTCGAGACCCGCAAAGTCATCGCGGAGGCGCGGGCCCCGCACAAATTGATCGAGGGCTTGCCCGTGGGTCACATGGAGCAGCATCCGCACGAGTGGACGGCGGCGCTGGATTTTGTGCTCGGCGAAGTCGCCGCAAAGATCGACGGGAAACGCGTGCGCGGGATCGGCGTCTCGGGTCAACAGCACGGATTTGTGCCGCTCGATGTGAACGGCGACGTGATCCGCCCCGCAAAGCTCTGGTGTGATACGAGCACGACGGCGGAGTGCGCGATCATCACGAAGAAACTCGGCGGCCCGAAGGCGGCGATTCGCAAGACGGGCAATCTGATTTTGCCGGGGTTTACGGCGCCGAAGATCCTCTGGTTGAAGCGGCACGAACCGGCGAACTACGCGAAGCTCAGGCACGTGCTGCTGCCGCACGACTACCTCAATTTTTTCCTGACGGGGAATTACTTCATGGAATTCGGCGATGCGTCGGGCACCGCCCTCATGGATGTGCGGAAGCGCACATGGTCCCGTGACGCGATCAATGCGATCGACAAGAAACTCGCCGACTGGCTGCCACCGCTGTCCGGCTCGCACGAAGCGGCCGGCACGCTGCGCGCGGAACTCGCCGCGCGCTACGGGTTCCCGCCGGACGTCGTGGTGAGCGCCGGCGGTGGCGACAACATGATGGGCGCGATCGGCACCGGCAACGTCGTCCCCGGCGTCGTCACTGCGAGCTTTGGCACGAGTGGCACGATCTACGCCTTCGCCGGTCAGCCGGTGACCGATCCCGCCGGCGAGATTGCCGCGTTTTGTTCGTCGACCGGCGGCTGGTTGCCGCTGCTCTGCACGATGAACGTCACGACCGTGACCGAGCAGGTCCGGGCTCTCTTTAATCACGATCACTCGGCGCTCAACGCCGCAGTCGCCGCAGCCCCGGCCGGTGCCGGCGGTCTCGTGCTACTGCCTTACCTCGCGGGTGAGCGCACGCCCAACGTGCCCGAGGGCTCGGGCGTTTTGCTCGGTTTGAACAACCAGAATTTCAGCTCGGGTCATATCGCCCGCGCGGCGATGGAAGGCGTCACCATGGGCATGAACTACGGTCTGCGCCGCCTCGCAGTGCTGGGCGTCAAGGCGAAGGAAATTCGTGTGACGGGCGGCGGCGCGAAGTCGCCCGTGTGGCGCCAACTCATGGCCGATGTCTTCGGTGTGCCGGTGGTGGCGATGGTCGAAGATGAAGGTGCGGCGCTCGGCGGCGCGTTGCAGGCGGCGTGGTGTGTCGCACTGCGCGGCGGAAACAAGAAGGCCAAGCTGGTCGATTTCACCAATGGCACCGTCGCGGTCGACGAAGCCACCCGGTGCGTGCCGAACAAGGCCAACGTCGCCCGTTACCGCGAACTCCAGGCGCTCCAGGACAAGCTCAGCGTGACGTTGCGCGACGTGTTTACCGTCCAGCGGAAACTCGCGGCGGGCTGAGCGATCCGACGTCCGCTTCAGTAGCGGACCGGGGAGGGGCGCTCGCCGTTAGCGGCGGGTGACCCCGGCGCTTTTCGCCGCCTCGCGGCGGTGGAAGATGCGGGAGGTCGGCAGCTCGGTGAGGAAAATCAACGCCTCCACGAGAAGAAAAACGCCGGTGATCAGAACCCAGACGACTTCCCGCCCGGCGCGCGCGGCCACGAGCGAGACCAGCGTGGAGCCGGCTTGGTTCGGGTTGGAACGGTGGGGGGTGTCAGGGTTTGCCAGCGGTGAGGTCATGGGTGGTGACATGGCAGACCGTGTGCCAAGGCCGGAGCGGACGTGTTTCTTCTTCATCTCAGAGGAGGAAGACACCCTAGGTTTTGAAAACCGCTATTCGCGGCGGAGAAAATCGCGCGAAAAAACTCCCATGTCAGTGTTTGGACCTCGGGTAGATTTCCCCAATTCCCGAGGTATTTGTGGCGACGAGATGACGGCAGTTGTGTTCAACGTTGGCGCAGCCCCGCCATGATCGTGCTCGAAACCACCCGCCTGCGCCTCCGGCATCTCAACGCCGACGATGCGGCCTTTATCCTCGAACTGCTCAATGAGCCCGGTTGGCACCGGTTCATCGGCGACCGCGGTGTGCGCACCTTGGACGCGGCGCGCACGTATATCGCCACCGGCCCGGCGGCGATGCAGGCGCGCTGCGGATTCAGTCTCGGCGCGGTGATTCACAAGGAGTCGGGGGCGGCGATCGGCATCTGCGGATTGATCCGGCGCGACACGTTGCCGGACGTGGATCTCGGGTTTGCGTTTCTGGAGCGCTGGCAGGGCCAAGGCTACGCGCACGAGATCGCCGCGGCGGTGCTGCACCATGGACGCGTCGGGCTGAAGATCCCGCGCATCGTCGCGGTGACGGCTCCGGACAACTTCCGCTCGGCGCGGCTGCTCGAAAAACTCGGTTTTCGCTTCGAGCGGATGGTGCGCCTCGATCCCGCCAAGGAGGAAAGCCGGCTTTTCGGGTGGTGCGGCGACGGCGCGGTGGCGGCCGAGAAAAAATAGTTTCGCCGCAGCGCGCGCCGCGTCTTGCTGGGGGCAGTCGTGCTCAACCCGATTTAGTTCAACCCGCTCACCTATGAATCGTCGTCACTTCCTTACCCATTCGGCTGGCGCGTTCGCTGTCGGCGCCATGCTTCCTGCGACCGCTTTGGCGGCAGAGACGTCGGTGATGCCGAAGGCCAGCACGACCTATGTGCCCGGCCCGAAGCCGACGCCGGTGGTGAAGCCCGGAGAGTTTGTGTTCGCGGCTGCCCATTTGGACCACGGGCACATCACGGGCATGTCCAGTGCACTGATTGCAGCGGGGGCGACGCTCAAGTGGGTGTTCGAGCCCGACGCGAAAAAGCGCGACGATTTTCTGAAGCGATTCAAGCAGGCGAAAGTCGCCCGGTCACTCGACGAGGTGCTCGCGGACGGTGAAGTGAAACTGGTGGCGTGTGCAGCCGTGACCTCCGAACGCGGGCCGATCGGCTGCCGCGTGATGGAAGCCGGCAAGGACTATTTCGTGGACAAGGCGCCGCTCACCACGCTCGACCAACTCGCCCAGGCGCGAGCGGTGTGCGCGCGCACGGGCCGCAAGTTTGGCGTTTATTACAGCGAACGGCTGACCTCGGAGGCCGGAATGTTTGCGACCGATCTGGTAAACAGCGGCGTGCTGGGGCGCGTGGTGCAGGTGGTGGGACTCGGACCTCACCGCCTCAACAAGCCGACGCGGCCGGCATGGTTTTTCGAACGCGCCAAGTTCGGCGGCATCCTCTGCGATATTGGCAGCCACCAGTGCGAACAGTTTCTCACCTACGGCGGCGCCACAGACGCGAAAGTGGTGCACGCGGCGATCGGCAATTTCGCTAACCCCGCGACGCCCGAGTTCGAGGATTTCGGCGAGGCGACGTTTGTAGGCAACAACGGCGCGACGAACCAGATTCGCGTCGACTGGTTCACGCCGGACGGTCTCAGCACCTGGGGCGACGGGCGCACCTTTATCCTCGGCACCAAGGGCTACATCGAACTGCGGAAATACGTAAACGTCGGCCAGGCCAAGGGCGGTGACCACGTGTTTCTCGTCGACGGCAAGGGCGAGCATTACATCCCGGTGTCGGGCAAGGTCGGCACGCGGTTCTTCGGCGAGTTCATCCTCGATTGTCTCAACCGCACGGAAAAGGCGATGACGCAGGCGCACGCGTTCAAGGCCGCGGAACTCTGTATCCAGGCTCAGAATGCGGCGGTGCGGCTGACGTAGCCTTCGGCGGGACGGCGAACGTTCAGGGCACCTCGTAGACTTCCACGAGCGCTTCGCCGACGGCGTTGGCGACGCCGGAGACTTGCACGGTGTAACTGCGGCCGGCGGCGAGGGTCACGACGACGGCGGAATCTTTGCTGGCGGCGGGGAGAGCAAACGCGCCGACTTGGGCAAACACGGGGGCGAGCGCGGCGTCCCAGTTGTCATTCGCCGCGAGGCGGGTGCCGGCGGCCGCGTCAGTGACTTCCAGTTGCGGATCGGCGAGCACATTGCCGACGCCGAGCGCCGCGAGGGTGGGACCGACGGCGCGGATGAGGACGCGTTGAGTGCCGGTCCCGGCGACAAAAAAGCCGGCGATCAGAATGTCGTTGCCGGTGCCGACGCGGTTGCGGGCGGAGAGATTGATGAGGCGCGCGCCACTGCCGGTGCCGGCGTCGTAGCCCTCGACGAGGACGACGCCGCCGGCAGTGCCTGCGACCTGCACGGTGTGCGCGCCGACGAGCGACTGTTGAAGAGCGGCATCGCGGCTGGCGGGGGGAAAGGGAAACGCGCCGAGCGCCGCAAATGCGGGGCCGAGTGGCGCGGGCCAATCGTTGTTTTCCGAGAGCTTGACCGAGCCGCGGTAGAGTTCGACGCGCGGATCAGCCATCGCGGTGGAAAGGCCAAAGGCGGCGAGAGCGGGACCGGCGGCGCGGACGAGGAGGTCTTTGGTGTCGCCATTGCCGCCGACCACAAAACCCACGATCACGCTCTGCGCGGGCGCGAGCGTGGTGCGCAGCGAAACATTCGAAAGCCACGCGGAGGGCGTCACCACAAGCGGCGCGGCGAGGCTCGTGACCGTTCCCGCCGAGGTGGTCGCGACGACGGAGTAGGCGGCGGCTTGCTGCGCGGTTACGGCCGGAAGATTAAGCGTGGCAGAGGTGGCGCCGGCGATGGGCGTGCCGTTGGCCAGCCATTGGTAGGCAGGCACGGAGCCGGTGGATCCGGCGATGGCCGTTTCCACACTGAACGTGGCGGTGGCACCGGCAGTCACAGTCTGGGCGCGCGGTTGGGTGACAATCGTGGGCGTGCCCGCCGTGGCTGCGGGGCGATGCGAGACCTGAATCTCCCGCGTGACGACGGCGCTGGAGGTTGCTCCGGGCTTGGCGGCCTGGATGCGCAGGGTGTAGGTGCCGTCAGCTTGGCCGGTGGGGACTGTCGTGCGATAGGAGAGGCGGCCAGTGGCATCGGCCGTGAGCGAGGTGAGCGTCTCGGTGGAGTTACGCAGGGAATTTTGGACCACCAGCGAGGCGCCGAGCACGGGCTGACCGGCCGAGTCAGTTACGGAAAACGTGAACTCCGCGGTTTGATTCCAGTCGAGAGTAGGCGCGGTGGTGGGTGTCACGGCGGCAAGGACGAGGGCGGTCGGTGGCGTGAGAGTGCGCGCGGTGGCCTCGTTGGTGTAGCCGGCGGAGTTGCCCGCGGTGTTAGTGGCGCTTACGCGATAGACATAGGTGAGGGCGGCGTTCGCGGTGGTGTCGCGATACGTGGTGGTGTTGGCCGGGAGGGTGGCCAGCGCGGTCCACGCGGTGGCGGTCTCGCTTTTGCGTTCGACGAGGAAACTGGCCTCGGTCGTGGCAGTGTCGCGCCAGGCGAGTGCGATGGAGCCGGTCTCGGGCGTGGCGACGAGGGTGGACGGAATTTCGGGTGTCGGGCCATCGAGGAATTCCCGGATGCCGTCGCGAATCGCAGTGGCGACGAGGAGCTTGAACCGCTCGTCGCGGAGCGCGACGTTGTCCGGCGTGGGCTGGTCCATGAACGCGATTTCCATGATCACAGCTGGGCGTGTCGCGAGGCGGTTTTCGCCGTAGCTCCCGTTGAAGCCTTTCA
>CALRZR010000131.1:0-20535 GCA_943372705.1 Opitutus sp. GAS368 | reverse complement strand
GAAATTCGGGAGCAAACGCTACGTGCTGTTCGGCAGTGCGGACCGCAAAGTCTATATCCGCACGTATCCGGATCTCGAGCCGGCGGGCGAGTTGCAGATGCACTTGCCGCCGTGGGCTGACGGATACGGCACGCGGATTTGGCCGAACGTCGTTCCCCTGCCGGAGGGCTACCCGGCGCCCTACATCGCGCTAATGATGGATCGGGTAAACTTTCCCGGCATGCCCAAGCAGAATTGGACCTACGGGGCGCTCTATCTTTACCACGGACATCCGCCCACGCCTTAAAATTTCGGGGCTGGCAGGGTGCGGGGGATTGCGCAGGTTGAGACGACGCCGGACGATCCGGTGCGGCCCCATCTTTTCATGAAAACCTTGCGCATTTTTCTCCTGAGTTGCGTTGCGGCGACGAGCCTCGCGGCGGCCGAAAGTATCGGCGGCAAAGCGCCGGCGCGCGCGGCGCGGTCGGTGCATCTCCAGTGGAGCACGGCGGAGTGCGAGGCGTTTTACGTGGAGGCGAAGGTCGTCCAATCGACCGGCGGCACTTATGTTTCGGCGATCGGCTGGAGCGGCGGCTACTTTGGGATTCAGGAACTGCGCGACGGAAAGAAGGTCGCGATTTTTTCCGTGTGGGACCCGACGAAGGGCGATGATCCGAAGGCGGTGAAACCGGAGGAACGCGTGGAGCTGTTGCACGAAGGCGCGGGCGTGCGGATCAAACGCTTCGGCGGCGAAGGCACCGGCGGTCAGTGCATGACGGATTTTCCGTGGGCAGTGGGTGAGACGGTGCGGTTTCTCGTGCGCGCGGAGGTGCAGGACGCGGCAGGGATCGCGGGCGGGAAGACCGCGTATTCCGGCTGGATTTTCGATCCGACGCAAAAGGCGTGGCGGCACCTCGTGACGTTTCGCACGCGCAATGCGGGCAAGTGGCTGCGTGGGCTCTACTCGTTTGTGGAAGATTTTCGGCGCGACACAAAAAGTGCGGACGACGTGCGGCGCGCGGAGTTTGGCAACGCGTGGATGAAGACGCGCACGGGCGAGTGGCAGGCGGTGACGCAGGCGAAGTTCACGGCATCGCGGGCGGACTGGGAGGCGCGCGATACGATCAACGCCGGGCCGGCGGGCGATGGATTTTTTCTCGCGACGGGTGGTGATACGCAGCGGACGACGGAACTGACGTCGACAATGAAGGCGCAGTCGGCACCGAAGGCGGCGCCGAGGGATTTGCCGGCGGCGGTGTGGGCTTCGAGCGCGGCGGCGGTGGCGCGTTGACGCGGAAAACGGAGATCAGCGCGCGGGCTGAATCTTCAGGTTGGCGTAGTGCGCGATCGTGGTGCCCTCGAACCAGAGGGCGACGCTGCCTTTGCCCGCGGCACCGGTTTTCACGTCGTTAATGATGAGCGTGGGCTGCTCCTGATGGTTAACGAAGAGCCGGGCCTTGTCGCCGGCGACGACGATTTTTACGTGAATCCAGGTGGCGGGTTGGATGTCGACGTAGGACTCGTAGCGTGACGGGGTTTTGTCGCGCAGCGCGAACCACGTGTGCTCGGGGTGCGAGATATACTGGGCGGTGTGGTTGCGGCGTTCCTGGTCGTCGGAGCGGCCGTTGGTGGGACGCAGGTAGAAGCAGTCGTAGGTCTTGCGGTCGGGCTGCACGCGGAACGCCACGCCGACGAAACCGCGCGCGCCACCGGCGGCGCCGGCGGCGGGTTCGCCGGCGAGATCGACCTCGATGGTGCCGTCGGTGAACTCGAGGCCCTCGACGAGGGCGAGGTGGTCGCGGCGACCGGACTCACCGGCTCCGGCGCCGGATTTTTTCGTGGCGGCGCCCTGCTTGGTTGGCGCGGGCTGAGCCGGAGCGGCGGCGGGAGGTGCGGTCAGTTTGAGCGCGGCCCGGCCTTGGAACGTGACGGGCGCAGCGACGACTTGGTGAAGCGTGAGGCCGGCCGTCGTGGCGAGGGGGAGCTGGCGCTCTTGCGCAAAGAGCGCGGCGGACGCCGTGGCGCCGGCGAGGAGGAGGCAGGGGAGGAGACGGGCTTTCATGGGAGATTTGTGTGAAGCGTATGGGCGGCGGGGTCGCAACCACCGGGCGCGTGGTGGAGAAAACGTCGCGCTACGCCGGCAGCAGCCGGCCGGGTGGGGGCGCGTCGATCGCGCCTGCGGTGCGCACATGCCCGATCAGCAGGTCGCTGATGAGCGCGTCGGTCGCGACGACGCGGCCGCGTTTGAACGCCGCGTAGCCGTCCCCGCCCTCGGCGAGAAAATTGTTCGTGGCGACGCGATAGATGCGATCGTCGGCGGCAGGCTCGCCGCCGATGCGCAGCGACACGAGGCGCGCGCCCGCCGGGCGGCGCAGATCGTAGGTCGCCTGGATGCCCGAGGCCTGCACCATGCCGGCTTGCAGCGAGAGTCCGTGCTCGAGCGCGGCTTTCACGTCGCGGCCGGCGAGTTCGACGGTCGTGGCGTGGTTGATGAACGGAAATGCATCGATCACGTGCGAGCGGTCGAGTTCGCCCTCGGGCAGATCGGCGCGGAGCCCGCCGGCGTTGGTGAGGGCAAGGTCGGTGTTCATTCGGGCGCGCAGCACATCGGCGACGAACGAGCCCAGCGGCGATTCCGCATTGTATTTCCGCACGATGCGGTGGGTGGCGCGCCCGAGCACCGGCCCGATTTGTTCGGCGACGATGCGGCGGTAGTGCGCGATGCGGCCGGCCACACCGGGATGCTCGGGCAGTTCGTCGCTCCAGACCTTGAGCAACTCGCCCGCGTGGGAGACGATGCGGCGGTCCTTGACCTTGAGCCGGAGGCGCCCGAGCCGCGTGCCGTAGCCGTAGGTCTGGAGGAGGAGGGTGCCGGTGTCGGGGTGCCGCAGCGGTTGCTCGAGACCGTGATGCGAGTGCGCCGCAATGTAGACATCGATGCCGGGCACGGCACCGCAGAACGCGAGATCTTCGTCGAGCGAGCGCTGGATCGAGGGCTCGTTCTCGGAGTCCGTCTGCATCGGGCCCGGCAGGCCTTGATGGCCGAGCACGATGAGGGTGTCGACCGTGCCGCGCAGTTCGCGCACGCACGCCGCGGCCGACGCAATCGGGTCGGCGAATTCCAGCTCGGCGACCTTGGACGGCATGATGGTCTGGTGCGCGGCGCGCAGGCCCATCACGCCGATCACGCCGAGGCGCACGCCGCCGCGCTCGAGGATGGTGTAGGGCCGCATGAAAGGGACGGCGGAACCGCGGTGCCGGATGTTGCAGCACAGCACCGGAAACGGCACCCGGGTGATTGCCCGGTCGAAGCTCTGCCAGCCGTAGTCGAACTCGTGATTGCCCGCGCCCATCACGTCGTAGCGCATCACTGTCATCATTTCCATCAGCGCCTCGCCCTTTGTCAGAAAGGACATCGTGCCGGTGAACATGTCGCCCGAGTCGAGCAGGAACGCGGTGCCAGCGGCCGCCCGCTCCCGCTCGATCAGAGTCGCGAGGTGCGCGGCCCCGCCGAGCCGGGGCGAGCCCCGCAGCCAGTAGGCGGGGATGGGGCGAAACGCGGAGTGAAAGTCGTTCGTGAACAGCAGGGTGAACTCATGGGCGCCGCCGCCGAGCCGGCCGACGTCGGCCTGGGCGCGGGTCGGCGTCCGCACGAGGATCTGCGGGAGGGTGAGGGCGGCGAGCTGCGTGAAGCGACGGCGGGTGAGGGTGGGCATGGCGGGCGAGCGGTCAGGGCGTGCGCGGCGTGGATTCGACGACGACGCGGCCGAGGGCGGCGCCGGTGAGGCGCGCGGGCGAGGCATAGTCTTCGGTCACCGCTGTATAGAGATCGCAGCCGAGATCGAACGTCTCGTGCGTGACGAGCACGAGCGTGCGCGGCACGCGGCCACGCGCCACCTCGCGGTCATCGACCGAGAGAGTGATGGCGGCGGTGCCGCCGGGCTCGGGACTGAAAGAAAGTCGCAGCACGTGCGTCCCAGAGGCCAAGGGCGCCGGACCTGCGACCACGGTGTGGTCGAGGCCGGCGTAGTTGTAGGCGAAACAGGGCGAACCGTCGCGCAGGTAGAGCGACCAGCCCGCGAAGCGTCCGCCAAACGCCGCGATGGCGCCGTGCGCGCGCGGCGAGTCGGTGGTGAGATCCGCGGTAAGGGTCCACGCGCGGCCGCGCAAGTCGGGGGCGACGCCTTTGTGGAGGCCGCTTACCGGCTGGTCGTAGACGATGCGCGCGGCTCGGCCGGGAGCATCGGGCGGCAAGAGCATCTCGCGGGCGGCGCGGCGGTCGTCGAGCGGCAGCACGTCGTGCGCGGCGGCCTCGCGGTCCCAAACGGCGATCAGCTCGGCGAGCTTCGCGGGCTCGCGGGTGGCGAGGTCGCGGAGTTCGTTGGGATCGTGGGCGAGGTCGTAGAGTTCCCAGCGGTCCGCGGCGAAGGGTTTGCCGGGCGGGTGAAACACGACGGCCTTCCAACCGCGATGAGAGATCGAGCGGTGGCCGTAGATTTCCGTGTATTGGGGTTCGCGACGCGAGGGCGCGACCGCGTCGGTCCACGTGTAAGCGAGGCTCGCGCCGGCGAGCCCGGCGGGTGCGGGTGCGCCCGCGGCCTCCAGCACCGTGGGCATAAGATCGACGACGTGGTGGAATTGGTGGCGAATTGTGCCGGCGTCGCGGATACGCGCGGGCCAGTGGACGATCAGCGGCACGCGCGTGCCCCCTTCGTGCGCGGTGCCTTTGGTGAGACGGAAGGGCGTGTTGCCGGCCATCGTCCAACCGGTCGGGTAAGTCGGGTAGCTCAGCGGACCGCCGAGCGATTCGAGGCGCGCGAGGCTGTCGGCGGTGCGGTCGAAGGTGCCGGTCGTGAAGAGCCGCACCTCGTTCCACATGCCCTCGGGTCCGCCTTCGGGACTCGCGCCGTTGTCGGAGGCGACGACGACGAGGGTGTCGTCCAATTGCCCGGTGCGTTCGAGAAACGCGATCACGCGGCCGAGTTGTTCGTCGGCGAATTCGACGAAGGCGGCGAAGGTCTCGTAGTAGCGAGCGTAGAGCCGGCGTTCGTCGGCCGGCAAGTCGGCCCAAGCTTTCACCCCGGGGTTGCGCGGTGGAAGCGCGACGTGCGCCGGGATGAGGCCGAGCTTTTTCTGACGGGCGAGCGTGGCGTCGCGGGCGGCGTCCCAGCCGGCGTCGAATTTCCCGCGCCAGCGCGCGAGCCGGTCCGCGGGGACATGGTGCGGCGCGTGGCCGGCCATCGGCGCAAGGTAGAGGAAAAACGGTTTGCTCGGCGCGGTCGCGCGATGTTCGGCGAGATACTGGATCGCGCGATCGGCGAGCGCGGCCTCGCCGTGCTGCGTGGGTGGGATGGCAAGGCGCGTGCGATCAGCGAACAGCTCGGGGGCCCACGGGTTGGTTTCGCCCGACATGAATCCGAAGAAATGATCGAAGCCGCGGCCGGTGGGCCAGTGGCGCGACGAAGCGCCGGTGTGCAGCTCGGTCATCGGCGTGAGATGCCACTTGCCGACGGCGTAGGTGCCGTAGCCGGCGGCGTGGAGTTGGTCGGCGAGCGTCGGCACGGCCGGATCGATCCCTCCCCGGCTGTTGCGCTCGCCGTTGGCGAACTCGGTGATGGCGGCCAGGCCGACGGCGTGCGGATTGCGGCCGGTGAGGAGCGCGGCGCGGGTGGGCGAACACACGGGGGCGACGTGGAAGTTGGAGTAGCGCAGGCCCTGCGCGGCGAGGCGGTCGACGGTGGGGGTGGCGAGCGGGCCGCCATAGCAGCCGAACTGCGCGAAGCCGATGTCGTCCCAGAGGACGACGAGGACGTTGGGCGGAGCGGCGCCGAGCAACGGTGTCGCCAAGCAAACGATGAGGAAGAGAGAGCGGCGCATCTGAGGGCGGGACGGACGCGACTCTCGCGGCGCGCGACGCCGGATCAATTCCGATCTGACCCGCGGGGTTGGCCGGCGGAATCGCGTGGAGGAACCGGCCGAGGCGCGAGAGTGCGCGAGCGGAGGGGTCGAAGAGCGAGGATTTTCAACGGGCAAGACGGAAGGGTTTCGCCGCTCAGAATGAGTAGGTCGTCGTGAAGCGGAATTCGCGCGGTTGCACGAGATCGTAGCGCGTGTAGGCGGGGCCGCGGCCGCCGGGGAGGTTGAAGCCGTCGGGTGAGCTGGCGGGGGAGGCGAGGCGCGAGGGGATGATGTCGGTTTGGTCGAGGAGGTTGTTGATGTTGATTTGAAAGCGGACGCGGCCGGGGAGTCCGCGAATTTTCCGCGTGTAACCCACCATCATGTCGGCGGCGGTGAGCGCGCGGCCTTTGATCTCTTCGTCTTTCGAATTGGAGCCGATGACGTTGGGGCTGCGCCAGCGCCAGCCGCCGCCAACGGTGACGCCCTCGAAGCGGCCACGGCGGATATCGTAGGCGGTGAAGAGGCTGATTTTGTGCGGGCGCACGCCCCAGCGTTTCTGCTGCGACTCGCGCTCGGCGTTGAACGCGGCGGTGAGATCGAAGAGCTCCTGCGCGATCGTGGAACCGTTGGAAGTGGTGAGCGTGGACGGATTGGCGGCGGCGGTGGTGCGGCCGAGCTCGAGCCACTTCGCGACGGCACCGCCGGACTCGTAGGCGGCGGGGTCGATCACGTAGCGGCCGGTGGCGTCCTGACTCACGCCTTGGGTAAGCAAGACGGGATCGGCGCGTTTCAGGCCGTAGAAAGCCACGGCTTCCGGGGCCATCTCGGTGCGGCCGGAATCGGTGTAGGAGTAGTTGGCGACGAGGCGCCAGTGGCGCGTCAGGTTGGCGGTGATACGGGCTTCGTAGCCTTTGGATTCGAAATCGGAGGAGACCGACGAGGCGGGCGGCGTGTATTTTTTGCGGATCGGGTCCCAATCGGCGGCGCTGAACGCGCGGCCGGCGCCGACCAGGACGGTGCCGAAGGCGTCCATGACGCGGGTGTTCGCGCCGGTGAGGGTCGGCGTGAACGGCGCGGTGACGCGGCCTATTTCGCTGCCGGTGAAGTAGACGACGCGCGCATTCAGACGGCCGTCGAGCAAATCGAAACCGAGGCCGAAATCCTGGCCGCGGCCTTTCGAGAGCGGCGCGAGATTGCCGTCGGGAAACACGGTGCGGGCGAGCGGCGGGATGCCGACGTTGGAGGACTTGTTGCCGATCACGGACAGCCAGGCGAGCGGGTGATAGACGAGACCGGCGGTGCGGGTCTGGCCGACCATGTCGTTCACGATGCCCTTCGACTCATCGAGATCTACGACGGCGCCCATGATGGGATCGTTGAGGTAGCCGAGCTGGGTGTTTTTCACGCGGTCGTCGCGATAGCCGAAGGTGGTGACGAGTTTGCCGTCGAAGAAAAAGCTCTGGGACGCGATCATCTTGGAATCCATTTTCTGCACCATGCCGCCGTTGTCCGCGCCGCCGGCGGCGACGTTGGCGTAGGCGGTCGTGTAGGAGCGTCCGCCGATGGTGAGCGACTGCGGCAACGAGCGCCAATCGCCGGCGCGGTAGGTGCCGTAGCTGCCCTCGGTGAGATAGTTTCGCACATTCACGCGGTTGTTGGCGTTGGACGGATCGGTGCTGAAAGGGCGGCCGGCGAGGACGAGCCACGAGTTGGCGCGTCGGTCGTTGATATCGGTGCGCGCGAGGGAGGCGGCGAGGCGGTGGCGGCCGAGCCATTTGTATTTCGTTTCTAGTGTGTAGGAGGCGGAGAGGCGGGTTTCGCGGCTGTCGCCGTAGTGGATGTCGCGCGTCCAGGTGCCGTCGAAATACAGGCGGCCCGCGTAGGGATTCACAGGCCCGCCGACGCCGAGCGTGCGGTTGGCCTCGCCGCGGAGCATGGGGGAGTTGCCGTTCATGAGGTTCACGACGGCGCGGGTTTCCTGGTAGTTGTGGGCGAGGTTGAAAATCAGATTGCGCGTCGGGTGCCAGTCGGCGGTGACGGTGTAGTTGTGCAGATCCTGATCGCGAAACATGCCCGGGCCGACGGCGTTGCCGTTGAGCGGATAGAAGGCGGGATCGTGAATGCGCAGCACCGGTGCGGTGATGCCGCGTGTGCCGTCGGGGGCGCGGACGGCGGCGGTGTTGTAACTGCCCGTGAAATAGGTGCCGATCGCATCGAAGAGCGTGCCGTCGTTTTCGATGTAGGTGTAGCGGTGGTTGGTGCCGCCGACGGCACCATCGCGGCCGACGACACCGACCAATTGTTGCGCGGCGGTGGGCACGGTGTTGTTGGGCGTGAAGGTGACGGCGCTGACGCCGAGGGCGTTGCGGTTGTCATACCACGCGAGCACCTGCTCGGCGTCGCTGAAGGAGCGGACGACGGCGTTGATGTCGCGGCCGATCTCGCCCATCGCGGTGATCGAGACGGAACGCAGCGGGCGCCACGTGGCCGAGCCGAAAATGCGGCGTTTGTCCTGAAAATCGAAGGCGCGCCAGCCGCCGTTTTCCTGGTGCAGGGCGGCGACGGAGAGCGCGAGTTTGTTTTTGATGAGGACGCGGTTGGCATCGACTTCGAGACGTTGGCGGGCCCACGAGCCTAGGCTGTAGCGGACTGCGGCGGTGTGGCGGTGCGTCTCGGCGATTTTGGACGACTGGTTGAGCAGGCCGCCGGGCGCGCCGATGCCGAAGAGAATACTGTTGGGGCCGCGGGCATCTTCGAAACGGCCGACGCGATACGGATCCATGGGCGTGATGCTCGTGAAATAATCCATGCCGATGCTGGCGAGGAGACCGCGGATCTGGATGCCGGCGAAAAGCGCGTGGCCACCGATGATGCGGTTTTGCTCGGAGGACGCGCCCTGCGAATTGGTGTCCATCTCGGAGTTCACGGAAAACTCGAGGAGATGCGCGAGGTCGGTGATCGCGAGGTCGTCGAGAAACTCCTTGGTGAACACGGAGACCGAGCTGGCGGTGTCGCGGAGCTTCGTGTTGAGGCGGCTGCCAGCGAGGGTGTTTTCGGCGGCGTAGCCGAGGTCGTTGTTGGTGTTGACCGTGAACGGGCTGAGTTCGACGACGGCCGAGCCG
Source organism: Opitutus sp. GAS368 (assembly GCA_943372705.1). Taxonomy (GTDB): domain Bacteria; phylum Verrucomicrobiota; class Verrucomicrobiia; order Opitutales; family Opitutaceae; genus GAS368. The sequence goes on along the minus strand of CALRZR010000131.1, from coordinate 11,536 downwards.
GCGGGGCCGGTCGCGGAGTTTGGCGACGATGCGGGCGCGACGGCTTGGGCGAACAGAGCGGCGGGCAACAGGCAGGTGGAGACGACAGCAGAGCGGAGGCGTGGGGGCATAATCCGGGGTGGGGTGGCGCGCCGAGGGGATCGCGGCGGTGCCGAAGATCACGGGAGAATTGCCGGCTGCGTCAATGCCGCGCTCCGGCGAAGTAACCGGGCGGTAGCATAGTGGGATTTTGGGGTCGCGCCGTGGTGGCGGGGACTTTCGACTCGGCGCGATGAACCCCTCCTCCGGTTGGACGAAACTCAAGGTAGTGCGACTGCTCGGCGCCGGCTTGCTCGGCGTGGGCGCGGTGGCGTTGACGACAGCGCCGCTCGGTGCGGCGGAAGCGTCGGCGAGCGCGACGACCGCGGTGAGCGGACGCGTGAAAAACGCGGAGAGTGGCAGCTACCTGCGCAATGCGCGCGTGGCGGTCGAGGGCACGACGATCGAGACGCTCACGGACGAAGAGGGCGATTTTCTCATCCCGAATTTGCCGGCCGGCAGCCGGAGCCTGCGCGTGAGCTACACGGGCATGACGACCGAGACGGTGGCGATCACGGGGAGCGGTCCGGTCGAAGTGACGTTGCGGACCTATGGGCAAAAAATGACCGGGGCGGGCGAGACGGTGAAGCTGGAGGCGTTTCGCGTGAGCACGGCGCGGGAGATGAGCGCGGCGGAAATGGCGATCAACGAAAAGCGCATCGCGCGAAACATCAAAGACGTGATCGCGACGGATGCGTTCGGCAATCTGGCGCAGGACAACCTCGGCGATTTTCTGCAATACCTACCCGGCGTGGAAGTCGAAGGCGACGGCACGGCGCCGCTCACGGTGGGCCTGCGCGGCATGCCGGCGGAATACACCAATATCGAAATGGACGGCGCGGGCCTGAGCGTGCCGCAGACGGGCGGCTCGACGCGCGTGACGGCGCTGCGCGGCGTGACGATGTCGAACGTCGACCGCATCGAAGTGACGAAAGGACCGACGCCCGACACCGGCGCGGACAGCATCGGCGGACGCATCAATATGATCCCGCGCTCGGCGTTTGAGCGGAGCAAACCGGAGTTCCGCTACCGCACGTTTGTGCTGATGAACTCGGATTTTCTCACGTTGCAGAAAACGCCCGGCGGCAAGGAAGGCGGCGACGGCAAAGCCTACAAGTGGTTCCCCGACTTCGAAGTCAGCTACGTGAATCCGGTGAACAAGCGCTTCGGATACTCGATCAATGCCTCGCGCAACGATTTCTTCAGCTCGGCGCGGCTGCTTCAGCGGACGTTCAGCATCGCGAACTCGGCGGCGACGGCGCCCTACCTCACATCGATCAACGCGCAGGCGGGGCACTCGTTTTCGCGGCGCAGTGCGCTCGGCGCGAAATTCGATTTCCGGATCGCGGCGAACGACACGCTCTCGGTCGCGGTGAACTTCAACCGCTACTGGGTCGACTTCGGCAACAACCAGATGACCTACGGCACGGGCACGCTGCTCGCGCCGACGGCGACCGGGCGCAACGCGACGACGGGCGATTTCGGGCCGGCGTTTACGCAAGGCCGGCCGGGGCAGGGCTCGGTGACGCAACTCGTGACGCAGAACGCCTACCAGACCACGCAAACGTGGCAGGGGCAGATGACGTATCGCCACCGCGGACCGCTGTGGGACCTCGAATCGACCGTGGCGAAGAGCAAGACGGTGCTGACCTACCGACTCGATTCCTACGGGCAGATCGGCCAAGGCCGGCTCGGGCTCACGGGCGTGACGGTGCGGTTCGACGACATTCCGGAGGACGGCACGGCGGGACGCATCACGGTGACGAATGCGGCCGGAGCGCCGATCGACACGACGCAGCTCGCGAATCTCGGCGCCTACACGACGCCGGTGGTGGCGATGCGTGATATCAAAAACAATTTCAGCAACGCAAAGTTCGACGCGACACGGAAATTTCGCCCGGAGACGTTCTCGTGGTTGTTGAAGACCGGCGGGCTCTTCAAGCAGGCGTCGAAGGATCGCGCGCAGCCGCAGACGACCCGCGCGTATGCGGGCCCGGCCTTCGCGGCGCTGCCGGCGGGCACGTTGACCGATCCTGATTTCAACCTCGAGGGGCCGCAGGGAATGTTCAAGACGCAGCAGTGGCTCAGCATGAAGCGCGGCTACGATCTGTATAAGGCGAATCCCGGCTACTACACGACGTCACCGGCCAACGACTACATTGCGTGGGCAACCAGCCTCGAAGAATCGTCGGAGGCGATCTACGCCGGCTATCTGATGGCCGACGCCTCGTTCTGGCAAAATCGGCTGCGGCTCTCGGGTGGTGCACGCTACGAGCAGACGAAAGTGATCGCGCGCGGCACGCTGACGAATCTCCAGCTCCAGTTTCGCCGCGACGCGGCGGGCAATTTCATCGACGGCAATCCGGCGCTCGCGGGCGTGCAGACGGTGCCGATCACGACCGATCCGCTCGAAGTGGCGAAGCTCACGCGCCTGCCGCTGGCGAACCTCGTCGATACGAGCTACGGCGATCTCTACCCGAGCGTGAATGCGACGGTCTCGTTGCGCGAAAATCTGCTCCTGCGGCTTGGCTACGCGCACACGATCGGCCGGCCCACGCTGGCGCAGCTCATCCCGACGACGAGCGTGAGCGAGGTGTTGTCGCCGGTGGAAAACGCGACGGGTTCCGGGCTCGGCACGATCAGCACGAGCAATCCGACGCTGAAGCCGTGGACGGGACGCAACAACGACGTGGCGCTCGAATACTACACGAAGGCGGGCGGCTTGTTTTCTGTGAGCGTCTACCGTCGTGATGTGAAGAATTTCATCTCGACGATTAATACGATCGCGACGCGCGAAATGCTCGATGAGTTGGGCCTGTCCGACGAATACGAGGGCTACCTGCTCCAGCATCCGGAAAACACGACGGGCCAAGTCCGCCAGACGGGCATCGAGCTCTCCGGCCGTCAGCGTCTGCGACCGTGGCTCTCGTTGTTTGCGAACTACTCGCGCAACCGCACGACCGGTGTGCGCGCGGGCGATTTCGGCAATGCGCAGACGCGGCGGTTCAACGGCGGCGTGCAGTTCGCCTACAAGGCGCTGTCGATGTCGGCGAACTACAACTGGACGGGTGTGCGTCGCGGGGCGACGTCGGGGATTGCGCCGGGGGCGTTCGTGTTCACGCGTCCGCGCGAACTCGTGAACCTGAGCGCCGAGTATCTCGTGCGCCGCAATACCTCGGTGTATTTCACGATCAGCAATCTGCTGCGGCGGCCGGTGGTCAACGAGACCTATGGCATCGACACGCCGAGCTACGCGCGGCTGACGTCGGCGCGTTACGACGGCGCGCAGGTGCAGATCGGGTTGAAGGGGACGTTTTGAAAACGCAAAGCCCGGGCTGAAGCACCGGGCTACGGTTTGGCGAGGCCGGCGCGGAAATTCGCGACGGCTTCGCTCGTGCGGAGAGCGCGGGAGTAGAGGCGGAGTTGGCGGACGGCGGGGGCGAGTTTGAGTTTCGCGGCACCGTTGGCCGAGCGGAGTGTGGGGCTGAAGCGGCCCCAACCGAATTGGCGCTCGGTGCCGCCGTCGCAGAGCACGCCGTCGACAACGAAGGTGATGATCTTCGGGCCGCCATCGACGGTGATCACGACGTGATGCGTGCGGCCGGGGGTGAAGAGGCCGCGGTCGCTCTCCCAGTTGGATTCCTCGCGTCCGTCGTTGAGCGTGATGCGCACGGTGCCGTGCGCGGTGGTGGTGACGAGGAGGCCCTGGCCGGTGGCGGTGCGGCTGTCGAGGAGCGCGGTGCCGGCGGTGACGGCTGCGGGCGCGAGCCAGAAATCGACGCTGATACCGGCGCGGAGATCTTTGGCGCCGTGGTCGGGGCGGCGGGTGTCGCGGATGAGAAACTCGGGGAGCTTCGGCATCGCGACCTCGGGTTTGAGGGCGGCGCCGGAGAGATTGAGCGCGAGGTTGGCGGTGGCGATTTTGCGGGACTCGAACTGGTTGAAAAGTCCGTCGACGAGGGCGGCGGGGAGATCGTGGACGCGGCCGATGTTCTTCTGGGTTTCGGTGAGGTAGAATTTTCCGTCCTGCTCGACGAGGTCGGGGTAGCTCATGCGGATGAACGGGTCGTCGTCGTAGAGCGCGATTTCGGGCTGGGACCAGTGGATGACTTTGCCGGTGGGGCCGTCGCGCTCGACGCCGGCGACGAGCCAGGCGGGATTGCGGTCGTCGTAAGGGCTGCCGGTGCGGCCGGAGAGGTCGGCGGCTTTTTGGGCGATGGCGGCGCCGCCGTGGTTGTGGAACCAGTAGAGGTATTTCCCGTTGGAACAGCGCCAGACGAAGTTGGCGGCGCGCGGGTGTTTCAGGCGGCGGCCGCCGGGCGTGGCGGATTTGTAGGCGGCGGGTTCCCACGTGTGGCCGCCGTCGCGGCTGTAGGTGCTCGTGGGCCAGCCGTCGACGGTGCGATAAACGCAGTAGAGTGAGCCGTCGCTCAGGCGAACGATGCTCTGCTCCTCGGCGACGCGGCCGCCGCCGGCGGGCGTGCGCAGGCCGACCGTGCCGTCCGGGAGGGTCTCAAAGGTGATCTTCGCGGGGTCGCGTTCGGTGAGAATGTTTTTGCTGAGGAGAAACGCACCTTCGGATTGCGCGAAAAATCCGGCGCCCATTGCGCCGACTTTGTGCAGCACGAGGAGGGCGGCGTCGGGGAGGAGGAGGGGGCGGCCGACGTTCCAGAAGAAGCGGAGTTGGCCGCCGTAGATATTCGTGCGGTCGCAATCGAACTCGCGGACCGGCACCTCGTAGCGCTGCGCGGACCACGTGCGGCCGTGGTCGTCGGAAAATTTGAAGACGTAGTGGCCGAGCGAATCGACGCGTTTGTAGACGCCGGAGTCCTCGCGTTTCACCTCGGGGACGCGGTCGGTGTTGTGATTATAGAACGCGTAGATGCGGCCGCCGGGGACTTTGAGGAGCACCGCGTAGGAGGCCTCGGGGCCGTCGGATGGCTCAAGGTCGACGGGCTTCTCCCACGACGCGCCGAGATTGGTGCTCCGCATTGAGACGACGTGCTGGCCCTTGGCGCCTTCGATGCCGGTGCCGGTGGTGATGACGCAGAGCCACGCGCCATCGTCGGTCTGCACGATGTAAGGTTGGTCGGCGTAGCCCTCGCTCGGGATGGGGCGGCCGTTGGCGAGGTGGCGCGGATCGGGAATGGCGGGCGCGGCCGGGGCGGCGACGGACGCGGTGGCTGAGGAGGCGGCGAGCGCGGCGGAAAAAAGTGCGGTGGAGAAGGCGGCGCGGAGGGTCATGGCGTGGGAACGGCGGCGGGTTTCGGCCAGGCGAGATGGTGGTGGAGAAAATCGAAGGTTCCCTCGCCGTTGATGCTGTGGCCGCCTTGGAAGTATTCGATGCGCGTGCGGTCGGCGAGGCCGAGTTGCGCGTAGAGCCAGGCGACCTTGGCGTATTCGTGGGCGACCCAGGCATCTCGGCCGACGCGATCGAGGTGGCCGCGCTCCACCATGAACGGGCGCGGGACCATGAGGTAGGCCATTTCGGCGTAGTCGAACGTGTGCCCGAGATTCCAATACGGCATCTCCCATTCGACGGTGCGCATAAAACTGAAGGGCTGGTCGGTGGCGGCGACTTTGCGCGTCCATTGGTTGAAATCGCCGGAGCAGATCGAGAGGCAGTATTTTTCGAGGATCGTCGGCACGCGCATGGCGGTCTCGCCGCCGTAGCTGAGGCCGTAGAAGGCGATGCGTTTCCCGTCGACGAAAGGCTGGGTGTCGAGCCAGCGGAGAATCTGGTCGTGTTGGGCGAGGATGAACGAGAAGAGCGAAGCGCCCACGGTGTTGGCCTTGCGCGAGAGGTAGCGGTAGCGGTCTTCGCCGCGGTAGAGATTAAATGGCGCGAACGTGATGAAGCCGCGTTCGGCGAGGGCGGCGGCGAAATTGTTGTAGGCGGGATTGTCGCCTTCGAGGGTGTCGCGAGGGATGCTGTTGCGACCGCCCTGGCAGACGACGACGGGGCGGCGCTCGCCGGGGCGAAGATCGCTCGGCACGACGAGAATGCCCCACGCGAACACCTCGGGCCAGACATCGAGGACGACATCGTAGGCGGTCCATTTCGCGGTGGCGGCGATTTGGCGGGTGCGGGCGTTGAAGGGGAGGAGCGGCGCGTCGAAACGACCCATGGCCTCGGCGTGGAAGCGCTCGCGGTAGGGACGGGCGCCGGCGATGAATTTTTCGGCGGAGTGGGTGGGCAGGCGGCGCTTCGTCGACCACGTGTTGTCGGCGAGCTCGGGCATGACCGTGTGGAGAAACGCGGCGTCGCGCACCTGGTCGGATTTTTGGACGAGGGATTGAACGTGGGTTTCGAGTTCGCGGAAGAGGCGGTTGGTGCGCGTGGCGGGAGCGAACGCGGTGCGGCGATCGACCGGGGGTGTGGCGGAAACGGGCGCGAGGGATGGGAGGCCGAGCGAGCGGGCGAAGGCGGCGAGGGACTCATCGCCAAAGGCGTGGGCGTCGGCGCGGACGAGGACCGGCGCGGGTAAGCGGCCGCCGGTAGCGACGCGTAGGACTTCGGCTTGGACGCGGGCAAAATCGGGGGTGCGCCAGTCGCCTTTGTGGCCGGTGATCGTGGGAGTGGGGGTATGCTCGATGATGAGAGCGCGAGGGAAAACGAGGGCGGCGATCTCGGCGTCGCCGAATTCGCGGAGGAGACTCCAGACGTTGCGATAGATCGGCTCGCTCCAGACCTGTTGGCGCGAATCGAAAAAGCCGCTGACGAGGGCGGCGGAGAAACGGGTGTCGACGGCGGCGGCGTAGAAGGCGGTTTGGCCGCCCTCGGCGTAACCGGCGAGGCCGAGCGGCAAGGCGCCGCCGTGGCGCGTGCGGAGGTAGTCGGCGGCGGCGAGGACGATTTGGATTTCGTAGCCGATGACGTGGCGGCCGAGGTGGAACGCCTGGCGGTATATCCACTCGCGTTGCGTTTGGTCGGAGCGGCGGAGCTGGGTGTTTTCGGTGGTGAATTTGGCGCGGCTGACAGTGACGGGGAGGAGGAGCTCGATGCCGTTTTCCGCGAGGCGGCGGGCGGTTTGCGCGGAGGGCGGGAGGCCGGGCGCGAGGCCGAGGTAGTGCTCGGGGGTTTGGTCGGCGTCGGGCACAAGGATGACTTGGGCGACGGGCGGCGTGGTCGGCTCGACGTGGAGACCGCTGCCCCACACGCCGTCGAGCACGGGCCAGCGGACCTGCCACACGCGGTAGCGCGCGGTCTCGTCGACGAGGGCGGGTTGCGTGTCGTCGCCGTAGCGTTCCAGCATGGCGGGCAGGCGCACATCGACGACGCCGAGGATGGTTTGGAAACGCGCGCGGTTGGGCTCGACGGAGCGGGCGTAGGCGGCGGGCGAGGAAAAGTCGCGCGACCAGCGCGCGGGACGTTGGGCGACGGATTCGGCGATTTGGCGTTCGGCGAAGGCGTGGGCGCCGTCCATCAATCGCGTGGAGAGATCGGCTTCGGGCCAGTTGAGCGGGGCGGTTGACGGAAGCGGGGCGGCGCGGGTGGGTTCGGCGGCGGTTAGGGCAGTGGCGGCGGCGATGAGCAGGGCGGCCAAGAAGCAAGCGCGAGGTTTCACGGGAGGGAGACGGGGCGCGGTGGAAAATTTACCTCTCTGCCGGGCAACCAATCTACCCGTTTTCGTCGAGAGCAAGGTCTGGTTTTATTTCTACCGGGGGAAGACTCTTCAACGCGGCTGCGGCTGCTCTTAGAACTTCGCGATCTTCCTGCGAAAGGCGGCGCATGTCACCTCCTTCGAAATAGACCAGAGCCTTGAGCGATTCTGACGGCGGGAAGGTGGGTTTGAACATCTGCTCCGCTGCGGCCAGACCGAGGTCAACCCGGACTCCGGCGCGCACCATCGCAGCGATGTCCTGGTAGTCCTTGGCGGCTGAGCGTTGAAGAATCACTCTTACCTTGGTCGCCATCAGATCGGTCAGCGACGCGACGAGCAAAACGCCGTCGGTCGTCTCTTGTGGTTCGCCCGTCCGGCCGAAGTCGAGCCCGCCGAAAAACGATACTTTGACACCGGAAGCGGTGATCACCTCGAACGTGTTTCCGTTGTCCTGCGTCACCTCGGCTTCGGGTAAAAACGGAAGTTGCTTTCGCAACTCCCCCCGGTCGACGGCCCGCGACGTGAAAAAATCGAAGTCCACCGACTGACGGTGGCCCAATCGCAGCGCGACCGCCGTGCCGCCGTAGAGCACGTAGCCGAGCTTCTTGACCGGGCGAAGTGCCGGCCAGAGCTGCTGCTGGGCGAGCGGCAGGATGTCCGTCCGCGGGGTGAACGTAGCCATCATGCCAAGCGCCGCACGGGCAGTGGCGGCACTTGGTCAACCGCCGCGAGGTCCAGCCTATAGTGCCAATAGTGCCAGGAGCGGGCGTTGAACCAACCGGCTTCGGCGTTTCGCAGGACCGCCCGCAGGCAATCGTCACCGAGGGCGTCGGCAACCCGGCACGCGTCCCGAAAGACGCCGATATTCATCACTTGTGCGACGATCCGCGCGGGATAGTCCAACGCCTCTTCGGCGGGCATCCACCAGATGTATTTGCGCGCCATCTCGGTCAGCAAGGTCGCGTGTTGCCGGAGCGTTTCATCCGGAAGCCCGAGGGGAACGGCCGAGGTGGGAATCGCTGCCAGCATCTGGTTGAACATACCGGCGGCGGTGTTGAATACAAGCTGGCGCAACGGAGGCCGGCGGCGGGCGGCGCGGTCACCGCGGGGGTGATACGGCGGGGCGGGTTTGGACGGCGCGGTAGGGGCGGCCGGGGATGAGGCGTTGGCCGTCGGTGAAACCTTCGGGGCGGTCGGTGAGGGTGCGGATCAGGCGGGTGCGCCATTCGGTGACGGCGGGTGAGGTGGCGGCGGAGGACGCAGAGGCGAGGTTGTGTTCTTCGCGCGGGTCGCGATCGAGGTCGAAGAGTTGTTCGGTGCCGTCGGCGGGGCGCCAGATGTATTTGTGGCGGCCGTCGGTGAGGGCGTGGAAGGCTTGGTCGGGGCCGTAGGTGTTGGCGTGTTCGACGTGGAGCGTGGGGCGGAGGCTCGCGGGCGAGCTGCGGAGGTGGTCGACGAGACTGATGCCGTCCATCGGGCGCGGCACGGGAAGGCCGGCGAGTTCGAGGAACGTGGGGAGGAGATCTTCGAGGCACACGGGGCGGGTGGAGCGCAGGCCGGCGGTGAATTTGAGCGAGGGCGAGGCGGCGATGATGAACGGGATGTTGGCGGAGCCCTCGTAGGGTTCGCATTTGCGGAAGTAGCCGTGGTCGCCGAGCAGTTCGCCGTGGTCGGTGGTGAAGGCGATGATCCACGGGCGGCCGGCTTTTTCACTGCGCGCGGTGAAGGCGGCGATGAGCGGGGCGAGGTGGGCGTCGAGGTGTTCGATGAGGCCGAAGTAGCCGGCTTGGGCGTTGCGGAGTTTTTCGCCTTCGAGGCGGATGCGGTGGCCGTTGCGGTCGCCGTCGGGGGAGAGGGCGTCCCATTTCACCCAGTCGCCGCGGGCGGGCGCAGGGAGGGCGGCGGCGAGGTATTTTTCGAAGTAGGATTTCGGCGGGAAGAGCGGCGGATGCGGCGCGTAGAAGGAGGCGGTGAGGAAGAGCGGTTGGGCCGGGGCGGTCTCGGCGACGACGGTCTGCGAGCGCGCGGCGACCCAGGCGGTGGGGTGGAGTTCGTCGGCGTGGGGCCAGGGTTTGGCCTGCCAAAAATTGGTGGTGACGCCGAGACTCTCGATCACGGCCCGGATGCCGCGGGATTCGGGGGCGGCGGCGCGGAGGGCGCGGTCGTAGTCATCGTCGGAGAGGTAGGTGGAGCCGAGGAGTTCGCGTTGGTAGCCGATGGATTTGTTCGGCGGATTTTGGTGCATGTTGCGACCGACGAGGACGGTCGCGTAGCCGGCTTCGGCGAGGAGCGCGGGGAGCGTGGGGTGTTTGATCGGAAACGGCGCGTAGCCGACGAGACCGCTCGTGGACGGATGCAGGCCGGTAAGCAGCGCGAGGCGCGCGGGGATGCAGGACGGACACGTGGAATACGCGCGGCGGAAGAGCGCGCCGTCGCGGGCGAGGCGATCAAGCGTGGGTGTTTTGACGACGGGGTGGCCGACGGCGGAGAGGGCGTCGCCGCGCCATTGGTCGGGCATGAGCAGGAGGATGTCGGGGCGCGAGGCGGCGGCGGCGTGGGTGGTGAGCGCGTGGGCGAGAACGCCGAGCAAGAGAATCGCGAGGCGTAGGTGGCGTGAGGGGTGCACGGGAATTGGCGGTGGGGGTTGCCGGGGGAGTTCAGGTTAAATTCATCAAGGCATGAGTCACGGAGGGCACGGAGCGCCGACACAGAGGGCACAGAGTAAGGCAGGGTGCGGGGTGGCAGAGTGCGGTGTGCCGGGGGAGGCGTGCTTCTTCACGGCGAGGGGGCCGCTGGGTTAGCCGAACATGAGTTGGCAGATGATCACGGAGGCGATCACGCCGACGAGGTCGGCGATGAGGCCGGCGGCGACGGCGTGGCGGGCGCGGCGGACGGCGACGGAGCCGAAGTAGACGGCGATGACGTAGAAGGTCGTTTCGGTGCTGCCGAAAATGGTGCCGGCCATGCGCGTGGTGAGCGAGTCGGGGCCGAGGCGTTGGACGATTTCGGCGAAGAGGGCGGTGGTGGCGCTGCCGCTGAGCGGGCGCACGAGGACCATGGGCAAGAGGTCGGGCGGGAAGCCGAGGGGAGTGAGCAACGGCGCGAGCGCGCTCTTCAACGCTTCGATGCCACCGGCGCCGCGGAACATACCGATGGCGACGAGGATCGCGACGAGGAACGGGATGATGCGGATGGCGACTTGAAAACCTTCCTTCGCGCCCTCGACGAATTCCTCGTAGACTTTGACGCCGCGTAGAGAGGCGTAGAGCGGGAATAGCACGAGGAGAAACGGCACGGCGAGCAGCGAGAGGGTGCCGACGGTGCGCAGGGCGACGTGTTGGGCGGAGGTGTCTTCCCACTTGGGGAGCGGCACGTGGGACGGGAAGATCTGCGTGTGCAGCGCGGCGGTGGCGGCGTGGTAGCTCGCGGGGGCGATCACCATCCACGCGAGCACGGCGGCGAAACCCGCGAACATGAGTCCGAGCGCGGCGCGGCCCCACGTGGTGAGCGGGGAGGGCTCGAAAGGCAGGACGGAGTCGGATTCGCCGGAGCTGGCCGCGGTCGCGGGTGCGGCGGAGGTGGCGGGAGTGTCTTCGGCGCGGATGCGGAAGATGCGCCAGTTTTGCATCCACTTCACGGCGGAGACGCCTGCGATGGTGGAGCAGACGGTGGCGAGGAACGCGGTGCCGACGATGGCGGTGGGATCTTTGGATTGCTGCGCGGCGAGGAGGGCGATGGCGGTCGTCGGGAGGAGTTGGATACTGCTGGTGTTGATCGCGAGGAAGGTGCACATCGCGTTCGTCGCGGTGCCGGGGTGCTTGTTGAGCGTTTCAAGATCGCGCATGGCGCGGAGG
>CALRZR010000130.1:0-20591 GCA_943372705.1 Opitutus sp. GAS368 | reverse complement strand
ACACCGGCGGCACTGCCCTCTCCGCCGGCAGCCTCACCCTCGGCGCCGCCAACCGCCTCGTCGACACCACTGCCCTCAGCGTAAACTCCGGCGCCACCTTCAACCTCGCTGGTTTTTCCGAAACCATCGGCTCGCTCGCCGGCGCGGGCAACGTCACACTCGGCGCCGGCACCCTCACCGCCGGCGATGACAACACCTCCACCGCTTTCTCCGGCATCCTCTCCGGCACAGGCGGCCTCACCAAGTCCGGCACTGGCACGCTCATTCTCACCGCCACAAACAGCTACAATGGCAGCACCATCGTCTCCGACGGCACGCTCCAAATCGGCAATGGTGGCACCACGGGCTCTGTCGTCGGGAACATCGTCGTCGCCGGCGGCGCCACCCTCTCACTCAACCGTTCAGATTCGGTTGTTTTCCCCAATGCCCTTTCCGGCACAGGAGCGGTCTCAAAACTGGGTTCAAATACCCTGACGCTCACCGGCGATAATTCACACACCGGTATTTTCACGATCAACGGTGGACTGCTGCAGGTCGGCAACGGCGGCACGACGGGATCGCTCTCTTCCGCAGTCAATCTGATCACCGGCGCCACCCTACGGTTCTCACGTTCCGACGCTTCCTCATTCACGAGCGTGATTTCAGGAGGCGGCTCGCTTATCAAAGATACTACGGAGATCCTTACGCTTTCGGGCGCGAGCACGTTCACCGGCGGCACCACGTTATCTGCCGGCACGATCCTAGTTGGCGGCAGTTCCGCCCTCGGCACGGGCAGTCTCGCCTTAAACGGCGGTTCTCTGCAGGCCGCCTCGACTGCCACGCTACCGAACGCGGTAGCTCTCAACACCGACACCACCATCAGCGGGACTCAGGCCCTCACACTCTCCGGCGCCGTCACACTGAGCGGCTTCAAAGCGTTAAACGTCACTAACACCGCCACGACCACGCTCACCGGCAACATCACCGAATCCGCGCCCAGCATCTTCATCAAGCAAGGCGCGGGCGAACTCCAACTCACCGGCGCCAACACCTACACCGGCGGCACGTTCATCCAGGCCGGCACCGTGCGCATCAACAACTCCACCGGCTCCGCCTTCGGCACCGGCGCCGTCACCGTCGCCAGTGGCGCGACGCTCGCGGGCGCGGGCTCCTTCACCGGCGCGCTCCAACTCAACGGCACCTACTCTCCCGGCAATTCCCCCGGCACTTCCAACACCGGCAGCCAAACCTGGGCCGGCGGCGGCGCCTACGTCTGGGAAATCAACAACGCCACCGGCCTCGCTGGCACCAACTACGATCTGCTGAATATCACCGGCTCGCTGAACATCACCGCTACCAACGCCATTCCGTTCGCGATCAACCTCACCTCCCTCACCGCCGGCAACGCCGCGGGCAACGTCATCAACTTCAATTCCTCGACGAACTACTCCTACACCATCGCCACCGCGAGCGGCGGCATCAGCGGTTTCGGCGCCGACAAATTTACGGTCAACACCTCCGGCTTTTCCAACGCACTCGACGGCGGCACATGGTCGCTCGCCCAATCCGGCAACAATCTCAACCTGAACTTCACCGCGAGCGCCATCCCCGAGCCGTCCACCTACGCCGCCCTCGCCGGTCTCGCCGCCCTCGCGCTGGCCGTCCACCTTCGCCGCCGCCGCCCCTCGCCGTAGTCCAGGCGAACCCGGATCTCCGCTCCTCGCCACTCGCCGCCACCCGCGAGGCATCCTGCGGCCGTCGCGCGCCCCTGCGCATGGGGAACGCCGCCGCGTGTTGTGCGCTTTTCGCATTCCCAAACCCGTGCGAACCGCTTCCAATCCGTCGCCCGTCGTTCCGGACGCGCTCTCGTTTGATTTCCCCTCGGCCTCTCTCCTCCCTGCCCAACACCATGCGCCTCGCCCGTCTTCTCCACCCCGCCCTCCTCGCTCTCACCCTCGCCACGTCGTTGTCTGCCGCCGAGAAAAAATCCGCCGCCCCCGCCTCGCCCGCCGGCACCGCTCCTGCCGTCACGCCCTACCCGCTCATCATGGGCCCGATTCGCCTCTGGGAAGGCGATGCCCCCGGCGCCCTCGGCTCACGCCCGCAAGACATCCCGACGCTCACCCCTTTCCTCGCCGACAAAGCCAAAGACACCGGCGCCACCATCCTCATTCTCCCCGGCGGCGGCTACGGCAGCCTCGCCGAACACGAGGGCACCGGCTACGCCGAGTTTTTTGCCAAGCACGGTATCTCCGCCTACGTCCTCAAATACCGTCTCGGCTCCAACGGCTACCGCCACCCCGTGATGCTCAACGACGCCGCCCGCGCCCTGCGCATGTTGCGCGCCTTCGCGAAACGCGACGGTCGCGATCCCGCCCGCATCGGCGTCATCGGCTCCTCTGCCGGTGGCCATCTCGCCTCTACACTCGTCACGCACTTTGATGCCGGCCAACCCGACGCCGCCGATCCCGTCGAGCGCGAGAGTTCCCGCCCCGATCTCGGCATTCTCTGCTATCCCGTCATCTCGCTCCTCGAATTCGCCCACTCCGGCTCGCGCAAAAATCTCCTCGGCGCCACGCCCGATCCCGAGCTCGTGAAATTCCTCTCCAGCGAACTTCAGGTCACCAAAGACACGCCGCCGTGCTTCCTCTGGCACACCGTCGAAGACAAATCGGTGCCGGTCGAAAACTCGTTGCTGTTCGCCGCCGCCCTCCGCAAAGCCGGCGGTTTCCCCTCGCTGCACATCTACGAAAAAGGCGCGCACGGCCTCGGCCTCGGCAGCGAAAAACGCCCTGCCCCACCCTGGGCCGACCAACTCCTCTACTGGTTCAAAGAGCGCAAATTCACCCCGTGATCGAAAAGTAGGGCAGGGTCTCTGACCCGCCCTTTTCTTCCACGCCCCCGCCCGTCTGCACCTCACCCGCACCTCGCACCCGCCCACATGAGCCTCGCGTCCGATCTCCTCGCCGCCGCGATTCGTCTCGGTTGCGGCGTGCGCGCGCTCCCCAATTCCGCGCTCCCCAACTCGCCCTGCATCGTCTTTGCGAACCACTCGAGCCACCTCGACTTCGCGACCATCTGGGCCGCGCTCCCACCCGCCCAACGTCGTCGCGTCTGCCCCGTCGCCGGTCGCGACTACTGGGAAAAAACACCCCTCCGCCGTTGGCTCGCCGGCCGCGTTTTCCGCGCCGTCCTCATCGAGCGCCAACGCGTCACCGTCGCCACCAATCCGCTTACGCCCATGATCGTCGCGCTCGATGCCGGCGCGTCGCTCATTGTTTTTCCCGAGGGCACGCGCAGCCCCGACGGCCACATCCAGCCGTTCAAGTCCGGGCTCCACCATCTCGCCCGCGCCCGCCCTGCCATACCCCTCGTTCCCGTCCTCCTCGACAACCTGAACCGCATTCTGCCCAAAGGCGATTTTCTCCCCGTGCCGCTCGTCGCGACCCTCGCCGTCGGTGCGCCCCTCGCCTTCGACGCCGCCGAATCGAAGAACGATTTCCTCGCCCGCGCCCAAAACGCCCTCGTCGCGCTCCAGCGCCCCTGACCCATGTCCGTCGATCGCGCCACACTCCTCATGGTCGGCGGCATCGTGGCGCTCCTCGCGCTCTCGAGCCTCATCACCGCCATTCTGAAATCCCGTCAACCCGCGGGAAAAATCAGCCCCGTCATCGCCAACCTCGACGCCCGTGTGCGCGCCTGGTGGGTCATGGTCGCGATCTTCTCCGTCGCCCTCTTCACCGGCGGACTCGGCTCCGTGATCCTCTTTGCACTCACGTCGTTCTTCGCGCTCCGCGAATTCGTCACGCTCACGCCCACGCGCGCCGCCGATCACCGCGCACTCTTCTGGGCCTTCTTCATCGTCGTCCCCGCTCAATACGTTCTCGTCGCGCAACAGTGGTATGGCCTCTTCGCGATCTTCATCCCCGTCTACGCCTTTCTCTTCATTCCCATCCGCTGCGCCCTCGGCGGCGACACCCAGCACTTCCTCGAGCGCACCGCCAAGATCCAGTGGGCCCTCATGGTGTGCGTTTATTTCGTGAGCCACGTTCCCGCGCTCCTGATGCTCGACATCCCCGGCTTCACCGGCGCCAACGCCCGCCTCGTCCTCTTCCTCGTGCTCGTCGCGCAAATCAGCGACGTCCTCCAATACGTCTGGGGCAAACTCTTCGGCCGCCACAAAATCGCCCCCGTCCTCAGTCCCTCGAAAACCTGGGAGGGCTTCATCGGCGGCGTCCTCTCGGCGAGTGCCGTCGGCGCCGGTCTCTGGTGGGCCACACCGTTTAACCCGTGGCAAGCCGCCGCACTCTCGTTCGTCATTACGATCATGGGTTTCTTCGGCGGCCTCGTGATGTCCGCCATCAAACGCGACCGCGGCGTCAAAGACTACGGCAACCTCATCGAGGGCCACGGCGGCGTCATGGACCGCATCGACTCCATCTGCTTCGCCGCCCCCGTCTTCTTCCACCTCGTGCGCTACTTCTTCACCTGAGCCAGCCGTCATGAACTCTCACCACCGAGACACCGAGAGCAAACCCGCACGTGTCCCACCTGCCTTTCTCCACGCCTCCTCTGTGCTTCAAAATGCCGTTCCTTTTTTCGGTGTCTTCCGCGTGTTCCGTGGGCCTCCTCCGACTCGTCCCTTTTCGTGTCGTTCGTGTAGTTCGTGGGCTTCCTCCGTCTCCCCGTTTCCGCCATCCGTGTTCATCCGTGTCCATCCGTGGTTAAATAAAACCCGTCCTGCCTAACCGCGCCATGGCCTCCATTTACGACATCAAGCCCGCGTTCCAAAATCTTCTGCGCCCCGTCGCGCGCGCCCTCTTCGCCGCCGGCGTCACCGCCAACCAAGTCACGGTCGCCGCCGCGCTCCTCTCCATCGCCGTCGGCGCCTGTATCGCCTTTTTCCCCACCGCGCGCTGGCCGCTCTTTGTTCTCCCCGCATTCCTCTTCGTGCGCATGGCCCTCAACGCCATCGACGGCATGCTCGCCCGCGAACACGCCCAGAAATCCCGCCTCGGCGCCGTGCTCAACGAGGTCGGCGACGTCCTCGCCGACACCGCCCTCTACCTCCCGCTCGCCTTCGTGCCCGGCTTCGACGCCCGCCTCGTCGTCCTCGCCACCACACTCGCCATCGTCACCGAACTCACCGGCCTCGTCGGCATCCAAATTGGCGCCACGCGCCGCTACGATGGTCCCATGGGCAAGAGCGACCGCGCCTTTGTCTTCGGCGTCCTCGCCCTCTTCGCTGGCCTCGGCTACGCGACGCACGCCCGCTTCACCATCGCACTCGTTCTCACCAATCTCCTCCTCGTCGTGACGATCTTCAACCGCGCCCGCCGCGCCCTTGCCGAGACACCTCGCCCTTCATGAGCGAAGCCTCGCATCCCTACCACGCGCCTGAGCGCACCCGCACCGGACCGGCCGGCCCCCAGCTCTTGGCCTTCGCGTGGGGCTTCGCGGAGTCCACCGTCTTTTTTATCGTGCCCGACGTGCTCCTGACGCGCGTCGCCCTGCGTGATTTCCGCCAATCCCTGCTTGCCAGCCTCTGGGCTGTCGCCGGCGCCCTGCTCGGCGGCACAGTGCTGTGGTTCGCCGCCCGCCACGGCGCGACGCAATTTCTCCTCAACGCCTTCGACTGGCTGCCCGGCATCTCCCGCGAGCTCCTCATCCGCACCGCGCAATCCCTCGATGCCGACGGCCTCACCGCCCTCGCCCGCGGCGCGCTCTCCGGCGAGCCCTTCAAACTCTACGCCGTCCACGCCGGCGCGCAGGACATCTCACTGCCGCTGTTCCTCGCCGCCGCCGCCGTCGCCCGCTTCGCCCGCTTTACGCTCACCTCCACCGTCGTCTGGCTAGCCGGCCGCCTCCTCCGGCACCAATCCGAAGAATTCCGCCTCCGCGTCCACAGCTACGGCTGGTTCGCCTTCTACACCACCTACTTTGTGGTCATGCGTTAGCGCGCTCTGCAAACCCACGCGTCCGGACATCCAGACGAAACCCACCCCGTCAAATAGGCTAAACAGACGCTCAAAATCGCCGACGCAGACTGCACGGACGCGACCGCCGAGTTTCATCCAACTCACGATCACAAGCGGTCCCACGCACCGCCGCCGCGGCATTTTTTTCTAATAAACCACCCGCCCGTTTGTTTTGTTTGTGCAGCTCCGTTTCACCATGAAATCCCCCTTGCTCTGGTGCGTTCTTGCCTTGGCCGTGCTTGCCCCCGGAAGCCGGGCCGGTCCGCGCGATGCCGCGTGGCGTGAAGTGGAGTCTGCGACCCAGCAGGGTCTGCCTCAGACCGCCATCGAGCGGCTGGAACCTATCATCACCGCCGCGCTCGCCGAGAAATCCTATGCCGAGGCGGTAAAGGGTATCGGCCGAAAAATCGCCCTCCAAGGCGCCATCCAGGGCCACAAGCCCGAAGAAAAAATTGTCCGCTTGGAGGCCGAGCTACCCAAGGCTCCCGGAGCGATGAAGCCGATGTTGGAGGGAATTCTGGCGCATTGGTATTGGCACTACTTCCAACAGAACCGCTGGCGGTTCATGCAGCGCACCCAGACCGCCACCGCACCCGGCCCCGACCTCCAGACGTGGGATCTCGCGCGCATCCTCGCCGAGATCGACCGTCATTTCGTCGCCGCGCTCGCCGACGAAAAAGCCCTCAAGGCCTCGCCGATTCGCGACTGGGAAACCCTCCTGCCGATCGGCACCGTGCCGGACGTCTATCGCCCCACTCTCTTCGACTTCCTCGCCTACGAAGCCTTGCAATTTTACCAGACGGGCGAACACGCGTCCGTCACCGCCGAGGACGAGTTTGAGGTCGAGGCCAGCAGCCCGATCTTCGCCGCTCCCGCTGATTTCGTCCGCTGGACACCGCAAACCACGGACCGCACCTCGCCGAAACTAAAGGCCATCGCGCTCTATCAAGCGCTGTTGAAGTTTCACCAATCAGACTCCGACCGCGCCGCCTACTACGACGCCGACCTCGCGCGCCTGCGCTACGGTCGCAACGTCGCCCGCGGCGAAGACAAGGGCGACCACTACAAGTCCGCGCTCCGCCGCTTCATCGATGCCACCTCCAGCCACGAGATCTCGGCCCGCGCGCTCGCCGCCTTGGCCACCCAGCTCGACGAGGAGCAGCAACCCGCGCAGGCCCGCGCCCTCGCCCAGCGCGGGCTCGACACCTTTCCCGAATCCGCCGGTGGCGCGCTGTGTTTTAATCTCATCGCACGCCTCGAGGCCAAGTCCGCCGAACTCGCCACCGAGACTGTCTGGAATGCCCCCTGGCCCACGCTCGACCTCACCTATCGCAATATCACGAAGGTCTATTTTCGCGCCATCGCCGTCGATTTCAGCGCCCACCTTCAGGAATCAGGCGCGGACAACTATATACCTCGGACACGACTTGAAAAACTTCTCGCTCAGGCGCCGGCGCTCGCGTGGAGCGCTGACCTGCCGCCGACCACCGACTTCAAACTGCGCACCGAATACCTTCCCGCACCGACCGCGTTGAAGCCCGGGTTCTATGTCATCGTGGCCAGCCACGAACCCTCCTTCGGCCGCAACGCCGATCAGCTCAGCGTCGCCACCGTCTGGGTGAGCGATCTCGCCCTGGTGCTGCGGACGCGCATCGACGGCGGCAAGCACAGCGGCTTCGTGCTCCAGGCCGAGAGTGGCGACCCGGTGGTGGGTGCGCAAGTGAAGCTCTGGCAGCGCGACGGCCAGGGGCGCTTCACGCCGCTGCCCTCGACCGAGACCGACCAGGATGGGCTGTTCCGGTTCACCACCACCGAAAACCGTCCCGTCGTCCTCCTCGCCGAAACCCGTAGTCAGGCCGTTTCCAGCCACGGGGAAATCCACAGCCACAACCTCGGCCCGATTCGCGACCGCGCCGACACCGAGACGGTGTTTTTTACCGACCGTTCGATCTACCGGCCCGGTCAGACCATCAACTACAAAGGCGTGTCCCTCCGCCATGATCGCGACGCTGGCAAATATTCCGTCATCGCCGGACTCAACCTCACCGTGGTGTTCTACGATGCCAAAGGACAGGAAATCGCCCGCGCCAAGCACCGCACCAATGACTACGGCTCATTCAGCGGCGTCTTCACCGCGCCGCGCGACCGCGTGTCGGGACACATGCGCTTGCAGGTGCTCGACCGGCCGAGCCAGGCCAGCTTTCAAGTCGAGGAATACAAGCGCCCGAAATTCCGCGTAGAAATCAGTCCGCCTTCCTCAGCCACCAAACTCGGCGAGCCCGTCACCGTCACCGGCCAAGCCACCGCCTATACCGGTGCCGCCATCGGCGGGGCGAAGGTGAAATGGCGCGTCGAGCGCTCCGTGCAGCTCCCCTACTGGTGCTGGTGGTGGTGGCGAAGCCCCCCGGAGGCCACGGCCATCGCGCACGGCACCGCCGTCACCCAACCCGACGGCACCTTCCAAGTGCAATTCCCCGCCGCCCCTGACCGCGCCGTTCCCGCCAAAGACGAACCGATCTTCGCGTTCACCGTCCACGCCGACGTCACCGACACAACCGGCGAGACGCGCTCCGAGTCCCGCATCGTGCGCGCCGGCTACACCGCCCTCCAAGCCTCGCTCACCGCCGGCGAGTGGCAAAGCACGGACCGGCCGGTGGAATTCTCCCTCGACACCAAATCGCTCGACGGCGCGCCGCAGGCCGCCACTGGCACCGTGACGATCCACGCCCTCCAGCAGCCGGCAGCCGTGGCGCGTGCGGCGATGCCGCGCGATCACTTCCAAGGGCGCGTCACCTCACCCGAGCCGAAACCCGATCCCGCGAACCCGGACACATGGGAACTCGGCGCCGTCGTGGCCACCTTGCCCTTCCAAACCGACACCACCGGCGCCGTAAAAATCACCGCACCGCTGCAGGCCGGCATCTACCGCGCCTCACTCGAGACGTCCGACCGCTTCGGCAAAAAAGTCACGGCGCGTCAGACCGTCGAGGTGCTCGCTCCGCGCGATTCGCATTACGCGATCAAACGCGCCAACCGATTCGTCGCGCCCAAGTGGTCGCTTGAGCCGGGCGACACCTTCTCCGCGGTGTGGGGCACCGGTTACGATTCCGGCCGCGCGTTCGTCGAACTGGAGTGCGCCGGCCAGCGGTTGCAAAGCTACTGGACTTCCGCCCGAAGCACGCAGGAACGGATCGAGCTACCTGTCACCTCAGAGATGCGCGGAGGCTTTACCGTGCGCGTCACCTACGTCCGGGAAAACCGGGCCTACATCAACGAGCGCGTCGTCAGCGTGCCGTGGTCGGACAAACAGCTCACCGTGAAATGGGAGCGCTTCCGCTCTAAACTCGTTCCTGGTCAGCCGGAGACGTGGACCGCCACCGTGTCCGGCCCCAACGCCCAGGCCCACGTCGCCGAGATGGTCGCCGCGCTCTACGATGCCTCCCTCGACCAGTTCGCCCCGCATTCGTGGCCGCAGGCCTTCTCCGTCTTTCGCTCGGAATTTGAGCGCACGACTTCCGAGTTTCAAAACAGCGTCAACCCGTTCCATATCGTCGATGGTTGGGACCGCCCCGCCATTCGCGAACCGAACTGGCGCTACCGCGCCTACCCACCGGAGATCGTCGCGAACCTTTGGGGCCGGGGCTTCGGTGCGAGCGGTGGATATGGCGTGGCGCTGGGTCGCGCGCAGGAGTTCGGTGGAGGCGGTTATGATGCCGTCCAACTGCAGGCGTTTTCCATGAGCGCGGCCCAAACGGGCACTCTCACAACAAACGCGGCCTCCGCCGCGCCCATGGTGATGACCGGTTCGGGTGCGGTCGCCCCCGAGCCCCCTCTCCCTCCCAAGCCCGATCTCACTCAAGTCACCGCCCGCAAAAACCTGCACGAAACCGCCTTCTTCTTTCCCCACCTGCTCGCGAAGAAGGACGGCACCGTGCAGCTCACGTTCACCATGCCCGAGGCGCTGACGGAGTGGAAATTTCTCGGCTTCGCCCACGACAAGGAACTGCGCAGCGGCTTTCTCACCGACCGGGTCGTCACCGCCAAGGACCTCATGGTCGAGCCGAACCCGCCGCGTTTCGTGCGCGAGGGCGACGTGCTCGAGTTCACCGTCAAGGTCAGCAATCAGACCGACCGACCGCAGACCGGCACCGTGAAACTCACCTTCGCCGATGCGGCGACGCTCGCACCGGCAGACGATCTCCTCGGCCATCGCGCCACCGAACAGACCTTCGAGCTTCCGGCCAAACAATCGCGGACCTTCTCGTGGCGCATCGCGGTGCCCGACGGCCTCGGCTTTCTCACCTACAAGGCCGTCGCCGCCAGCGCGCACTCCAGCGATGGCGAGGAAGGTTTTCTGCCCGTGCTCAGCCGCCGTATCCTCGTGGCGGAGTCGCTCCCGCTCCCCGTCCGCGGTCAGTCCACGAAACAGTTTTCCTTCGCGAAACTCCTCGGGTCCGGCGCTTCCGACACCCTGCGCCACCAGTCGCTCACCGTGCAGATGACCTCGCAGCCCGCCTGGTATGCAGTGATGGCCCTGCCCTACTTGATGGAGTATCCGTATGAATGCAGCGAGCAGGTCTTCAATCGGCTCTACGCCAACGCGCTCGCCCGGCACATCGCCGGCTCCGACCCAAAGATCCGCCGCATCTTCGATCTCTGGAAAAACACGCCCGCCCTCGACAGCCCGTTGGAGAAAAACCAGGACCTGAAATCCGTGATGTTGGAGGAAACGCCGTGGCTCCGTCAGGCGAAGGCCGAGAGCGAGGCTCGCCGGAATGTCGGCCTCCTCTTCGAAGCCAACCGTCTCAATGATGAAGCTGCCCGCGGACTCCGCACCCTCGTGGAGCGGCAGCGCGCCGATGGCCTGTGGCCGTGGTTCCCGGGCGGCCCCTCCAGCGAATTCATCAGTCTCTACATCATGACTGGCTTCGGCCGCCTGCGGCACCTCGGCGTGACCCTCGATGCGAAGCCCGCCGTGAAATCGCTCACGGCCCTCGACGCGTGGATGGCCGAACGGCACCGCCGGATTCTCCAAAATCCCTCCCCGCAGGACTACGCGCCGAGCTACCTCGACGCGCTCTACCTCTACGGTCGAAGCTTCTTCCTCACCGACCAGCCCATTGCCGAGCCCCACCGCGTGGCCATCGATTTCTTCCTCAGCCAGTCACGCAAATTTTGGCTCAAGGTCGATTCCCGCCAAAGCCAGGCGCACCTCGCCCTCGCCCTGCAACGTTTCGGCGACCAAGACGTCCCCCGCGCGATCGTGGCTTCGCTCAAAGAGCGCAGCGTCACCGACGAGGAACTCGGCCGCTTCTGGCGCGATACCGAATTCAGTTGGTGGTGGTATCGTGCCCCGATCGAGACGCAGGCGCTCATGATCGAAGCCTTCGCCGAGGTCACCCAGGACACTGCGGCCGTGGAGGACTGCAAAGTTTGGCTCCTCAAACAAAAACAGACACAGGACTGGAAAACCACCAAGGCCACCGCCGATGCGATCTACGGGCTGTTGCTGCGCGGCAGCAAATTCCTGACCAGCGACGCCCTCGTCGAAGTCGCCCTCGCCGGGCAAACGCTCAAACCCGAAAAGACCGAGGCCGGCACCGGGTTCTACCAAACCAAGTTCGCCGCCAGTGAGATCAAGCCCGCCATGGGCGCGATCACGGTTAAGAAAACCGACGAGGGCGTGAGTTGGGGCAGCGTTCATTGGCAGTATTTCGAAGACATCGCGAAGATCACCCCGCATGAGGCGACTCCGCTGAAACTGAAAAAGACACTCTGGATCAGGGAAAACACCGGCAAAGGCCCGGTGCTGAAAGCCGTCACCGGCCCGGTCTCCGTCGGCGACGAACTCGTCGTCCGCCTCGAACTCCGCACAGACCGCGACATGGAATACGTGCACCTGAAGGACCAGCGCGGCAGCGGCACCGAACCCGTCAACGTGCTGAGCCGCTACCGTTATCAGGACGGCCTCGCCTACTACGAATCCACCCGCGACACCGCGTCCCACTACTTCATCGATTACCTCCCGAAGGGGGTTTACGTCTTCGAATACTCGACCCGGGTGCAGCTCAAAGGCCGCTACCAGACCGGCCTCGCCGAGATCCAGTGCCTGTATGCCCCCGAGTTCAACAGCCACTCGGAGAGCCTTCCCTTGGAGGTCAGGTAACTGCGGGCCGATCCCCGACGCCGCCGTCGCCCGCCTGTTTTTCCCAAGAAGCAACGGGTCGCCAATGTCACAACCCGGCGCCCGCCTGCCTTCGGCCTTGCTTTCGCCAAACGCGCGGCGCACTTTGGGCCTCTTTTTCCAACCAAAGACAGCCTGTGCCCATGAACCAGAGTATCCGCAATATCGCCATTATCGCCCACGTCGACCACGGCAAAACCACCCTCGTCGACCAACTTCTCAAGGAAGGCGGCGTCTACCGAGCCAACCAACAGGTGCAGGAGCGCGCCATGGACTCCATGGACCTCGAACGCGAGAAGGGCATCACGATCAAGGCCAAGAACACCTCCGTCCACTGGAAGGACAAGATCGTCAACATCGTCGACACCCCCGGACACGCCGACTTCGGCGGCGAAGTCGAACGCGCCCTCCGCATGGTCGACGGCGTGCTCCTCGTCATCGATGCCTACGACGGTCCCCAGGCCCAGACCCGCTTCGTGCTCCGCAAGGCCCTCGCGCACGGCCTCAAGGTCGTCATCGTCATCAACAAGATCGACCGCGACAACGCCGAGCCCGCCAAAATGTATGAGAAGGTGCTCGAGCTCCTCATGGAGCTCAATGCCACCGACGAGCAGTTCGACGCCCCCGTCGTTTACGGTTCCGGCCGCGACGGCTACATGATGTTCAAGCTCGGCGATGAGAAGAAGGACATGACCCCTCTCTTCCAGACGATCATCGACCACGTCCCGCCGCCGTTCGCGAAGCCCGCCGATCCGTTCCACATGCTCGTTTCCAATATCGATTGGAGCGACTACGTCGGCCGTATCGCCGTCGGCAAGATCCTCGGCGGCACCGCCAAAGTCGGCGACCCCGTCTTCGTCGTCCGCCACTCCGATCACAAACGCATCCGCGCGAAGATCACCAAAGTCTTCGAGTTCACCGGTCTCGGCCAACGCGAAGTCGAATCCGCCGTCGCCGGTAACATCGTCGGCATCTCCGGCTTCGAGGACGTCGACATCGGCGACACCCTCACGGCCGATGAAAACGGCCACGCCCTCCCCTTCACCCAGATCGATCCGCCGACCCTCGAGATGCAGTTCTGCGTCAACGACGGCCCGCTCGTTGGTCAGGAAGGCAAACTCGTCACCTCGCGCCAAATCCGCGAGCGCCTCATGCGCGAGTTGAAGACCAACGTCTCCATCCAGATCGAAGATTCCGACAAAGCCGGTGTCTTCAACGTCCGCGCCCGCGGCGCCATGCAGGTCGCCGTCCTCGTCGAGACCATGCGTCGCGAAGGCTACGAGCTTCTCGTCTCCCGCCCCACCGTGATCGAAAAGACCGTCGATGGTCAGCGCCACGAGCCCTTCGAGACCGTGTGGATCGAGGTGCCCGACGAGTGCGTCGGCTCCATCATGCAGAATCTGGCCAACCGCAAAGGCCAGCTCACGAACATGGAGAAGCTCCAGCACTCCACCATGATCGAGGCCACGATCACCACGCGCGGCCTCATCGGCCTCGAGATCGACGTCGTCAACGCCACCTCCGGCCGCGGCGTCACCTCCCACCTTTTCAAGGAATACGGCCCCTACGCCGGCGAAGTGCTTACCCGCATCACGGGCACGCTCATCGCAACCGAGGCCGGCGAGACCACCACCTACGCCCTCCTCATGGTGCAAGAGCGCGGCAAACTCTTCGTCAGCCCCGGTGAGCAGGTCTACGAAGGCATGATCGTCGGCGAAAATCCCCGCAACGAAGACATCGCCTGCAACGCCGTCCGCGAAAAGAAGCTCACCAACTTCCGCTCCCAGGGCGAAGGCGTGGCCGCCGGCCTCACTCCCGCCACCAAGATGTCGCTTGAGCGCGCGATCGAATACATCGCCGCCGACGAGCTCCTCGAGGTCACCCCGAAGAGCCTGCGTCTCCGCAAGCGCATCCTCGACAACGGCGCCCGCCAAAAGGCCGCCAAGTCCGGCCGCTAAACCTCCCCGCGCCGCAGGTCTCCCGACCCGCGAACCGTTTCAGCCCGCCCTCACCGGCGGGCTTTTTTCTGCCTACGCTTCCCCGCGGAGCGACGGCTCCCAACTGCCGACTGTCCTCCTGCGCACGCCTTCCGTCCGCGATCGCGTCGCCCCTCCGATCTCGCCCCCGTCCTACAGGAGTTCCTTCGGCAATTGCTGCACCACTTTCTTGATGTCCTGCACGGAGTCGCGGTGGCACACGAGAATCGCATCCGCCGTCTCGACGACCACGAGATCCTGCACACCGCACAGCGCGATCGTGCGCCCGTTGCTGATCGCGATATTGTTGCTCGCCCCGGCCACCACGACCGCCCCGCGCGTCGCATTCCCCGCCGTGTCTTTCTGCAGATGTTTTGGCAGCGCCGTCCAGAGCCCGACATCGTCCCAGTCAAACTTTGCCAACAACGTCTCCACGCTTCGCGCTTTCTCCATGATCGCGTAGTCGACGGAAATTTTCGGCAGCACCGGGAAACGCTGCGCAAGGAACGCCGCAAAATCACCGGACGGAAATTCGCGGATGAACTGCGCCAACTCCGGCGCATTGCGCTCCGCCTCGGCGACAAACGTCCCCACGCGCCAGAAAAACATCCCGGCATTCCACGCAAAATTCCCGCTCTCCACGTAGCGTTGCGCCGTCGCCACGTCCGGCTTTTCCACGAAACGCTTCACCGCGCGCACCGTGCCGTGCGCGCTCGTCGCCCGCTCGTCACCCATTTCCAAATACCCAAAACCGGTCGCCGCATGGTCCGGCTTGATCGCGATCGTCATGATCGCCCCCGATTCGTTCGCCCGGGCCAGCGCCGCCCCGAGTTGCGTTGCGCACATCGCCGCATCCGCGATGAAAGCATCCGCCGGCAACAGCGCCAGCGTCGCCCCTTCGCCGCCGCGAGCCCGCACGAGCGCCGTCGCGAGTGCCGCCGCCGGCGCGGTGTCGCGCTTCGCCGGCTCCGCCACGATCTGCGCTTCCGGCACCAGCCCCGCGAGCGCCGCCCGCGTGCCGGGCAACTGCACGGCATTGGTCAGCACAAAAATATTCTCCCGTGGCACCGCCGTCCCGAGGCGCCGCACCGTCTCCTCGACGAGCGTCCGCTCCGAAAGGAGCTTCAGCAAATGCTTCGGCGTCTGCGCCCGGCTCATCGGCCAGAACCGCTCGCCGCTGCCGCCAGCCATGATGCATGCGTAAAATTTCGAATTGTCGCTCATTGGGAAGCGCGGACGCTGCCCTAATCCTCCGGCCTACGCCAAGCCGGAATCTCGCCGCCGCACCGGTCCCCCCGCCTTTACCGTTTTGGTGATTGAGCTTTCCCTGAGATTTGGAACTTGGTCCTTGGAGTTTTCCCCGCCCGTGCTCCTCGCCCTCCACAAACCCTACGGCGTCCTTTCGCAATTCACGCCCGAGCCCGGCTCGCGTTGGCGCACGCTCGCGGAGTTCCGCCTGCCGAAAAACGTCTACGCCCTCGGTCGTCTCGACGCCGATTCCGAAGGCCTCCTCCTCCTGAGCGACGAACCCGGCCTCAACTCCCGCCTCCTCGATCCGCAGCACGCCCACCGCCGCGAATACTGGGCCCAAGTCGAACGCCTCCCCTCCCCCGCTACGCTCGCCGCTCTCGCCCGTGGCGGCCTCGCCATCGACGACTACCGCACGCGGCCGTGCCGCGCCCGCCTGCTCGACGCCGCACCCGCCCTGCCCCCGCGCGATCCGCCGATTCGCGTCCGCAAGAACGTCCCCGACGCCTGGCTTTCCCTCGAACTCATCGAAGGCAAAAACCGCCAGGTCCGCCGCATGACCGCCGCCGTCGGCCACCCCACGCTCCGGCTCGTCCGCGCCCGCATCGGCGAATTCCCACTCGGCAATTTGCACCCGGGCCAATGGCGCGAACTCAACGCCGTCGAGCGCGCCGCCGTCTTCGCCTAATTTCGCCCCGAGAATTTCTCTCTCTAAGAATCAGCGCTCGTGTCCTGACACTCGTCACTCGTTCGTTGATTCAGTGCCAGCTCCGCAATTCCCGCACCCCGTCCGACCGAAATAACATGTCCACCCACACCATTCGTTTGCACCGCGTCCTCCGCTCGTCTCCCGAAAAAATCTACCGCGCCTTCCTCGACGCCGATGCGATGGCGAAGTGGCTGCCGCCCTACGGCTTCACCGGCAAAGTGCACCACGCCGACGTCAAAGTCGGCGGCACCTTTAAGATGTCGTTCACCAATTTCACCACCGGCCACAGCCACTCGTTCGGTGGCGAATACCTCGAACTCGTCCCCCACGAACGCCTCCGCTACACCGACAAATTCGACGACCCGAATTTGCCCGGTGTGATCACCGTAACCGTCACGTTGAAAAAAGTCCTTTGCGGCACCGAGGTCCACGTCGAGCAGGCCGGTGTGCCCGCCGTCATTCCCGCCGAAATGTGCTACCTCGGCTGGCAGGAATCGTTCGAACAACTCGCGAAACTCGTCGAACCCGAGATTCCGAGCTGAGTTCAAAACCGGCGGCGGGCTTCGCGACCAAATCGCGAAGTCCCCGCTTCAAAAACTGCTGCTGCATCCAAATCAAATGCAGAGCAGTCCGCCCGGTAGCCGCGCCGGTTACGGCGCGGTCCCCCACCTCACAGCCGCGTGGCCACACTGAAACTCCACGTCGTCGGTTCGGCGTAACGATAGATAAAGTTAGGACGACCCGCCGCAGTGTTATAGGAGGTCGCGCCGGTAATGCGGTAGCGGCTGTCGCCATTCATCACGTCGTAGATGTTGTTCAAACCGAGGCGAAACGTCGTCTGATAATTTTTCAGGATGCGGCGATCGTAAAGCAGGTAGCCATGCAGCGGGAAAGACGCGCCGGCCTCGTAAGGCACGCCGTCGCGGATGTAGACGTTGTAGTCCGGCGTGAAGATGCCGTTGAGACCGACGCGGAAGCCGCGGACGCGGGGCACCTGATAGTCGAGCACAAAGCTGCCCGTGTAGGGCACGCTGCGGCGGCCGGAGACTTTGTCCGTCAGCGTATTTGAGCCGAGGACGTTGCGCGCGTTCGTCAACACCGCCGGGAGCTCGGCCAACGTGCGATCACCGCCGGGCGCATTGGCCGCGGCCGTGCGTTCTTCGGCGGCGGTGAGGTAGGCACGGAACTGCGAGAAGTCCGCCTGCGCGCGCACGTTGTTCGCCGAGAACGAGAGTCGCGACTGCAGCCCGAGCCAGCGCTGGCTCTGCAGCGTCATCTCGATGCCGCGCGACTGCTCGTTAGAGTTCACCGTGCGGCGCTCGTTGTTCAGTCCGTTCACGACCTCCACGTAGTTTGGACTGCCGGGGAGGACGTTGTTCGGGTTGATGAGATCCTCCAGCTGCGTGAGATTCAGCACATCGGGATTCCACGCGTAGGCGGCATTGACGCGCTTCGTTTCGTAGAACGAAACGCTGTAAGTGAGCTTCCGGAAAAGTTCGAAGCGCAGACCGACCTCCTTGGTATTGCCACGCACGGGCCCGATGTCGGGGCCGTAGAATACCTGCCGCGACTGCCAGTTGAACGACTCCGACTGCGAGCCAATCGCGATCACGCGGAGCCATTCGCCGCGCCACGCTTCGACCGTGAGACCCGCCATTTTGCTCACGGCGGAAAGGTTGAAACGCGGATCGTATTCGTAGGCGGCGGGGTTGTCCTCGGGCATACCCGGGTGGACGAAGTGGCCGCGGGCATCAGGAGTGTAGGTGTATTCCTTCGGGATTTTGCGCGTGAGGGCGTTCCAGCTCATGCCGACCAGGGTGTTCACGCGTCCCTTGAAATAGTCACCGGAGAGCGACGCGGTCTGCGTGCGCGCGTAGCGGATGTCGACGAACGGCCCCGTAACCGTCGAGCTATAGTAGAACTCAGGCTTGAAGGTCGGAGTGTTGGGTAGGTTGGGAATGAGAAACTGATCGAAGAACTTCGTGCTGCCGAAGGCCGGGTCGTCGAGGTAAGCGCGAAGGCGGATGCCGTTGTTGGCCGCGAGCCCCGGTGCGGCGGAGTTGTAGAGCCCGAAGCGCTGGGAGAGCTTGAGGTCCTTCTGCTGCAGGGCGGTGACGACGAGGAGTTGCCTGCCGAAACGGCCGAAATCAAACGGGTAGACCGCCGCGACGCGCCCGGCCTTCACGACGTTGCCGAAGACCTTGAACGCCGCGCCGCCGATCGCCTCCTCAATGTAGGGGCGGCCCGTGCTGTCCACACTGAGCACGGGCGGCGTCTGGCTCGTGCCGAAGGAATTGTCGTTCCGGTCCTCGTGCTGGAACTGCTGGTTGTAGGCAAACTCGAGTGAGAGCTTGCCGATGCGCTGCTCGATTGTGGCGTTGGCGACGTTGAAGATGCGGTTGTTGTAGTCCACCGTGCCCAGCATGTTCGTGTATTGGTCGAAGCCGCTGAAGGTCCTGAACGTCCCGTTCGGCAGGCGCACGGCCTGCGTCTGGCCCTGCAGCAGCGACACCTGATTGCCGGAGGGGCCGCTGCGATCGATCGCGAGCGGCGGGTTGGTGGCCGTGCGCTGGAGGATCTCTCCGTCGGAGGTGTAATACCACTGGTTGTTAGTTGCGAACGCGCGACCAGCGGCGGCCACGTCGTTGATGGCCAGCGCGCTGTCGGCGCGCACCCGGTGGGTGGTGCCGCGCTCGCCCTCGACGCGGATCGTCGTCGTCTTGAACGGCTCGTAAGTGAGCGCGATGTGGCCGGCGCGGAAGACGTCGTTGGTGCCCTTGACGTAGGTCCGGTTGCGGCGATTCGCGAGGTTCACGCGGACGAAGACCTTGTCGTGCAGCTTGCGGTTGGCATCCACTTGGAACCGGAACGTCTCGTAGGAGCCGTAGCTCGCGAAGAGCTCGGTCGAGTTCCGCGAACGCGCGCGCTTTGTGTAAATGGTCGCCTGACCGCCGGGCGAAGAGTCGCCGAACATGAGCGAGTTCGAGCCCTTGGCAAAATCGTAGCGCTCGACGTTATAGGCGTCCGACGGGACATACCACGTGAAGAAATTGCGCGACGCGCCTCCCGTGCTCAGACCGCGGTAGTTGATGCGCTCGTCGTTGCGGGATTCGAGCCGTGGCGTGACGTCGACGCCCGCCACGAACCGGGCTGCATCGTCCATGCTGAACGCGCCCAGATCGCGCATAAACTCGGCCGTGATCACATCGACGTTTACCGGAACCTTGATGAGTTCCTGATTGGTGCGGCTGCCGATCAGGGTCGTCGTGGCCTGCCAAGATTTGTCGTCGGTGTCGGAAACCGTGAACGGCGAGAGCGCTACGACCTCCTCGGCCGCATCGTCCGGGTCATTGGGATTCTTCGGTTTTTTTACCTTGGGCTTGGCGGTGCCGGGAGCAGCCGGCGAAGTCGCCGGCTTGATTTCCTCGGTTGGCGTCGCGGGTGAAGTCGCCGGTTGGGCGGCCTGCGCACAGGTGAAAGCGACAGCAGTCGCTGCAGATAAAACCAAAACGTGGGGTAGTCTCATGGGGATGTAGGTAACAGAAAGCGGACGGGCACGATTGCAACTCGCCAGTCCGCCACAAGCCGCGAAATCCGGGGCGAATCCAAAATTTCTAACGCGCCGATTCCCCAGCTGCAGACGGCGCGCCCGGGCGATACCTCACCACCGCGTGTCGCTCCACCTCGGCTGCCGCGAAGCGCACCGGTTTCATTTCTCCCCGGGCAAACATCGCCGCCTGATCCGCGTGCCACGGGGATTCCGATTTCGCGCTTTGACCGTAAGCGAGCACTGAATAGGCCCGCGGCTCTTCGCCAAACTCCACGGCAAGCACCCAGCCGTCGCCGCCGTTGACCACGTTTTTTCCATCCTGACCACGCGCAAAAGTC
Source organism: Opitutus sp. GAS368 (assembly GCA_943372705.1). Lineage (GTDB taxonomy): Bacteria > Verrucomicrobiota > Verrucomicrobiia > Opitutales > Opitutaceae > GAS368. The sequence continues at coordinate 629 of CALRZR010000130.1, read as the reverse complement.
AGCACGCGAAAATGACCGAGCTGCCCCGAGCCACCGCCGATCGGCACGTCAACGTTGCCGCGGCGCAGGCGGTGCACATCGCCCCACGAGACATCCCACCGCCCGTAGCGCCGCGTCGTCTCGGCGACCGCTTCGGAAAACGTCTTCGCGGCGCGCTCGAGATCCGCCAGGCCGCGCGGCGTTTTGAGCGGGTCGGCCTCCGTCCATGGCAACGCATACGGCTGCCGGCGCTCTCCACTCGGCGCGTAGCGTTGCCACCATAGCGCAAACAGCACCGAGCCCTGGCTCTCCGGCGACGAGGTGTTGTCCCAGCGTCGCACCAAATCGAGCGCGGCCACGACCTCCCCGACGGGTTGCATCGACTCGACCGCGCGAAGCAGATCCGGTTTGACGCGGTCCGCGAGCAGCATCCGATACGAATGCTTCAGCCGCACGACGTCCTCCAGCGACAGCCGCTCGTTCGTGTCGATCAGCTCGAGCGCGAGCTGGCTGCGCAGCCGCAACATCGGGCGCTCCATGTTCGGATGTTTGTTCACCAGCTGCAGTGGCTCGCGCACGTTCGCAAAATGCGGCGAGTCGTTTTCGTTGTGCACGTAGCCGCCCCGCGGATTGCGCACCATCGTCAGGTC
>CALRZR010000129.1:0-20614 GCA_943372705.1 Opitutus sp. GAS368 | reverse complement strand
CCGACGTGCGCATGGCCGTCGCCGGCGCCATCTATTTTCCACTCGATTGCCATCTCTCACCGCAGCGTCTTATGCCGACGCTCCTGCGCCTCACCCGCGCCGCCGGAGTGAAGTTCCTCTGGTCCACCGACGTCACCGGCTGGCGCACCAGCGGCCGCCAACTCGCCGCCGCGATCACCACGCGCGGCGAAATCTCCGCCGATGAATTTGTCCTCGCCGGCGGTTCTTGGTCTCCTGCCACCGTTCGCTCGCTCGGCCTCAAACTCCCCATGCAGGCCGGCAAGGGCTACAGCGTCACGCTCCCGCGCCCCCGCCAGCTCCCGCGGCTCTGTTCGATTTTCACCGAAGCTCGCGTCGCCGTGACGCCGATGGGCGACACGCTTCGCATCGGCGGCACGATGGAGCTTTCCGGACTCGACGAATCTATCCAACGCGAGCGCGTTGCCGGCATCACCGAATCCGTGCCGCGCTATTTTCCCGATTTCACCGCCGAAGATTTCCGCGATCTCCCCGTGTGGCACGGCCTGCGCCCCTGCGCGCCCGACGGCCTGCCCTACGTCGGACGCTTCGCCCGCTACGAAAATCTTTGCGCCGCCACCGGCCACGCCATGATGGGCCTGAGCCTCGCACCCATCACCGGCAAACTCGTCGCCGAAATCCTCTCCGGCGAAAAGCCCTCCCTCTCCCTCGCACTCCTTAACCCTGATCGCTTCTCATGAACTGGACCGGCGTCATCCCTGCCCTCACCACCAATCTCCGCGCCAACGGCGCCGTCGACCACCCCGCCTTCGCGCGGCACTGCCGCTGGATGATCACCAGCGGCTGCACCGGACTCGTGTGCTGCGGCTCACTCGGCGAAGCCGCCACCTTGAGCTTCGAGGAGAAGATCGCGGTCGCCACAACCGCTGTGCGCGCCGCCGCCGGTCGCGTGCCCGTGGTGCTCGGCATTGCCGCGCTCTCCACCGCGGAAGCCGTCGCGCTCGCCCGCGCCGCCGCCAAGGCCGGTTGCGCAGGTCTCATGGTTCTCCCTCCCTATACCTACACGACCGACTGGCGCGAAACCAAGGCCCACGTCGGCGCCGTGTTCCGCGCGACCAAGCTCTCGTGCATGCTCTACAACAATCCGCCGGCCTACAAAACCGACTTCCTCCCCGCGCAGATTGCCGAACTGGCCGCCGAGTTCCCCACGCTGCACGCCGTGAAAGAATCGAGCGGTGACACCCGCCGCGTCACCGCGATCCGCGCCCTCCTCGGCGACCGCCTCGCGCTCCTGGTCGGAATGGACGACGCCATCGTCGAGGGCATCGCCGTGGGCGCCCGCGGCTGGATCGCCGGACTCGTCAACGCGTTTCCCCGCGAATCCGTTGTCCTCGTCGAGGCCGCGATCGCCGGTGACCACGCCAAAGCCCGCGCGCTCTACGAGTGGTTTCTTCCCCTGCTGCGCCTCGATACCGTGCCCAAGTTCGTGCAATATATTAAATGGATACAGGCTGAGACCGGCTGCGGCAGCGCCACCGTCCGCCCGCCGCGCTTGCCGCTCGAAGGCGCCGAGCTCGCCCACGCCCAGTCCGTGCTCGCCCACGCGTTGCGCACCCGCCCGACGCTCTGATCCACGCCACCGCGCCGGCCGCGTTTGGAACGGCGCGCCTTTTTTCCAGAAACCGCCTCTCGCGCGAACCGAGGCTTGTATTGCTGCGCGTCCGCGCTCCTCTTTGCCCACCATACCACTATGAGTCCCCAAGGAATCGCCAAACTGATCGGAGTCGGCCTGCTGATCTTCTGCGCTGTCATCATGGCCTCGTCCGGCACCTACGTGGTCCGCCCCGGCTACCGCGGCGTCGAGGTCACCATGGGCAAAGTCTCCACCGCCTTCAAACCCGAGGGCTTCGGCCTGAAAGCTCCGTTCGTCACCACCATCACCCAGGTCTCCATCCGCCAGCAGACCGCCGAGGACAAAGCCGAGTGCTACTCCTCCGATCTCCAGCAAATCACGATCGAACTGAAGGTCCTCTTCCGCATTCCCGAGTCTTCCGTCGTAAAGCTCTACCAAAACTATTTCGGCAGCCCGTTTGAGAGCCTGGTCGCCCCGCGCGTCCAAGAGGCCTTGAAGGAGGTCGCCGCCTTGCAGAGCGCCGAGCAGATCGTGAAAAACCGCGAGCAAATCAAAACCCGCTCACTCGAAATCGCCCGGCAGAAACTCGGCAACCTCCTCGTCATCGAAGATATCGTGATCCAAAACATCGCCCTCACCAAAGAACTCGAACACGCCATCGAGGCCAAGATGGTCCAGGAGCAGGAAGCTTCCAAATCGAAGTATCTTCAGCAGCGCGTGCAGATCGAGGCCGACACCGCGATCATCCGCGCCAAGGGCGAAGCCGAATCCATCATGATTCGCGGCGACGCACTCAAAAAGAACCCCGCCTTCGTCGATCTCCAGATCGTCGACAAATGGGACGGCATCGCGCCCGTCGTCATCGGCGGCGGCGACAAAGTGATGCTCACGCTCCAAGACATCGAACGCCTCAAAGCCCAGAAGTCCCATGCCCCCTCCACCACCCAACCGGCCAATGCGAACAGTCCGGCCCGACGCTGAACCCATGAATCCTCTCGTCGTTCCCAAACTCATTGGCGTAGCCGTCTTCGCGTTCATTCTGATGATCATGTCGACGGCTGCGACCTACGTGATCGAGCCCGGCTCCCGCGGACTTAAAGTTACGCTCGGCAAAACTGCCGACGATTTCCTCCCCGAGGGCTTCGGATTCAAAATGCCGTTCGTCACGAGCATCGTCACGGTAAACGTCCGCCAGCGCACCCAACCCGTGCGCGCAGACTGTTTTTCGTCCGATCTCCAGCAGGTAAAAATCGACCTCCGCGTGCTCTACCGCGTGCCCGAGACCGCCGTTGTCCAAATTTACCGCGAGTTTGCCGGCGATCCGTTCGACAGTCTCATCGCCCCGCGCGTGCAAGAGGCCATCAAAGAAGTCACCGCCCTTCTCACCGCCGAGCAGATCGTGAAGAACCGCGAGGACATCAAAAAGAAAGCTCTCGCCGCCGCCTCCCAAAAGATCGGCACCCTGCTCGTCGTCGAAGACATTGTCGTCCGCGATATCAACCTCTCCAACGAACTCGAGAAAGCGATCGAGGCGAAGATGGTGGCCGAACAGCAGGCCAACCAAGCGCGCTTTACCCAGGTTCAGACCCAGGTCGAAGCCGAAACCGCCGTCATCAGCGCCAAGGGTGAAGCTGAGGCCATTCGCGTGCGCGGCGAAGCGCTACGCCAAAGCCCCGCCTTCCTCCGTTGGAAAATCGTCGAACGCTGGAACGGTCGCTCCCCGATGGTCGTCCCCTCCGGCGTCGACAATACCGGTGCCGCGCTCCTCCTGCCTCTCGGACCCGTCGAAAAATCGCCGACTCCATGACCCCGCGCCGGCGCGCTTTCTACCAATTCGGAGTCCTCGTCGTCGTCGGCGTTTTGCTCGTCGTCTTTTTCCCTCGCGCTGCCGCCTTCGCCGAAATGGCGGCGCGCGAATTACGTTACCTCTGGTGGCTCATTTTGCTCGTAGCCCTCGCCGGCTGGCTCATCTGGGGCGTCGGCCGTCGGCCCAAAGAATAGTCGCGTCGTTCAGCCCGCCGGCCACCACGCCGCCGCGACCACCATCTCGTCAAACGCGGCGCTGATACCCAAGACGGTCGCACCGGCGCACCGCGCCTCGAAGCGCCCCGCGCCCTGCCAAACGATTTCAACCTCGAGAAATCCCGGCACGGCCACTCCTGCCGGCGACAGTGTCTTGAAGAGCGCCTCTTTGGCTCCAAACATGGCCGTTGCGTGCAGCGCCGCCTCGGCCTGATCGAACACTGCGAGCGTCTCATGCTCCCCCGCCGTCATGATGTGCGCCCACATCGCCGGCTTCATGCGCGTCGGACTCTCAATGTCGACGCCCACCCCGTGCAGCGCCGCACCGCGCCCTTGAATCGCCGCCACCCATCCGGAGCTGTGCGAGAGGCTCCCCACCCAACCGCGCGGCCAAACCGGAAAACCTTTTTCGTGCCGCGCGATCGCCGCATTATGGATGCCCTGCCGTGCCAACATCTCGCCAGCCAACCACCGCGCCTCCGCCGATTCTTGCTTTCGTCGTTCCGCACCGCTCCCGACTTTCTCTCCCGAGCGCCGCACCGCTACCTCAATGCCCGCCTGCGCGCAGCTTTCGCAAAAAGCTTCGAGCGACCGCAACAGCCTTTCCGAATTCGTCGCGCCTTCCGCCATCGCCGCTCCTTCAGGTCTTGGCTGTTTTTTTCCAGTGCTCCGACTCTCCGTGGATGCGGTCGTCCGCGCCCCAGAGCCAACCGGCCACCTCGCGGTGCCACGCCACTTCGTCCGCTGCCGCCACGATTCCGGCCGCGCCGCCCGTCGGAAAATTTAAAATCGAGCGCGTCGTCTCCGAAGGATCGCTGAGCGTCTGCAACGCCACGATCACGGCCGCCTGAATCTCGGTCACCCTGCGTTCCGCACACACCGTGCGAATCCGCTCGGCTCGTCCCGCCGGCCCGGCCAATGGCACTTCGTCTTCCGGCAATGGCGCCATCCGGTTGATCGTGTCCACTACCCACTCCGCCGCCTTCGGTCGCGGCAGCCGGCGCAATTCCGCCGGCATGAGCGGCTGACCCAACGTGTAGTCCTGTTGCCCGAATCCCACCGGCAAAGACACGATCTCCGCCAACGGCTCCACCGGCAGCCCGCCGCTGTAGCGCAGCGGTAAAATCGGCAAATCGAGATCGAGCGCCAAATCCACAAACACCGCGCTCATCCGTTTCACGCGATGACGGCAACTCAACGCCTGCTCGCCCTCGACGTGCAGGTGCAGCGAGTGCGGCACCGTTGCCTGCGCCGCCTTGTAACTCTCCATGATCGCCAAAAACGACGCCGGCTGGTCGCGGTCGAACAACAACTGCGGATTCACCGCGACTGCCCGTTTCGGATACCTCCACAGAAAATCCGTCAGTCGCCCCATCCAACTCGACGCGTGCTCCGTCCGCGTGACCGTCGTCACCGGCAACCCCGCCCAGCGTGAAAACACATCCGTGAACAGCATCGATTCGATCGCCGTCTGATGGTTTCCGCAGATGATAAACGGCCGGCCCTTCAGCGCTTCGAGCGCCGCCGGATCGACCAGCCGGAAATGCCGCACATAGCTCTGCCGGAGCGCCCGCGAGAGATCCTCCAGAAACGCGCCGCCAAACAAACTCACCCCGCGCGTTGCCTTCAGCACCGCGTCGCCCGCCGAGCTTACCTCAACGCGCCCCGCCTCGGCGCGCGTCGCAATCGGCCAAGCCTGCAATGGAAACTGCGGCAACGTCGCCAGCGTGTCGTTCGCGTTCAACTCCACGTGCGCGGGATGCACCGCCAATTGATGCCCGATGTGCTCCTTCGCCGTGATCGCGAGCGCCAGCCGTTCCGGCGCGGTCCCCACCGGCACATTAAAGACCGTTTCAAGCTGTCCCGGCATCCACTGAAAACGCGCCATGTCCTCCGTCGTCCAGCGGCTCACCGCGCCGTCCCGCGCGCTGAAACGGATGTGCTGATACTCTTCCCCGCGCATGAACGCCCGGCGCGCCGAGAAGGCCGCTCCGACAAACGGACGCCCGTCGAGGAGCGCAAACTCCATCTCCATGTCGCACCACACGCGCTCGCCCACGATGAACTGCACGTAGGCCAGCGGCATGCCCGTCACCGGATTCAGCCCGCGCGGCCGCAACTCACACCGCACGACACCGCTCGTCGGCGTCTCTCCAAAAAACCGCGCCCGCTGCACTCCCCGCGGCAGTCCGTTCCAGTTCTTCGGAATTTCCGGATACCACTCCGTCAACTCACTAAACGGCACCGCATGGGTGCAGCCGTCGAGTAAAGCCGGATGAATTTTTCCGACGGGGACCGTGCCGCCGCCCGCATCCATCACGCACGACGCGCCTTCGTGCGAACGCCGCGTCTCGCGCAACACTTGAAACGCCGGGCCGTGCGTCGTCTCGCAGCTCGTGTAAGGTGACTCGATGAGCGGCGCGCTCAACGGCGCGAGGGCCGCCGGTGCTTCCGGATAGTCCGCCGCCCAACTCGACGTCGTCGCCCCCACCACGTCATAGCGCGACAGCGCTACTTTCTTCGCTTCACGCCACACCGACAATTTCGCCTCCGTTCTTCCGCCGCCGGCGCCAACGGCATCGGCTTCGATCTTCACTTTCACGCCATCCTTCTCGTCGCACACCAGCCACCGCGTCGGGGCGAACTCCCCGATCTCCGTCAGCTTCGCGCCTCCCGCCTTCGTCGCCGCCGCCAACTCGTCCAACATCACCGTCAATGGAACCACCGACGACGTGAAGCTCGGCCGGTGATCGTGCAACCACCGTGTCGCGGTCAAACTGAACGTCTTCTCAACCGCCCCACCCGTCTGAGCCGGCCCATCCTGAAGGCTTCCCTTGCTCTCGTCATCGCGGCGCACGCGCATCGCCAGCTTCGGCGTCTCGTAAATCTTTTTCCCGTCCACCCACAGGCTGCCCCGCGCCGACACGGTGATCGCGTTGGCCCCACTCGGCTCGATCTTCAGCACCTCAACGAGCGTCGTGATCAGTCCGTTCGTCGGCACCACTTGACCGCGATATTTCCAGACGAGCGCCTCGCCGAGCGCCACCGGCTCGAACCGCGCCGCGCTTCCCCACTCGCTGCCCACCCCGCGCAGGCGCATCGCACATTGGAGCAATTGCACCAGCGCTTCGATGCCGAGCGAGCCCGGCTGCACCGGATCGCCCATAAAGTGTGCTTGGAAAAACCAATCCGACGCCTTCACGTCCTTCTCCGCGCGCACGATTCCGAGCCCGGCTTCGCCCGCCTCCGGCCACCAGCCCGTCACGCGGTCGAGCATCATCAGCGGATCGCTCGCGAGCACCGCGCCCGGCAACGGAAACGCCTCCGCATCGACCCCGCGCAACCGCACTCGCGTCGCCGATTCCTTCGCAAAAAATTCCCGCTCCGTCGCGCTCGGCGCCAGCCCGGCTTGGTTCGCAAATGCATCGCCCGGGAAAAATCCGAACGACGTTTCCATCTTCGCGACGACCCGCCCCTCGAGCCGCGCTTCCAACCGGAAGCCCACGATGATCATCGTGCCCAGCTCCGACCAGTTCGTCAGCTCCGTGCGCACGCGCAGCGTGCCGTCGCTCGGCCGCAGCTCTTCGCTCCACGTCAGCGTGCCGTCGAGGTTGCGGAAGAAAATGTCCGTCGTCTGCCCGCTCGGATCGCGCCCAAAGCTCGACAGCCATCCGCAGGGCTGCAGCAGCGCTTCCATAAACACGCACGAGGGCATTGTGCGGTTTCCGCTGCGTTCAAAGAACCAATCGCGCGCCGCAAAATCGAAATCCGCCTCGACCCACATGCCCGCTTCCGGGCGGCCCATCGCACCACGGCACTCCACGATGCGCGTCATGAAATGATACGGCGGCCGCGGCAAGCGCGGCAGCGACAGCGGTCGATCCGCCACCGCGAACGTCGGCCCAAAGCTCTCACTCGGTCGCCCCAGCGCGCACGCCAGCAGCGAGCGGTGATCAAAGACAAATCCATCCAACGCGAACGACTCGGCCCGCTTCGTCGGCACGATCTCACCGCTGCGCAGCATCTCGTCCAGCGGCCAATCCTGCACGAGTTCGACCGCGAGTCCTTGGCACAAGAAGGCCTTCCGCCCGTCCACTGACGCCATCACCGACGCCCGCAACGTCGGCACCGGGCCCTCGGAAAACTCTTCGACAAATACTTCGTAAACCAACTCCCGCGAGCTCGGCACGCACTGCCCGCGGCAACGCATCAGCACGTTTTCATTTTTCGCCGGCTGAAACCGCCAGCCGTCCCGCCGCACCGTGCTGCCCATCGCCGCGAGGAAGAACGTCATCGCCTGCACCGCGCCCTCCAGCATCAGCGTGCCGGGCATGCAGGGATCGTTCTTAAAGTGTCCGTCGAAGAACCACATGTCCGGCGTGATCGCCGTCGTCGCCCGCAGGTAGCCGCGTCCCCACGGTCCGCCCGCGGCGTCGAACCCCGTGACTTCATCGAGGAAGCACATGCGCCCCGCCTGAATCCGCGGCGTCCGCGAATGCGTTTCGGTCAATTCGAAGCCCGGCCCGAAACACTCCCGCGTGCGCCCCTCCGAAAACGCTTTCACCAGCGTCGGTGAAAACGCCTTGCGCGTCGTGAGCGCCGGCGGCGTCGGCTTCCCGCCGCCCCGCAAGGCCGGGGCCGGCTCGGTCGTCGCGTCCCAAATGACTCCGTCGGAATTGGCCAACTCTTCATCCGAGAAAAATCCGGCCTGACCGTGCCGGACGCTGAGCCGAACTTCCTCACCCACCCGCAGATCGTAGTGGAAGAAAAACATTCGGATGCCGCCGAGCTGCGCGTGCCCGTCGATGTGAATGTCGAACTTCAGCGTGTCGCCCACCTTCGGCAACGGCCCCTTCACTTCCGCCTCGCATCCGAGCAACCGATACGTGCGGTCGCTGCGGTTCAAAGCGTCGATCCCCATCCATGAAATCAGCAGCAGGTCCGCCTGCCCCGACTCGATGGTGATACCCATCGGCACGTAGCCTTGATGCAAATACCACGAGTCCGCGCGCACATCCGTCTCTGTCCAAATCGTCCCCGTCCCGAGCTCTCCCGGCACGGCGTCGATACCCGTCACACGGTCCGCGAGCAGCATCGGCGGCATTGGCATCCGCACCTGGCGGTGAAACCCATCCTGCCCGGCAAACAAGGGCCCAAACACCTCCGAAATTTTTCCCGAAGCCAAGTGCTCCAGTTGCTCACGCGAGAACTTCGGGCCTGGCAGCACTGCGCTCACCTCTTTCTGCACCGGCTCGCGCTTAGCCTGCGGCGGGGCCACGACCGCCGCCACCTCCACGATTCGCTCAACAACTGTCTCCGGCGTTCGTGCCGGCGCCGGCTCAGCTTCCACAACGGTCGGTTCTTCCACTGCGACCGTCGCAACCACCCCGCCGCCAAAGCGCCGCAAAAACAGTTCGTGCGCCGCCGCCATCTCTTCGAGGAAACATTCGTGCACGAGCGCGATGTCATTCGGTAGTTCAGGCGCCGCCGTCTCCGCCTCTTCCGCTCCCACGGCCTCCGCCATCGTCTCGGCGATCAACCCATCCGGCACATCGGCCACCTGTACGATGACCTCGATATCCTCAACCGACAGGTCCTCGCGCTCGCCTATCACCGACCGAAGTCGCGGCGCCCGCGCCATCACTTCAGCACCGTTTTTCGTCACCGCCTCGGCCTCAGTTTTCGCCAACATTTTCTTCAAAATTTCCGACATCGGCGCACGATGCGCGGCAAACGTCATAGTTTTCTTTTCCGCGACCGGCACGGCCGGCAGATCGCGCGGCCACACCGGAGCGCTCGGCTCGTCGCTCTCGCGGAGATACAACTCTTCGATTTCGTCGCGCAGCCCCGAAGCTTCCAAGCGCACCGCGCGCCGTCCCTGCGCCGGAGTTTCCCACGGCAATACGCCTCGACCTTCGACCGGCGGTTGCAGCCGATACTTCAACGCCAACGCCGCCGACGCCACGTGCAGCAAAGCGTCCGCCGCATGGCAGTAGCCGCACCGTGCCTGCATCGCCTCGGCCACGGAGGTCCAGTCCACCGCGCCCGGAATCACCGCGTCGCTCGCCGCTTCGATCACCGCGTAAATCGTGTCACCGTCGCGCCGTGCATCGTCTGCGCGCTTGAGGATGAGCATGCACGCGCCGTCCGACACCACACGCCCGGCCTCCGGCAATACCGCGTCCAACGCCGCCGCGTGCACGGGTTCCGCGCCGACATCAACCGCCCCGACCAACGCCGCGTCCACGTCGCCGGCGCGCAAGGCCTGCAACGCTAGCTCCAACCCATGCAATCCCGATAGTTGCTCCGCCGACACGGCGCAGCTCGCGCCGCCGCAGCCATATTGTCGGTTGAGCCGATTCGCCACGACGTTGGGCATCAGCCCGAGTGTCGTCGCCGCCACCGGTCCCGCCATGATTTCCTGCCGCGCCGTCGCGACACTCGCAGCACTCACCGGCCCGATGCGCACGTCCGCCAAAAATTCTTCGAGCCGCAGGTTCAGCCCGAACCGGCACGCCTCCGCATCGCAGCCCATTCCGATAAACACCGCCGTGCGTTCGAACGGCACCGTCTTCACCTGCGCGAGCGCCTGGTGCGCGACCTCCAGCGTGAGCGTCTGCTGCGCGAGCGCGTTTTCCAAATCCTTCGGCGGAAACGCCGACCCTTGGATCGGCAAACGGATTTCCTTCATCGCCCCTGCACCGCCTTTTGCGGTCGTGCCCGCATCGCTGAGCGCCGCCCACCAAAAATCGCGCACGTCCGCGCCTTCGCCCACGCGCGCTGCCACTGACACGATCGCACAGGGCACCGGTCGCGGCAGCGAAACTCCCGGCACACTCGGGCCGCCCACCGCCGTCGACGCTTGCTCCACGAGCAAGTGCGCATTGTTGCCGCCAAATCCAAACGCATTCACCGCCGCGCGCCGCACGGAATCGGTTTTCCATTCAGTCGCCGCGATCTCCGGCGCCAAGCGCGTTCCCGCCAACGCCGGGTTCAGCTCGTCGAGATGCAGAATGCCCGGCCGCACGCCGTGCTCCATCGACTTCAAGACTTTGATCAGCCCCGCGACACCCGCCACCGGTAGCAAGTGCCCGATGTTCGCCTTCAGCGAACCGAGCGCCACGCCGTGCGCCTCCGCAAAAACCTGCGCGCAGCTCTGGATCTCCGTCGCATCGCCGACGCTCGTGCCGGTCGCATGGCACTCGATCAAATCGATGTCTTTCGGCCGCAGGCCCGCGCCGCGATACGCCGCTTCCATCGCGCGCACTTGCCCCGCCGCCGAGGGCACGAGCAGCCCGGAACCGCGGCCATCGTTCGCCAATCCTACGCCGCGAATCACGCCGAGAATGCGGCTGCCGTCGCGTTGCGCATCTTCCAACCGTTTCAACACCACCACCGCCGCGCCTTCCGACGGAATTAATCCGTCCGCCTGCGCATGGAGCGGCCGGCTCCGCCCACTCGGACTCAGCGCCTGCAACGTCGTGAAGCCCGCGTGAATTGTCAGTCCGTGCACCCGTGATACGCCGCCCGCCAACATCACGTCGGCACGTCCGCTCGCGAGCCAGTCGCAGGCAAACTTGATCGCGTAGAGCGACGACGCACACGCCGCATCCACCATGAAGCCGCCGCGGGTAAGCTGCAGCGACTCGCACAACAAATTCACGGGCAACCCCGACATGAAGCGGTTCAGCCGGTCCGGCGACGCCAAGCCCGCCGCACGCACGCGCTCCTTGCCGAGCAACTCTTCCGCCCACACCGCCGTCGCGACCGCATTGAGCGCATACGTCGGATAGGAAAGATTTCCGATGATCGCTCCGCCGCGCACCCGCTGCGTCGTATCGACGCCCGCTGCGTGCATCGCCTCGCGCCCCGTGTGCAGCAGCCACTGGAAAAGCGGATCGAGCCCCGCGACCATCTCGCGCTCCAGACGGTGCGCAGCAGGATCAAACACCCTCTCGAAACCCGTCACGTAGCCGCCGCGGTCCGTCGGAATTTTCTCCGCCGCCGGCGCGCCCGCATCGGTGCGCATGAGCCGGCGTTTGTCCGCCACCTGCCAGGTCGCCTCCGTCGCACGCGAAATCAGGTCGCGACCGGCGAGCACGCCGGACCACAACTGCTCCGGCGAGTGGGCGCCGGGCAGCACGCAGGCCTGCCCGACGATCGCGATGGGCCGGAAGCCGGTCATGTCGTCACCGGGTTCCAGTAGGAATCGACTTGGAAACACTCCACGCCGCGCAGCGAGAAGATCGCCGCACCTTCCGAGTCGACGCAGTCGATATCGGTCACGGCGCCGACGCCCGCCTGTTCGCGGCCCGTCAGTTGGCAGGAAACCGTCTCGTCCGCGCGCGCCGCCCGCGTGAACGAGAGTTCCGCGATGCGCAACGGCAGCGAGCTCTTGCCGTGGGCTTCCAGGGACCAGAGCACCGCCGCTTGCAGCGCGCCGTCGAACAACGCCGGCCCGATCTTCCAAGCCTCCGTTCCCGCATGGGTGAGCGTCCGGTTGTCCAAGGTCATCGTCGCCGCCTCGCGCGACCACGTCCCGAGTTCACGGATCACTTGAAACTCTTTCCCGTGAAAGAGCCGGCCGTCGTAGGCGCCCGCCGCATCGAAACTGAAATCCCGCCAGCCCGCGCCGTTTTGCGCCGGCAGTGCCAGGCGCGCCGTCGCGCCCACGCCGTAGTCGGCGATGGCGGCGTAGTGGGCTTTCCCCGACGCCGGATCAGCGATGCGGATTTCCACCGCGCCGTCGGCGCGCGGGCGGGTGGAGAGCTCCAGCAGCGTCGGTTGCGCCGCATCTTCGTGCACAAACACCGCCTTCATCACCTGCACATCGCGCAGCGCGCGTAGCGTCGCCTCCGGTCGGGCGAGCGCCGCCGCTTGCAGCAACCACTCGGTCACCAGCGCGACGGGCACCACGATTTTTCCTTTCACGACGTGATCGAGGAGAAACGGATAACGCTCGGCACAAACCGCGATTTCGACGCGATGGGTCGGCTGCGTCGGATCGGCCGCGAGATCGAGCCGGCCCGAGCCGATCACCACCTCGACCTCCGCCGCTGTCGCCGCGCCCGAAAACTCGGCGACAAACGCCGCCGCACCTTCGTCGTGCGGAATCAGCCCCACACCTTGCGTGCGGAAATGCTCCCGCAGCGCTGGCGTCACCATCCCGCCGTCCCACGGTCCCCAGTTGATCGAACGCACCAGGCAACGCCCGCCACGCCGCGCAAACTCGGCCTGCGCGACCTTGTTGAGCACTTCGTTTGCCATCGCGTAGTCGGCCTGACCGCGGTTGCCGAACCGGCCCGCCACCGAGGAGAACAGCACCAACGCATCGAGCCCGTCATTCGCCGTCGCTTCCAACAACACCTGCAAGCCGCGCACCTTCGTGTCGAAAACGCGCGCAAACTGCTCCGGCGTCTTCTCTGCGATGAGTTTGTCCGCCAGCACCCCGGCACCGTGGACGAGCGCCGTGATCGGGCCGAGCCGCCCGCGCACCTGCGCCAGCGTCGCCCCGACGCTCGTCGCGTCCGTCGTGTCGCACGCAAAATATTCCGCTACGCTGCCCGCCGCGCGCAGCCGTTCCAACGTCGCGCGGATTTCCCGCTGCGCGAGCACATCGCGCACGGCCGCCGCGAGCGCCTTGGGCGCCAATTGGCGCCCAGCCCGTTGTTCGCGCGTGAGGAGCACTTGCCTCAGCGCACCTTCGTCGGTCACGCCCGCACACTCTTTCGGTTCTTCGCCGAGCGCAGTTCGCCCGAGCAAAGCGATGCGCGGCTGATGCGCAGCCGCGAGCGCCACGAGCGCGGAAGCCGTCACGCCGCGCGCACCGCCGCTGGCGACCACCACGGACTTCGCGTTGATCCGCGATGCGCCCGCCTTGGCGAGGCCCTGTCCGATTACGACCACACGCCGACGCTGCCCTGCGAGGTTGAGCGCGATTTCGTTTTCATCGCCGCCGAACAACAGTTCGTCCGCGATGCGCTGGGCGACTTCCTGCGCCGTCTGCGTTCCGCATTCGATATCAAGACTGCGCACGGCCGCCCGCGGCCACTCCTTCGCCGCCGTTTTCGCCAGCCCGGCGAAACCACCGAGCCACGCACGCGCGACCGGCGCACTGCCCAGTCCATAGCTGCCACCCGTGTCCTGCACGGTGACAAACACTCCGCCCGCTTCGGCGATGCGCACCGCGGCCGCCCGCGCCGCCGCAAACGCCGCCTGCGCCGCCGTCGTCGCTGCTTCGGGACGATCGTCGGTCCGCAATCCTTCGAGCAAAATCAGCCCGTCGCAGTCGCTCGGCACGGTCGTGACGACTTCAGCCGAAACGTGTTGTTCGGCGAGCGCCGCACGCAGTTCCGCGGCGATGCCACGTCCATCATCGGTAATCGCCAAACGCTTCACGCGGTGCAGTCCCGCCAAGGCAAAGCCCGGCGCCTCCGCCGCCTGCGCGCTCACCAGATAACGCAACACCGGCAACTCTGCCCCCGCAACTTTTGCGGATCCCACGGACGCTGCCGTTGTCGGCGAAGCTGTCGCAGCCGCTTTGGCCTTGGCCTCCGCCGGCTTCGCGCCGCCGCCCAGTTGTTGAATGAGGTAGTCCGAAATCGCCTGGAGTGTCTGGAGTCCGCCCATCACTTTTGCATCCACCGCGGGCAGGCCCGGCAGTTTCTTCTGCACCGCGGAGAGAATTTCCACGCGCTTAATCGAATCGATGCCGAGATCGCTCTCCAACTGCATGCCCGGCTCCAACATCTCGCGCGGATATCCCGTCTTCTCCGCGACCGTTTCCAACACGATCGGCATCACCGCTTCCGCTGCGAGCACCGGGGCCGCAGCTGCCGCCTTGGCCGGAGCCGCCGTAGCCACGGGCGCCGGTGCAGCCGCCGCATTCGCGCCGAGCGCCTGCGTGAGGTAGTTCGAAATCGCCTCGAGCGTTTGCAGTCCGCCCATCACTTTGGCGTCCACCGCGGGCAGGCCCGGCAGTTTCTTCTGCACGGCAGAGAGGATTTCCACGCGTTTGATCGAGTCGATGCCGAGGTCGCTCTCCAGCTGCATCGCCGGCTCCAGCATTTCCAACGGATAGCCGGTCTTCTCGGCCACCGTCGCCAACACGATCTTGTTCACCTGCGCGCTGTCGAACGCCGGCACCTGCGCCGTCGCGCTCGTCGCCGATGTCGCCACCGCCACGGTCGTCGCAGTTACAACCGGTTGCGTCACGGCGCCCAGCGCTTGCACGAGATAGTTGGAAATCGCCTCCAGCGTTTGCAGTCCGCCCATCACCTTGGCGTCCACTGCCGGCAGTCCCGGCAGTTTCTTTTGCACCGCGGAGAGAATCTCCACGCGCTTGATCGAATCGATGCCGAGATCGCTCTCCAACTGCATCGGCGGCTCAAGCATTTCGAGCGGATAACCGGTCTTCTCCGCGACTGTCGCCAACACGATCTGGATCACTTTCGCGCTGTCGAAGGCCGGTGCCGCCGACGGAGTCGCTACCGCCGCCACCGCCGGAGCTGGAGCTGCGACTCGCACAGGCACCGCGGCAACCACCGCCGCCGGGGCCGGAGCAGCCACTGGGCGCGCCGCCGGAGGCGCCGCCATCGCTCGCACGGGTTCTTTCGCGACCACGGGCGCAGCAACTTTAGCCGGAGGCGGCACGTGCGCGGCGCTGGGCTGCACCGTGCGTGCGGTCGAAGCCGATACGGGAGCACCCGACACTGTTTCCAAGAACGTGCGGTGCGCATCGCTCATCGCGCGCAGGAAGGTCTCGTGCGCACGGGCCACAGAGTCGTTGGCAACGGCCGGCTTGGCGGCGATCGCGACACTGCGCGTAGCCGGGGAAGGAAGCGGAGACGCCGTCGGCGTCGGAGCGGGGACTTCAGTCATGCGGGAAATTTCAGGACGCAGCGCGGCCAAGGCCTTCGGCGCCACCGTCACGGGAGCCGACAAAGGAGCGACCACCACCGGAGGCGGAGTCGGAACCGGCGCGGTTTTCACACCGTCGCGCGGCGGATACGGCCGTCCCAGATTGTAGGCGCCGACCGGCAACGCCGCGGCGGAGAGTTTGGCTTCGGGCGCCGGCACGCGATGCCCGGTCCATAGCAGATCCCACGTCACCGGCACGCCGGCCACCGCGAGACGCGCCAAGCCGTTGAGCAGGCCGACATCCGCAGTCTGACCGGAGGGATTCAGCGCGATGATCGTCGCCGATTCGCCGAGCGTTTGGCGGGCGAGACCCGACAGCACCGCCCCGGCGCCGACTTCCACAAAAATCTTGCCGCCCTCCTCCTGCATGCGGCGCAGCTGGTCGGCAAACCGCACCGGATGGGCGAGTTGCTGGGCGAGCATCGCGCGCATCGCCTTGGCTTTCGTTGGATACGGCTCGGCGGTCGTGTTGTTGAAAACCGGCACATTCGGCGCCGCAAATTTCACATCCGCCAAAAATTTCTCGAACGGTTCGCACGCGTCGCTCACCGCCTCGGAGTGAAACGCCGTCGCGACTTGCAACCGGCGGAACGAAATCTTCTGCGCCGCCAGGCGCGCCTCCAGCCGTCCGATCTGCTCCGTCGGCCCGGCCACCACCGATTGTTGAGGGCTGTTTTGGTTGGCAATCACGCACGCGCCGGACTCGCCGGTCAGCATCGCGGTCAACTCTTCCACGGGATGCCAGACCGCCGTCATCGCGCCGTCGTGATCCCGCGACACCTCGGCCATCAGTTCACCGCGTTCGCGGCTGATACGCATACAATCTTTCCAACTGATTGCTCCCGCCGCGTAGAGCGCCGGAATTTCGCCGAAACTATGTCCGCCCACCATCTCAGGACGCAGGCCTGCCGATTCGAGCACGGACAAGTAACCGAGACTCACGGCGCCGAGCGCCGGCTGCGCATTTTCCGTGCGACGCAGGCGATCATCCTGGAGCGTCGACTCGGTTTCGTTCATCGCCGGCGGCGGGTAGACGATGTCGCACAACCGCTCACCGCCGAGCAGGCCGAGGCTTTCCACCTTTTCCCACTGCTGCATCGCAGGCTCAAATTGCATCGGCACCTCGCCGGCCATCCCGACGCTCTGGCTGCCTTGACCGGGAAACAAATACACGAGCCCGGCGCCGTCTGCCGCGCGCGCTTCCGTCGCCACATGCACACCGTCGATCGCTGGCTTGAGCCCCGCCCGCGTGTCCGCCAGGCGCTCGATCAACTTCGCAGTCTTCGTCGCCAAATCTTCCTCGGAAGCCGCGACCACCGCCGTGCGGCACACCGCCGCCGCGTCAAATCCCTGCTGGCTCGTGCGCGCCGCCGCGACGAACTCCACCGCCTTCAGTTTCGTCCAAGCCGCCACGCGCGTGGCCAGGTCCGCGGCGTTGCCGGCACTCGCGAGAAACACTTCGGCTCCGAACGCCCGCACGCGCGGCGCCGGTGAGGCTCCGCGATACTCTTCGAGCGCGACGTGAAAATTCGTTCCGCCGAATCCAAACGAGCTTACCGAGCCGCGCCGCGGTTCGCCGCTCGCCTGAATCCACGGACGCGCCTTGGTGTTCAGATAGAGCGGACTCTCACCAAATCCCATTTCGGGATTCGGTGCGTCGATATTCGCCGTGGGCGGAAAGGCCTGATGCCGGAGCGCGAGCGCCACTTTCACCATGCCCGCCGTGCCGGCCGCACCTTTGGTGTGGCCGATCTGCGATTTCACCGAACCGAGCGCACACCACTGGCAGCGGCCCGCATCGGCCGCGGCAAATACTTCTTTCAACGCCGTGGCCTCGCACATGTCGCCCGCCGCCGTGCCCGTGCCGTGCGCTTCGACGAGCCGCACCGTCGCCGGCGAATAGCCCGCGTGCACGTAGCAGCGCTGCAACGCCACCGACTGCCCCTCGGGCCGCGGTGCGTAGACACTCTTCGAACGTCCGTCCGACGACGAGCCGAGGCCGCGGATCACCGCGTAAATCGCATCGCCGTCGCGCTCCGCATCTTCGAGGCGACGCAGCGACAACATGCCGCCGCCCTCGCCCATCATCGTGCCGTCCGCACTCTGCGAAAACGGCCGGCAGTGCCCCGTCGCCGACATCGCCGGCGTCTTGCTGAAGCACATATACATGAAAATCGTGTTGAGCGCGTCCACGCCGCCCGTGATCACGCGGTCGCTCGTGCCGAGCTGGAGTTCGCCGATGCCCATGTGCAGCGCCGCCAGCGAGCTCGCGCAGGCCGCATCCGTCACACAGTTCGTCCCACCGAGATTGAAACGGTTGGCCACCCGTCCCGCGACGACGTTGCCGAGGCAGCCGGGAAACGTGTTCTCGTTCCACTCGGGAAACAGCGCCGTGATCCGCTTCGCCGCCTCCTGCACCTGCGTCTCCGGAATTCCCGCCCGGCGCATGCCTTCGATCCACATCGGCCGCGTAAGCAAGCCCGACATCGAGCTGATCATCTCCGTCGCCGACGCCACGCCGAGGATCACGCTCGTGCTGTCGAGTTTCAGTTTCGCGATCTGCCCGCCCGAGCAGTCTTCCAACACCTGCCGCGCCAGAATCAGCGCGAGGATTTGGGCAATATCCGTCGACGGCAGCATGTTCGGCGGCAGGCCGTAGGCGACCGGGTCGAACGGCACATCTTTCAGAAACGCGCCGTGCTTCGAGTAAGTTTTGACCGGCGCCTTGTGATCCGCATCGAAGTAATCGTCGATCAGCCAATGCGTCGGCGGGATTTCCTGCATGCAGTCGCGTCCGCTGAGAATGAGCCGCCAAAATTCGTCCACGCTGCGCGCCTGCGGAAACATGGCGCTGAGGCCGGTGATAGCGATGGGCTGAAAGGGAAGTTGGGACATGTCGGCGAAAAAATGCGTTGGAAATTGGGTTGGGCGCGCGCCTCAGGCGAGCTGCAGGGGTCGTGGGCGGAACTCAAACGCCGCCGCCGGCACCGCGACTCCGAAGCTGCGCAGTTGCGCGGCGCGGGTCACGACCGCGGCGCCTTCCATCAGGTTGAGCGCGATTTGGGCCACCGTGCGATTGCCCGCCGGTGCGAGGAAGCTGCCCGCGACCCATTGGTTGAAGCTGCCGATCGCGGGGCCGCACCAGATTTGATAATCGAGACGCCGCGTCGCCTCGCCGACGATCGGCCAGTGGCTCGACAGCCCGAGATACCAGCGAAACACGAGCGCCATGCGATGCCGTGGATCGCGCTCCGCCTCCGCCAGCTCGCGCGGATCGCGTTTCTGGAAAAACTCCACGCACCCCGCCCACACCTCGGCAAGCGGCCGGCGGAAAATTTCTTTTTCCAGCTTCTCGCGCTCCGCCGTCGGAATGGCCTCCAGCGAAGCGTGCGCCTGATAGAGTTCGTAGAGCTTTGCCGCGCGCTGCGGGAAAAACGTCCCCTTGCGCAGCACCTGCACCTTTACGCCCAGTTCAAACATGTCAGCCGATGGCGCCATCGTGCAGTCCGCGAGCCCGGCCTGGGCGAGCAGTTCTTTCGCTTCCGCGGAAATTCCCGCTTCGACCGCCGATTGGTTCACCGTGCCGGTGACGACGTAGGCCGCGCCCATCTGAAACGCCGCCGCGATCGATGCCGGCGTGCCGAGTCCGCCCGCCGCACCGATGCGCGGCACCCGCGGGTAACCAAACTCTCGCGCCGTCTCGAGCGCGAGTTGCTGAATCAGGGGAAACAGCGAGGGCAGCGGACGGTTGTCGGTGTGCCCGCCCGAGTCCGCCTCGACCGTGATATCCTCCGCCACCGGCAAGCCCGCCGCGAGCGCCGCTTCGTCAGCCGTGAGTTTTCCGGCGGCTACGAGGGCATTGAGCATCTCCGCCGGCACCGGCGCGAGAAACTGCCGCGCGACCTCCGGCCGCGAAATCTTGGCAAACACATGGTTCGGACGCACCACCGCGCCGTCGGCCCCGCGCCGCACGCCGCTGAACGCATACCGCACCACCGTCGGTTGCAGCGCCATAAACGCCGACACACACACGCGCCGCACACCACGCCGCAGCAACAGTTCCACCAACGCCGCCTCGGTATCAGGCTCGCTCGGGGAGTGGATCAAATTGCAGCCCCAGGGAATTTCGGCGCCTAGTTCGCGGGCGATTTCCTCCAGCGCCGCTTCCACTCGCGGCAGCGTCAGCCCACCGGCTCCGAAAAACCCGATGCCGCCTGCCCGCCCCGCCTCGATCACCAGACGCGTGGACGCGATGCCCCGCGCCATCTCGCCCACGACGTAGGCAAACCGGGTCCCGTGTGCCTCGGTGAAGCTCCGCCCGCCGAACCATTCCGGGTAAAGCGCCGGCAGCGTGCCCACCACAGTGCCGTCGTTGCCAAACGGCTCGTCGGCAAACACCACGGTCATCTCCGCCAGCTCCGCACGGTGCACCACATGCACCGGTCGACGGAAACTTCGCACCGCATTGGTGATGGCCGCTTCCGGGCGGTCGGAGGTGGTTCCCACGGACCCGGTTAGGACGTGTGCTTCAGGAAATGCGGAGAGTGTTGTTTCCAATTTTTTGGAGCGGTTGGAGATTGCGCGGGGGGCGATGCAACGGACCCGACAAACCCGCTGCAACCAAGAAGGTGGCACCTTTTTCCAACGATTGGCGGTCCTCTAGGGTTATTAGCTCAGGCCGGTTCGCCCAACGTCGCAATTAAGTCGGCATGCCGTGCCAGGACGGCCCGGCGGCGGACCTTCAGCGTCCCTGTCATAAGGCCGTTTTCGACCGTGAATGCCTCGGTTAAAACCGCAAAACGCCGGACACGCAGCTTGGCCGAGAGCTTCGTATTCACGCGATCCACCGCCGCCTGCACACGCTTCTCGATGTCGGCCGCAGTCGTTTTTCCCGCCGCTAGCAGCTCCCGGGTGGCTTGGTCCGGCACGATCAACGCCGCGAGATGCGACCACCCGTCGCCGCACAACATCGCCTGCGCGATCTCGGGCTGTCCCGTGAGCGCGAGCTCGATCGGCTGGGGCGCGATCATGTCCGCGCCGGCCGTCTTCAGAAAATCCTTC
>CALRZR010000128.1:0-20745 GCA_943372705.1 Opitutus sp. GAS368 | reverse complement strand
GAACTGCTCGAGACGGCCGTGGCCCGCGATCCGTCATTCGCCTTGTGCTGGGCCGAGCTGGCTCGTGTCTTGGGCATGGTTTACAATTTCAACACCGACCGCTCCCCGGCCCGACTCGCCCAGGCCAAAATCGCCATCGACACGGCCGTGCGATTGGCGCCCGATCGTCCGGAGGTGGGGCTCAGCCTCGGATACTACTACTATTTCTTCTTTCGTGATTACAGCCGGGCGGCGGGCGAATTCGAGAAGGTGCTCGCGGCGCAGCCGAACTCGGCTGCCGCCCGCCATGCGCTCGGCTCCGTGCTCCGCCGTCAAGGCAAGTTCGTCGAGTCGCTAGCCAATTTCCGCGCCGCGGCGGAGTTGGACCCCGGCAACTTGGACACGCTGGGTCAGGTCGAAGCCGTAGCCCAAGCGGGACGCCGGTTTCCCGAAGCACGCGCGGCCCGGGAGCGGCTTGCCGAAGCTGCGAAGACCATGCGGCCTGCCGGCTCGACCTTCGACGTGCGAGCGCTGGCGTGGTTTTCCTTTTTGGCCACGGGCTCCATGCGCGCGCTCGATGAATTGGCCGCCCGCATGGAAGCGGCTGAGACGAACCGCACGGTCAGGCTCAGGTTCCAAGGTGCAATCGCCGCCGCCCGCGGTGACGCCGCCGAAGTACTTCGGCTCGACGGCCTGCGCAAGGCCACCGCGCAAGGCGATATCATGATCGTGGGACTCGCCCTCGCCGCCCAAGGCCGGCGCGAGGAAGCCCGGACGCGCCTAAGCGAACTCGCGACGCAGGTGCGCACACTCGTCGAGCAGCAGCCCGAGAATGAGGCCCGTTGGGGACAACTTGCGCGGATCGAAGCCCTGCGCAGTGAGCCGGCCGAAGCACTGCGATGCGCCCGCAAAGCCGTCGCATTGCTGCCAACCTCGCGCGACACCTGGCTGGGGCCTGGATGCGAAGCCGATCTGGCATTTGTGCTGGCTTGGACTGGTGACAAAACCGGAGCGATCACGATTTACACCCGACTGCTGACGCAACCGGGCGCTTTTCTCAGTATCCACGAGATGAAACGAGGGCTCGCATTTCACCCATTGCAAGGCGACCCGCGCTTCGAGGCGCTGCTTAACGACCCGAAGAACAACGCGCCGCTGTTTTGAGAGTCGCGGCCTTTCGCCCAATCGCGGCCGGCGGCGATTGGGAAACTGCCCGCTCCGTTTAGGTTAGAATCGGTTTGATTACTGACGCCGGCAGCACGCCGGTGAGGCGTTGGTCGAGGCCTTGGAATTTGAAGCTCAGGCGCTCGTGGTCGATGCCCATGAGGTGGAGGATCGTCGCGTGCAGGTCGCGCACGTGGACCGGGTCTTTGACGATGTTGTAGGACATCTCGTCGGTCTCGCCGTGGACGACGCCGCCTTTCACGCCGCCGCCCGCCATCCAAATCGTGAAACAGCGCGGGTGGTGGTCGCGGCCGTAGTTCGTCTCGGTGAGCGTGCCCTGGCTGTAAACCGTGCGGCCAAATTCGCCGCCCCAGATCACGAGCGTGTCGTCGAGCATGCCGCGTTGTTTCAAGTCCTGCACGAGGCCGTAGCAGGCGCGGTCCACGTCTTTACACTGCGAAGCGATGTCGCGCGGGAGGCTGCCGTGCTGATCCCAGCCGCGGTGGAAAATTTGCACGAAGCGCACGCCGCGCTCGACGAGGCGGCGGGCCATCAGGGCGGAGCTGGCAAACGAGCCGCGCGTGCGCGCCTCTTCGCCGTAGAGTTCGTAGGTGGCGGCGGATTCGCCGGAGAGGTCCGCGAGCTCGGGCACGCTGGTCTGCATGCGAAACGCCAACTCGTATTGCTGCGTGCGCGTCTGGATTTCCGGGTCGCCGATCTGTTCGTAACTGCGGCGGTTCAGTTCGCCGAGGCCGTCGAGCATTTTGCGGCGCAACTCGCGCGGGATGCCGGGCGCATCGTTGAGATAGAGGACGGGATCACCCTGTGTGCGGAACGACACACCGGCGTGCCGCCCTTCGAGGTAGCCGCTGCCCCAGAGGCGCGACGAGATCGCCTGCACGTTGGAAAACGGGCTCGTGTGCTTCGCGTGCAACACGACGAAGGCGGGCAAGTCCTTGTTGAGCGTGCCGAGGCCGTAGGAAAGCCACGAACCCATCGACGCTTTGCCGTTCTGCATCGAGCCGGTGTAGACGAGTTGGTTGGCGGGCTCGTGATTGATGGCGTCGGTCTTCATCGAGCGGATGAAGCAGACGTCGTCGGCCATCTTCGCGATATTCGGGAGCAGTTCGCTGATCCACATGCCGCTCTGGCCGTATTGCGCGAATTTGAAAATCGTGGGCGCGAGCGGGAACTGCGCCTGGCCGGCGGTCATGCCCGTAAGACGCTCGCCTTGGCCGGCCAACCAGGTCTTCAGGTCTTCTTTGAAACGCCCCTGCAACGCCGGCTTGTAGTCGAAGAGGTCGAGCTGCGAGGGCGCGCCGATGAGGGAAATGTAGATCGCGCGCTTGGCTTTCGGCGCGATCTTCCACGGCTCGGTCATCGCGGTGTTGAGCGTCGCGGCCGCGGAGGCCGACGCAGCATTGGCGGCGAATGCACGCTCGCCGAGCAGCGACGCGAGGGCGGCGACGCCGAGGCCGGTGCCGGTCTTGCGGAAAAACTGCCGGCGGGTGAGCGCCGCGTTGTAATCGTTGAAGGTGTTCTGCCAGTCGGGAGGAAGGGGGTGCATGGTGGTTACTTGGTCAGCGCTTCATCGAGATTCATGACTTGGCTCGCCACGAGCGTCCACGCGGCGAGTTCGGGCGCGGGGAGCTGGGCGTCGGCGGGCGATTCGCCGACCGCGAGGAGTTTTTGCGCGGTGGCGGGCTCACGCCGGTAGGTGGCGAGCGCGTCGTCGAGCGTGCGGCGAACGATGGCGCGTTCCGGTTTCGAGAACTTCCGTCCGAGGAGGCGGAGCGAAACCGTGTCGAGGCGGGCATCGAAGGCCGGGCCAGAGCGGAGTGCGCGGGCGGCGAGCTGGCGCGACGACTCGACAAAGATCGGGTCGTTGAGCGTGACGAGGGCCTGCAGCGGGGTGTTGGTGCGATCGCGGCGCACGCAAGAGACCTCGCGGTTGGGGGCATTCAGGATGTCCATCGCCGGGGCGAGCGCAGTGCGCTTGATCAGCGTATACAACGAACGGCGGTAGAGATTTTCGCCCGTGTCCTGACGGTAGTAGCGGGTCGTGGATTCTTTCATCGCGACGTCTTCCCAGATGCCTTCGGGCTGGTAGGGGCGCACGGGGCGGCCGCCGAGTTTGGCGACGAGGAGACCGGAGGCGGCGAGCGCCTGGTCGCGGATTTGCTCGGCGTCGAGACGGTGGCGCGGGCCGCGCGCGAGCAGGCGGTTGGCCGGATCGCGTTCGAGGAGCGCGGGCGAGACGGCGGCGGACTGCCGATACGTGGCGCTCGTGACCATGAGTTTCACGAGTTGGCGGTAGTTCCAACCCGACTCGCGAAACTCCACCGCGAGCCAGTCGAGGAGCGCGGGGTGCGAGGGGCGGCTGCCCGTGACGCCGAAGTCCCCGGTCGATTCCACGAGGCCGGTGCCAAACATGTATTGCCAAACGCGATTCACGGTAACACGGGCGGCCAGCGGATTTTGCGCGTCGACGAGCCAACGCGCGAGGGCGAGACGATTGCGGGGCGTTTCAGGAGGCAACGGTTGCAACACCGCGGGAGTATCCGCGGCGACTTTCTCGGCGGGCTGCGAATATTCTCCGCGTGTAAGAATGTGGGCAAAGGGCTCGGAGTCTTTCTTCTCCACCATCACGAGCGTGACGCCGCCGCGCACACGGATCGCATCATCGTCCACGAGGAGCCGATCGACATCGGCCGCGAGCGCGATGGCCTTCGCATCGACCGCCGCGAGATAGTGCGCACGGAGGAGTTTCTTTTGCGCCGCCGTGCGCTTTTCGGGCGCGGCGACGAGAGCGGCATGCGTGTCAACCGTAGCGTCGGACAAAACTTTCGCATCGGCGGCCACGAAACCGCGACGGTAGCGCCGCAAGTCCTGCACCCACACATCGCCGTCTTTCAACAGGGACGCCGCGGCGCCCGAGGCCGCGTGGCGTGAGCCGAGGCGGAGCGGCGCCGTCGGCACCACATCGCCGGGCAGGTGCGCGGAAACGGACGAGTTGGCGACGCCCTTGCCATCGAGAAACACCTCGATGGTCCGGCTGCGCATCGACGCGGTGTCGAAACTCAACATGACGTGGTGCCACTTGCCCGGCGCGAGGGGCGCAGCGGCGACACCGCGGGCGTTGATCGTGCCTTTGCCGTCGGTGACGAGGAGCCCGAGCTTGCCGTTTTCGAGAAACACTTCCCAGCCGGCCTGCTTGCCGTCTTCGTCGAGACACGAGAGGAGCGCACCGGTCGGCTTGTTTTCCACGCGCACGAGGAGCGAAAAACTTTCGGCGCTGCCACGCAGGAGCGGCACGGTCGGGCCGACAACGAGATCGAGGTCGTTGATGCGGGGCGCGGGGCCGTAGATGCCGGCGACCCGCGTCGGCTCGGGCGGCGTCGCCAAACCGGGAATACCGATCGGCCCCGTCGCTTCGTTCAGCGGCAAACGCAGCGTGACCTTCCGGTCGCCCGGAGGCGGCACGAGTGCGTTGGCGGAGGCGAGCCAGCCGGCGAAGTCAGCATCGACGGTCTTCGCGTGGGCCTCGGCAGTGCCGCGCGCGGCGGTCAAATCGGCCTGCAGCGCATCCCAACGCGCGCGGTCGGCGACGGCCGGGACGAAGAGATTCGGCATGGTGTCGGACACGTTGCCATCCATGGCGGGCATCGTGTTGTTCCGGAAAAACGCACTCAGCGAATAGAAGTCCTTTTTGCTGATCGGATCGAATTTGTGGTCGTGGCAGGACGCGCAGCCGGTCGTGAGGCCGAGCCACACGGTCGACATCGTCTCGACGCGGTCCTTGGCGTAGATGGCTTCGTATTCGGCGGCGATCGCTCCGCCCTCGCTCGTCGTGGGCAGGCAGCGATTGAAACCGGAGGCGATCTTTTGCTCGATCGTGGCGTTGGGTAGGAGATCGCCGGCCATCTGCTCGACCGTGAATTGGTCAAACGGCATGTTCTGGCGAAACGCGTTCACCACCCAATCGCGGTAGGGCCAGATCGAACGGTAGTTGTCGATGTGGATGCCGTGAGTGTCGGCGTAGCGCACGGCGTCGAGCCACTGCCGCGCGAATTGCTCGGCGCAGGCATCGCTCGCCAGCAGACGGTCGACCGCGCGGGCGTAAGCGGCCGGCGAAGGATCGCGGACAAAGGCCGCGATTTCTTCGGGCGTCGGCGGCAGTCCGGTGAGATCAAGCGTCACGCGACGCAGGAGCCGCGCCGGGTCTTCGTCGCGGCTCGGCGCGAGACCAGATTTCAAGAGTGTGTCGCCGATGAAATGGTCGATCGGTGTGCGCACCCATTTTTTCAGGGCGCCCGCAGCCACCGGCACCGCCGGGCGCGTCGGGACGATAAACGACCAGTGCTCCTGATACTGCGCACCGTCGGCGATCCAACGTTTCAGCAGGGCGATTTCGGCGGGCTTGAGCGTCTTGTGCGTATCCGGCGGCGGCATGACCTCCTCCGAATCTTTCGAGAGGATGCGCTCAATGACGGGGCTCGCGTCGGGCTTGCCGGGCACGATCGCGGGATCGTGATCGCCCCGCCGCGCGGTCGCGAACTCCGCGCGGTCCAGACGGAGTTTGCCTTTGCGCGTGCCGGAGTCGGGACCGTGACAATGGAAACAGTTCTCCGCAAGGATCGGCTGGATGTGGTCGTTATAGCTGAGCTGCGGGGCCGCGGCGTAGGCGCCGGTCGCACCGAAAGCCGCCAGCGCGGAGACCAACGTGCCCGCAGCCGTCCACGGGGAAAAACTCTTTGTCGGGGAAAAAGCCATGGGGTGAGAGCGGAAGACTAAGGAGCGATTTTGTGCGGTGTCTACCCTCACGCTCAGAAACTTTGCACGTCCGCGCGAAAAATGCGTTCGCCGTGGATTGGGGTTTGAAAGCCCCCGCGGCGGTCCGAAAATCCCCGCCATGCCCCCTCCCCTCGTTTCGCGGCGCTCCGGCGCCCTCGTCGTTGTGATTTTTGCAATCTTGTGCGGCGCGTTCGCGCCCAGCCTCTCCGCCGCAGCGGCCAGCCAGCGACCCAACGTGATTCTGTTCATCGCTGACGACGTGAGCGCGGACGATCTCGGCTGCACCGGCAATCCCGCCGCGCGCACGCCCCACATCGACCGCCTCGCGGCCAACGGCCGGCGCTTCGACGCCGCGTATCTCACCGCGAGTAGTTGCAGCCCGAGCCGTAGCAGCATCGTCACCGGCCGCTACCCGCACAACAACGGCCGCGCCTCCGAACTCCACCAACCCATCGCCGCACACCTGCCGTGGTTTCCGCGCCTGCTCCGCGAGGCCGGCTATTACACGGCGCTCAGCGGCAAACATCACATGACCTTCGAGGCCCCGGCCGCCGGCGAAGCGCCGCAGCCCATCCCGTTTGACCACGTGGACACGGGGAAAATCCCCGGCAACAGCGGCGGCCATGCAAACTGGGTGAAAGTCGTGCAGGAGCGCCCGAAGGATAAACCGTTTTTCTTTTGGTTCGCCTCGCTCGACGCGCACCGCGACTGGGACGGCGATGTAGAGTGGCAACCCGAACTCTACGGCCCCAAGCACGAACCCTCCGCGGTCCGCGTGCCGGCGTATTTGCATGACGACGCCGCGACGCGGGCCGACCTCGCCTCTTACTACAACGAAGTCACGCGCTTCGATCACTACGTCGGCCGTGTCGTCGCCGCCCTCGAAAAAGAAGGCACGCTCGCCAACACACTCATTCTCGTGATGGCCGACAACGCCCGCGCGTTCCCCCGCGCCAAAACGCGTCTGCACGACTCGGGCATGAAAACCTACTTCATCGCGCACTGGCCCGCCGGTCTCGCGCAACCCGGCAAACCCACGTCCTCCCTCGTGAGCGCGATCGACATCGCACCCACGGTGTTGACCGCCGCCGGTGTGGCAGTCGCGCCCACGATGCAGGGCGTAAGCTTTTTGCCCGTGCTGCAAAATCCGGCGGCCACCGTGCGCCAACACGCCTTCTCCGAACACAACTGGCACGACTACGAAGCGCACGGGCGCTCGGTGCGCTCCGAAGGATTTCTCTACCTGCTGAACCACCGGCCTGCGCAGCCCTGGCAAGGTCCCGCCGATTCCGTGCGCGGGCCTTCGCACCAGGCCCTCCGCGCCGCGCGCTCCGCCGGTCCGCTCACACCTGCGCAGGCGGATGTCTTCCTCGCGCCACGTCCCTCCGAGGAACTTTACGACATCGCCGCCGATCCGCTGCAGCTGAAGAACCTCGCTGCCGATCCGAAACATCGCCTAGCGAAAATCCGCCTCGCCAAACTGCTCGCCGACTGGAGCGATGCGACGGGCGACACCGTGCCCGCGCAATTGACCGGCGACGGCTTCGACCGCGAAACCGGCGTCGCCAGAAAAGCCGCCGGCGCGACGAAAGCCGCGAAAGGTGGCAAAGCGGCTCCCCGCGGAACGCCCGCCGGCAGCGAACGGAACGCCGCCGGCATCAACGCCCCCGGCCCGCGCTGAGCGCACGCTGCCGGGCGTCCTGATCCCAAAGCAAAGACGCGCGCTCAGTTCGCCAGCGCGAGCCCCGTCGAGGTGCGGCGGAGCTTCGTGAGGCGGCCCATATAGTTCCAATCCTGCACGAAGAGATTTCCCGCGGCGTCGAACGACAGGCCGTGCGGCGCGATGAAGATGCCGTCCTGCCAAAACTCGGGCGCGAGCTTGAAGGCGGCCCATTGTTTCTGGTCGGGGTTGTCGCCGAGCGTCGAGACGATCTTGCCGGTCTTGTCGGTGATCACGACGCGGCCCTGCAACTCCGCGACGGCGGCGTATTCGCCGAAGAGCGACACGGCGCACGGACGGCGCAGATCGGTCGAGAGCGTGCGGACGAATTTCCCGTCGAGATCGAGGTGCACGAGGCGCTTGTTCTCACGGTCGCACACGAGGAGCAGCGGCTTCTCGTAGCGGGTGTCGAGCGCGATGCCGTGGCAGGTTTTGAACTGACCGTCGCCCTCGCCTTTCGATCCGATCACGCGCTGCCACTTCCGGTCGGCGGAGTATTCGTGAATGACGCTGGCGCCGTAACCGTCGGCGACGTAAATGCGGCCATCCGGTCCCACCGTGATCGCCGTGGGCTTGTAGCCGTCGGTGACGTATTTGCGTCCGTCGTGGCCGACGATCGTGCCGCCGGGTTTGGCGTTGGGCGTCTTGGGATTTGGCTTCCAGTTTTCAAGCGCCGGATAAAGTCCGCTCTGCGTGGGGCAAGGCAGCGTCCATTGGGCTTTGCCGTCGAGGCCGAGCTTCACGACCTGACTGCCCTTCACGTGGGCCGCGTAGATGAACTGCTTGCCACCTTCATCGCGCAACATGAGTCCGTGGATGCCGCTAAACTCTGGCGCCATCGTGCGCAGCAAATTACCGTCCGGCGAAAAAACCAGAATCCCGGAAGGCCCGTCGGTGCTCACATAGATGAGCCCCGCGCGATCGACGACGACGCCGCCGTGGGTGGGGCTCAGCGTGGCGGGCGAGGGAATTTTCGCCCAGCCGCTCTCCACTTGGAAACGCCAAGAGCCCGTTCCGAGCGGGCCGGCCGGCAGGGGATTGGCCGCCACTTGGCGGGCGGACGTCGCGGGCAGGTCGTCCGGGTGGGCGACGGCCAGCGAGGCGATTGCACAGAACGCGAGGGCGAGACGGCAGGAGGTAGTGGACATGGAAAAAGACAAACGAGTGGGACGAAGCTAAGGTGGGGAAACGGGGAACCGCGTAGTTCATTCGGAAAACTTCGCGCGGTGTCCATCCAAACGATTTCGAAATTTCAGGCCGGACATCCTCCGTGCGGAAACCAAATCTCGCCGCGCCCATCCCGCCACCCTCCCCTCCTGCCATGAGCCAATTCCTCGCCACCGTCTCCGTCGTCGTCCGCGACTACGATGAAGCCATCGCCTATTACACCGGCGCGCTCGGGTTTCAGCTAGTCGAGGATTCGCCGCGCGGGCCGGGCAAACGCTGGGTGCTCGTCGCGCCGCCGGGCGCCGGACCGGACGGGTGCCGGCTCTTGCTCGCGCAGGCGAAGAACGCGGCGGAACTCGCGGCGGTGGGCAACCAGACCGGCGGGCGCGTGTTCCTGTTTTTGCATACGGACGATTTTTATCGCGACCATCGCGCCTTCAAAGCGCGTGGCGTCGAATTTCTCGAAGAGCCCCGCGAGGAAGACTACGGAACCGTCGCGGTATTTCGCGACCTCTACGGCAACAAGTGGGACCTGCTGCAGCTCAAGCAGGCGGCGTCACAATGAGCCGGCCGTCGCCCGCCAAAAAGGAACGCATCCTGCCGTTTCGCGACAGCGGGAAACTCCGCCACCCAGTCGCGGGCGCCTACAATCTCGGCCCGAAATCAACGGCGTGGCTGGCCGCGATCGGCGTCCGCTCGCTCGATGACGTGCGCGCCCTCGGCCCGATCGAAGTGTGCCGCCAGTTGCGCGTGAGCGGCTTCCCCGTCTCGGTGCTCATGGCCTACGCCCTCGAAGGCGCACTCGGCGGTTGTCACTGGAATCAGCTCCCCGCGGAAACCAAGGCGTTTCTCACCGCCGAGTTTGCCCGCATGAAACACCGGCTGCCCGCGGACAAAAAAACGCCCGCGGACCGGCTGGGTCGGCGGGCGCGCGGCGCGGCGTCGGACGCAAAACTCAGAGTTCGACGAAAGTGAAGCCGTCGAAGTCCGCCGTCACCTGACCTTTGGTGAACGAGTGGATCCACACTTCCACCTGCACAGCGCCCTCGGGGGCGACGCCCTTGAGCGAGCGCTCTTTCCATTCGGTGTCCTTCACCGTCATACGAAGGATGTTTTGGTTCTTCTTTTCCGGCGTATTCAAAAACTCGCCCTTCGCATTATAGAAGCGCACGTAGACGCCGACGGCGTTGCCCTTGATCACACGCGACGCGAAGCGCACCTCGTAGGTTTTGCCCGGCGTGGCCGGAAACTTCGCCGCCGCCAGACTGGAGCCAAGCGTGTCGCTCGTATCGGTGACACGCAGACCGAGTTTGCCGGTGTGGGCGGCGGCCGCGACGACCGCGCTCATGCCGTTGTCATTGCTGGCAGTCCAGCCGGTGAGCTGCTGTTCGAAATCGCCGTTGGCGAGAGCGAGCGGCTTTTCGGCGCGCGCGCTGGAGAGCACCAGTGCACCGGCCGCACAGCCAGTGATAAAAAGTGATTTGAGGTTCATGCACCCATGAATCGGACGCCGACGACGACGCGTCAATGCACGGCGAGCACCACACCCTGCACGCCGCGTGGTCAGGATTTCGCGGCGCGAATGCGCGCGAGTTCGGCCTGCAACTCGCCGACGCGCGCCGCCTCGGTGGCGAGCAGGTTGGTGGCTTCGTGCGGATCGCGCTCCAGGTTGAAGAGCTGCACGGGCTTTTCCTTCGCGTCGAAAATCAGCTTCCACGGTCCGCGGCGCACCGCGAACTGGCCCCCGCCCGAATGCAGTGCGATGGCGGGGCGCGCAGCCGAGTCCATCGCGGTGCCGCGCAGGGCCGGCAGCACGCTGAAGCTTTCGGGCCCGGCGCCCGGGGGGAGTTTTGCGCCGGCGAGTTCCGCGAAGGTCGCCATCAAATCCGTAAGCACCACGAGCGAGGCATTGGTCCGGCCGGCCGGTGCCTGCCCGGGCCAACGCACGAGAAACGGCACACGATGGCCGCCTTCGAAGAGGCCTCCCTTGGAGCCGCGCAAATCGCCGTTGGATTTGTGGCCGAAGTCGTCGCCCTCATCGCTTTTGGGAACGGCGCCGTTGTCGCTGGTGACGATGACGAGGGTGTTTTTCGCGATGCCCAGTTCGTCGAGTTTCGCGAGCACGCGGCCCACGCTCCAATCGAACTCGTAAACCATATCGCCGCGCACGCCGGCCTGACTTTTCCCACGCGCGAAGTCCGGCGGGGTGCAATTGCGATGCGGAGCTTGCGAGGCGAAATACAGGAAGAACGGTTTCTTCATCGCAGCGCTCGCTGCGATGAACGCCTCGGCCTTCGCGGTGAGTGTCGGGCCGACGGCTTCGTCGCTCCACCCTTCCGTCATCCAACCTTCGTGGACTTCGAGGCCGGAGGTGCCCGCCCGCGTGGGCGCCGCCTGCGCACGCCAGACGTTGGGTTTTCCGACCACACGATCGTCGGCCAGCCAGAAGTGCGGTTCGAGATTGATGCCACCCGGCAAAATGAAGCTCGTGTCGAAGCCGAGCGCGAGCGGACCGCCCTGCACAGACTGCGTGAAATCCACGTCCCTAGTGCCGCCCGCGCCGTTCTTGTGTCCGGTCTTGCCGCGGACAAAACCGCCGCCGGGTTTCGCGAAGTTTAGGCCGAGGTGCCATTTGCCAACCGCGCCGGTGCGATAGCCGGAGCGCTGCAACACCCGCGCAACGGTCTCGCGCGTCGGTTCGATGAGCGGCTCCTCGTATTCGCTCCAGAGGACCATGTTCTTAAGCCGCGTGCGCCACGAATAGCGGCCGGTCAGAAATCCGTAGCGCGTCGGCGTGCACACCGCGGCGGGCGTGTGCGCATCGGTAAACCGCTGCCCCTCCGCCGCGAGCCGATCCATGTTGGGCGTGGGAATTTTTGAACCAGGATTGTAGCAGTGTGGATCACCGTAGCCCATGTCGTCGGCAAGCATCACGATGATATTGGGGCGCACATCGGCCGCGCCCGCGGCCCGCGCGCCACACACCGCGAGCAAAAGACCCAAGAGGAACCGACGGCAAAAAGGGGAACAGAATTTCATAGGGAAAATGGGATACCGACGGGCGCTACGGCAGCTCGATCGCGCCGAGATCCGGCAGACCGACAATCGGGCGCCCGAGAATATCGTGCTCCACGGCGAGACCGATCGTGAGACCGATTTCGTCGCGCGGGAGCGCCGCGATGCGCACGCCGCGGTCTTTGACGAGGGCGGCGTTGCGCGGAAGATAATCCGCAAGCTTCAGTCCGCCTGCGGCGGAAAACTCCGGATCACCAATGAGCGGAGCGCGGTCGGCGATGCCGACGGCAGCGGGCCAGTTGTCCACGCGAAGAAAAAGATTGTTGCCGAAGACGACGCGCGGGAGTGGTCGATCCGCCGCGCGGTCCGCACTGAACTGGTCACCTTTCACCATTTGGCTGCGACCGTGGATGCAGAAAATATTGTTCGCGATCAGCACGCCCTCGGCCGTGGGGGCGACGGCCATCTTCGCGACAATCTCGGCGGAGACATAAATCGTGTTGTTGTAGAAGTAGGTGTTGAACGGTCCTTGGCGGGGCCCTTTTCCGACGTAGCCGCTGAGCCAAAACGTCTTTCCCTCCTGAAACGCGCCGGCCTTCCCTTTGATGCGGTGGCCATCGTTGACGCTCACGTTATAGCGGTAGGCGCAGTTGAAATTGTTGCCGAGCACCTCGCAGAAACCGCCCGCGTTGTTGGCGCTGAGATTATACTGCACGACGACGTTGCGGCAGTGGTAGTCGATGTGCACGCCGGCGGAATCGCCGGGACCGTTGGCGTTCAGGAACTGACTTTTTTCGATCACCACGTCACGCGTGCCCCACGTCCACAGTCCGCTGCCGCGGCCCCAATTGCGGGTGTCGCGCGTGCTGCCGGAGTGGTCGACAAAAAGCCCGCTGAAGCGACCACCGCGCACGCCGGACATTTGCACTCCGGGTCCGCCGGCGTGAAGCACGCGAACCCGCTCGACGCGCACATCCTGGATGCCGTTGGTGGGCGCGGTAAACTTCAGGCCGGTGTGGTCGACATTTTCGATCTGACAATCGGTGACGGCGATGCGGTGCATCTGCGCGTCGGGCGATTTCACGATGAAACGGATGCCCCAGCCGTAGCGCGCCGTGCCGTTGGCGGTGTTCACATCGGCCGCGGGCCGCACGTAGCCCGGCTCCTGATACGAGACCTCGCGCACGAGGAGATTGGCGAGCTGCACTCCGTCGTGTCGCCCGGCCGCATCGGCCTCGATCAACACGCCACACCGCATGTCCGCCTTCGGCGGTTGCCCGCTGCGCATACCGCCGCCATTCGCCGTAACGATCAAATCACCGATGCGGACGTGACGGCTGTTTTTCAGATGCACGGCAGCCAAGTAGCCACGACCGTCGATCGTCGCCCGCCCGCCCCCCGCCGCCGCCGTGGCGGGATAGCTGGAAAACTCGATGGGCTGTTCCGCCGTTCCCGCCAGTCCGGCGAAGGCGAGCTGCCCTTGAAACGTCTGGCCGGCCGCCAGCAGGACGCGGTCACCGGGCTGCAGGCGCACCGCCTTGGCTTTTTCGAGCGTCTTCCAAGGCGCCTCCGCCGAAGTGCCCGCGCGCGCATCGTCTCCCGCGACGGGATGGACGTAATACGTCGCCGCGCGCGCGCGCGATCCGCCGAACAAAAGCGCGACGACCACCAACGTCTGGATCACAGAGCGCAGGAGCGGAAAAAAAGCCGAAACGCTAGAGGGAACGGAACCGTGCACGGAGGAAGAATTTCCTCAAAACTGGAACGTGCTCGTCAGGAACCAAGCTTTCTCGGGCGGGATGCGCACCGCGCCGGGCGTGCCGTCGGGATTGGCGGTGACCACGATCAGCTGGTCGTCGCCGATCACGTTGCGCACGTTGAGCTGGAGCGACCACTTGAGCTTCCGACCGAGAAATTTGTCGGCGCGATAACCGGCAAACGCGTCGCCGCGAAAATCGGTTTTGCCGAAATACGGGTTGTTGAGATCGGCAATCTGCCCGCCCGGGACCGTGATATACGGATAACCGATGACCGCCTTGTCCTGCCAGCGCACGGCGCCGCCGATATAGATCCCCTTCAGGGCACGCGCCGTGAAATCGTAGCGATTCACCATGCTGCCCCGCCACTTGACGAGTTCCGGGCTCGCGCTGCCCGCAGTCCGCTCCGCGATCTGCAACGGCACCACGACGGTGCTGTTGAAGAGATCGCCCCACGGGGTGTTTTGCTGGCCGGGTTGGCGGGCACCGCTCAACAACTGCGGGTTCGCGCGCTGCAAGTTGGCGCGATATTCGTCGACGTAGGCGCGCAGATCGGTGCCGACATTCGATTTCACCGTCTCAGTCTTCACGAGGTTGAACGACACGCGCCACGCCTTCGTCACGTTCAGCGCGGCCTCCAATTCGAGGCCTCTGGCCACGTAGTCCGTCGTCGAGGCCACGTTGGTGATCACTTCGCGTTCGAGCGTGTAGACGCCGTTGGCACCACGCACGAGGCGGGGATTGAAATTGGCCCCGTCACCCATCCGCAGGCGCTTCGGCAGCGCGGCGAAGTGGGCCAGTGCTGCGTCGGTGAACGTCGGGAAACTGCCGTAGCCCCAGTCGCGCGGCACGAGCCGGTTGACGTCGGCCGAGAGGAGGTAGTCCACGATGGTAAAGGTGGAATTGATGGCGGAGGCAGCTGCGACCGCGGAATCCGAGGCGTTTTGCGCGGACGATTTGAACCAGTTAAGGCGCAGATCGAGTTTGCCGCCGAAGGCAGTGAGCATGACGCCCTGCTCCGTCGTCTCGCCGGCGGGCGTGCCGATCTCTTCGTTGAACGCGTTGCGCCGCTGGCCCGAGGGCGTGAAGTTTTTCGAGGTGTTCCAATAAACCCGGAGACTTGAGTCGAAGGGCAACCGCGCGCGGAGTTTTTCCGGCAAAACGCCCACGACGCTGAACG
Organism: Opitutus sp. GAS368; assembly: GCA_943372705.1. GTDB lineage: Bacteria > Verrucomicrobiota > Verrucomicrobiia > Opitutales > Opitutaceae > GAS368. The sequence goes on along the minus strand of CALRZR010000128.1, from coordinate 5,969 downwards.
AAGGGCTGGTCGCGACATTGGTGGACGACGGCTTCTGCGGGAGAACCAGTGTCGAAAAATCCACGTTGCCGTCGCGCTGGATCACGGGATCGGCCGCGGTGTAGTTCGTGTCGCTGTCACGGCGCAAGCCGGCGAGCGTCACGAGGTGGCCGGCGAGCCAGTGGCTTTGCAGGCTCAGCGCCGACGATTCCAGTTTCTCCTGCCGCTGGCCGGCGCTCTTCACGATTTGTCCGATCGTCATCGGCGCGACGCGGAACGAATTCGTCGTGGGATCGAAGAACGAGATATTCGCGACATCGCCGGGCCCGGCGAGACGGGCGGTGATCGGCGAGAGCTTCATCTGCGCGGCGCTGGTGAGGCCGTCGGCGCTGCCGCCGAGGTAGATCAGCGCGCGGGCGTTGCGGGCGAAGAGCCCGGGATTCGCGAGGAGCGTATCGAGATTGATCGTGGGGTCGGTGGTGAGCCACGGGCTGTTGTAGGCGCGGGTGGTGCGGTCGCTGGTCGTTTCGGTGGCGAGTCCAGTAAGGGTGTGCGTGCCGAGCAGGTGGCCGAGGCGGCTGCGCATCTTGCGAAAATCCTGCGTATAGAACGCCGTGGCGCGCCACGCCGTGTTCGTGGTCTCCACGTTTTGCAGCGCGTTGATGTCCTGCGTCACGAGGAAGGGCCGGCCGAAACTGGGATTCGGCTGCCCGTTGGCGTGGATCTGCGTGATGTCGATTTTGATCTGCGTGTCGGAGCCCGAGAACGGGATATTGTTGCGGCGCGTGTAGTGTTGATAATCGGCGACAAGTTCGACGCCGGCCCGGCCGCCCCAGAAAAGTTGCTCGAGGCGCACGTTATTCGCGTGAAACTTGTGCTTCACGAAGTCGAAGGCACCCGTGAGCAGATTCTCGCGGAAATCGAAGATCGATCGGTCCGCCTCCGTCATGCGCACGAGGGCGATTGTGTTCAGGCCGCCGCGGAGCGAATTGGTCGCCTGATAGGTGCGGCTCACGGGCACGAGCGTGCCGGCCACGCCGTTGATCGTGCCGACGAAGCCCTGGACGTTCGTGAAACCGGCCGCGGTGTAACCCATCAGCGGCGTCTGGGCATCGGACTGCGGCATGAATACGGTGAAATTCCGAAAATACGCGTTGGTGTGCGTGAGCGCGGTCGCGGCGATCGTCTGGCCGGCGCCGTTGGAATAGACGTTGGTGACGGCATTGAACCGCGGGCGCCCGTCGATGAAGAACGAGGCAAAGCCGTTGATCGGCGGAATCGGATTCGGCGGCGTGCCTTCGATGACGCCAGCCTCGTAGTTGGCGCGAACGGTCGTGGCGCCGAGGAAATCGTCGGGCTTGCCGCTGCGCACGCGCCACGTCACGGAACCGAAGAGGCGCCGGTCCTTCATCTGGGCGGGGCGTTGGTTATATTCGAGATTTTCGTCCAACAGCACGAGGCGCGCGGCGAGGCGATTCGGGATAAGCACGCGCGTGATATCCAGCGTCTCCCGGTGCGCGCCGTGGGAGCCGACGCGGGCCGTCACTTCGTTGCGGTCCTTGAATCCCGCGGTTTTCAGCGTGCGGTCGAGCACGCCGCCGGGCGAACCGGCCCCGGCGAGAATGGCGTTCGGGCCGCGGCTGATCGTGAGTGCGGTGGAGTTGAACTGGTTGAACGGGATATCGGTGACGAAGTAGTCGCGGGTATTCGTGATCTTCGCCAGGCCGCGCACGCGGTTGTTGTCGGAGGGGTTCGTGCGGGAGTCGTTGTTGTTAACGGAGCGATCGAGGCCATCGCCGAGGAAATTGCCCGACACGCCGCCGACTTCCGTGCCGGCGGTGTAGACCAGAATATCCTCCGCGTTCACCGCACCGAGATCGCGCATCATCTCGTCGGTCACGACCGACACGGCCGCCCCGATATCCTTGAGGTCGGTCTTGAGGCGCGTGCCGGCGAGCGTGGACGTCGCGCGGTAGCCGGTGTCGGCGTCAGCCTCGACCTGAAAGGGACTTAACTCGACGACGCCGTCGGCATTGGCAGTGGCGGCGGGGGCGGCGACGAACTCAGGAGCCGGGTTTCTTTTCGGGCGGTCGCTTGGGGTGGTTTGCGCCGCCCGGGGGCCGTTTGGGAGCGGCTTCTCCGCATACACGACGAAGGCGCCGCTCTTCTCGTCCTGTTTCGCCACAAAGCCGGTGCCCGCCAACATCCGCGCGAGGGCTTCGGGCGCGGTGAACTTGCCGCTCACGCGGTTGGTGCGCGTGGCGCCGACGGCGTCCGCGCCCATGATCAGACCGTGGCCCGATTGCTCGGAAAAGAGTTTCAACGTCTTTTCTGCGCTGTCGGCCGGGAGGTTGAAGGTCCGCGCAGCGTCACCCGCTTGCGCAAGCGGGACCACGGCGAACCACAGGGAGAAACCAAGCCATCGGAGGAAATTTCGAATCATGAGAGTGGGTGAGGGTCAGAGGTAGACTCGCGAACCCACCGTTATCTTTACAAGCGACCCTGCGATTGTGCCCTCCGCATCTCCGAAATCGTCGCGTCAAGGCGGCCGACCCATCAAAAACCAAAGGTGTTGCTGAGATACCAGCGGGTTTCATTGGGAATGCGGATCACGGCGATGGTGCCATCCGGGTTGGCCTTCACCGGCAGGTCCTGACCGTTGCCCCACGCATTGCGGACGTTGAGCTGCACGCGCCAATCGATGCTGCGGAAGATCTTTCGGCGGTAGCCAATCCAGAAATCCCCCGCGAGTTCCTCCGGGCCGTAGAACGGATTCGCGAGGTCGGGCAATTGCGACTGCATCACCGGATCGGTGTCCTTGATTTCGGCCGTGGTCTTGTAGCTCGTGCTCGTTTCAACGATTCTTTGTTTCAGCCGTTCCCCGGTGAGAAACGGATTGCCGATGGCAATTTTCGCCTGCCAGCGGACCGCGGTGCCGACGCTCAGCTTGTTCAGAAAGGAATTTTCGAGGCCGCGGAAATCCTGCGTGGCGACGAAGTTTGCGCGCCACTTCCGCTGCTCCTGCGAGACGGCCCCGTCGCGCGCCACCGTGGCGGCGAGCGGGTTGTTGATGAGAAAATTGTAGCGCTGACCGATGGTCAAAGCCGGCGGCAGGGACGGCGAGTCGGCGATGTTCAGCAGGTTGGCTTTGACGAGATTGGCGTAGAGCGCATCGGCCACCTGCTTGGTGAGGCGAGCAGACCCGTTCACCACGGTCTCCTGCTGGGCGACGTTGAAGGAAACGCGCAGCCGCTTCGTGAGCTGGCCGACGAGCTCCGCCTCGAAGCCCCGCGCCTCGAGATTGCTCGTGTCGGTGAGCCCCGGGAGTGCGTCGGACAGCAGCGCGCCGGCCGCATTGAAGCGCATATTTTTCAGGGTGTTTGTCGGTTCGGGCAGGACATTCAGCGCGGCGGCGTAGAGCTGTTGATACGAGGAATAGCCCGCGGCGGTGACGCCCGGGATGTTGGCGAACGGGATGCCCTGCGTCTCGGCGGAGCGGTAGGCGCCGATCAAGACTCCGCTGGGGAAATTGAAGACCTGCGCCGTGGCGCCCTGCGCGTTGTTCGACGTGTTCGTCTGCAGCGTGTGAAACCAATTCAGGCGCAGCGAGGCGCGGCGCTCGAGGAATTCGACGAGGAAGCCATATTCCTTGGTCGTGCCGGCGGGCGTGGGAATGATGGCGCCGTGGAGGTTGGCGCGCGGGCTCACCGGGTTGAAGTTGCCCGACTCATTGTAGAACGCGCTCAGATCGAGACCGAAGGGCAACTTCGGCAGCAGTCGCTTCGGGTAACGGCCGACCACGCTCCACGTGAAATTGCGCCCGCTCTCGTCGAGATTCGTCGTGTCCCGCAATCGAAGCTCCGGGTCGAGCGTGCCGTCGGCCAGGCGGCGGTTGGCCTCGTTGGCGTAGGTCCGCAACCGGTCCCAGCGCCAGCCGACGACCGTGACCAGCGTGTCGTGGAAGAAGTCGCTTTTGGCGCTGAGCGATTTCGAGGCGACCTGCTGGCGGCTGAGCGCGCCGCCGTTGAGGTAGCGTTTGATTGTGAGTTTTTCCGTGACGAGTTGCTTCGTGACGAAGTCGAAGAAGGTCACGTTTTGCACATCGCCGTTTTGCGGGATGCGCCCGTTGAAGACGTCGGTCACGCGCAGATCGTTCGCCGAGTTCGCGTTCAGCACCGAGGGCCCGAGGTATTGCACGAGCACGGGGCTGCGACGGTAGGCGTTGGCGAGCGTCTCCTGGAATATGGTCGTGTTGACGTCGCGCGTGGCACTTTCCCACGTCGATTGGAAGGACTCGGTGCGGGCGTCGATCGTCTGCGTATTGTAGAGACCGGAGAACGTGTGATTGCCGAGCGGCAGGCCGAAGAGCGTTTTGCGACGGTCGTCAAAATCGAGCTTGTAGAATGCCGTCGCGCGAAACGACTCGCGTTCGCGGCGAATTTTTCGGTCCTGAATACCGAGCTGCTGCATGAAGGGGCGGCCGACGTTGGGATTCGGCTGGTCGTTGCTGAGGTAGCGCGAGACGTCGATGTAGATATCCGAAAGCCCGTTGGCGGAGCCGTTTTGACCCTGGGAAAACGGCAGCACGCGATTCGAGCGGGTGATTTGTCGGTCCACCGCCAGCTCGAAGCCGCCGCGTCCATTGAACAACTCCTGCGTGACCGCGGCATTCAGGGCGGTGAAACTCTGTTCGATGCGATTGGTCGGGCCGGAAATCAGCCGATGACGATAGTCGAACACCTCGCGATTCTGGAGGACTGGCGTCGTGAAACCGGGGATAAGGTTATAGGACGACGTCGTGGAGATCGCGTCGATGGCCGGGCGATTGTTGGGATTCGGCGCGTAGCGAACGCGCCCCATCACGCCAGCGATACCGGCGAGCGCGGGATTGTTGCCATTCAGGTAGCCGGGCTCGCGCTGTCCGGGCGTGTCGAACACGAGCGGAATGTGAATGAACCACGGCACGAAATAATACGCACCGTTGTTCTGCGGAATGCCGGCCGAGTTTCCGCGGTTATCGACGGTGACGCGCGGCGCCCAGATATAGCCGGGGCTGCCTTGGAGCACGGTGGGGTTGAGGTCGACGCCGGGAATGCGGTCGAGCGCCGGATCGGGCGGTTGGAAGAAAATGCTGTAGGCATTCGTGGGCGGGATGACGTTGACCGGCGTGGACTGACTGTCGCCCGTCTCGCCCGAAGCGCGCACCGACGTCTTGCCGAAGATCGTGGCCTTTTTGCCGTCGCGTAACACGGCCTCGACCGTGCCGTAGATGCGACGTTTGCGATCGAAGGCCGGCTCCTGGTCGAAGTTGTTTTGCTCGCCGACCGTCGCGAGGCGGAACGCGAGACGGTCTTTCAGGAGCACGCGGTTCAGGTCGAGGGAGCTGCGATAGGAGGCGTTGGAACCGTAGCGCGCCGTAACCTCGTTGCGGTCGCGCCCGAGCTGGGCCTTGCGGAGGGAGGTATCAATGGTGCCGGCGGGATTGCCGATGCCAAAGAGCAAGGAATTAGGCCCGCGGTTGATGGTGACGCGTGCCGTGTTGTAGGCGTCCATCGGGATATCCGACAGGAAGAAATCCCGCGTAGTGGCGGCGGGCCCGATGCCGCGGACGCGTTGGTTGCCCTCCGGATTTTCGCGGGCCTCACTCTGGTCAGGGCGTCCGAAAGCTTCGGCGCCACCGGCGAAATTTCCAAAAACGCCACCGACTTCCGTGCCGGTGGTGAGCGTGAGCAGTTCGCTGAGGTTGGTCGAAGCCGTGTCGATCAGAAACTCGGAGGTGATGATGCTGATGGAGGCACCCACGTCGCGCAGCGCGGTGTTGAGGCGTGTGCCGGCGAGTGTGCTGCTCGCCGCGTAGCCGACTGAGTCATCTTCGCTCACGACGAACGGCGAGAGTTGGACGATCGCGACGGGTTCGGGGGCGAGGCTGGCTGTCGAGCGGTCGCTTGGGGTGGTTTGCGCCGCCCGGGGGGCGTTTGGGAGCGGCTTCT
>CALRZR010000127.1:0-20769 GCA_943372705.1 Opitutus sp. GAS368 | reverse complement strand
TGCTCAACGCCCGGCGGCGTAGTCGGCGTAGCGGGCGGCGACGTTCGCGGTTTTTTCGTCGCCGGGGTGGAAGTAGAATCGGTAGCGCAGCGTGAGCGTGCCGCCGGCGGGGACGGTGTAGTCGCCTTTGCCGGGCGGGTGTTTGGCGGCTGGCTCGAAGTCTTTTTGACCGAAGGGATTCGCGGCGAAGAGGCCGTATTCGCGGGCCATCCACCACGTGGGGTGCCGGAGATTTTGCGGATGATCGAAGATCGCGATGCCGTAGATTTTTCCGTTTTTTGGCGCGTGGTAGTCGCACCACGGGGCGCGTTTGCCCCAGGCGGCGGTATTGCGGTCGCCGTTGGCGGTGACGATCGTGCCGGTGCCAGGGATGTCTTTGCCCTTACTTTTGTGCGGGGCGTTCATCCACTGCGCCACGCGGATGGACATGGTGCCGTCCTTGTTGTCGCCGAGGACGAGCGGGGTGTCGGGTTGGGCGTGAATGGTGACTTCGTAGTCGAGCGTGCGGGTGTCGGCGGTGCCGCGGAAACGGATCGTGGTCTCGTCGGTGGCGATGAGTTTGCCGTCGGGGGCGACCCAGCGGTTTTTCACGCGGAGGACGCCGATGTCGCCGCTCTTGGTCTCGACAATGCCGTCATTGATCGTGTTGCCCTTGGGGAATTTTGTGCCGGAGGTGCCCTCGTTCCAAAAGTCGATTTGGTTGACGTTGCTGTGGACGAACATGAGCGCGCGGTGGTGCTTGTGGTCGTGGTCTTCGCCGGGGGTGTCCTTCATCGGAAAATCGCGGACGAGCGAGGTGCCGTCGGCGGCGTTGACGGGATAGAGGTAGGGACGCGAGGCGCCTTTGTAGATGTATTCGGTGAAGAGCTGGCCGCCGATCTCGACGCGCACGCGGTCGTCGAGGCGGGTGAGTTTCACGGCAGGAGCGGCGGCGCGGGCGGTGAGGCCGGCGAGCGCGAGGAAGGTCGCGAGGAGGAGGGCGAGACGGGGAGGTTTCATCGGAGAGGAAGGGGAACAGGGGCGGGGCCGCGAAGGCGGCGAGCGGGGCGACGGGAGCGTGGCACTATCCGGATGGTGAGAGGAGTGGGTCAATCTCCGAGCGGCGGGGCGCGGTGGCGGACGCTGACAGGGTTTTTATGTGCGGCGACTTGCCTGTGGTGCCACTGCGCGCGAGCTTCGCGCGATGCAAGCAATCCGAATTCATGAAACCGGCGGCGTGGAAAAAATGCGCGTGGACGATGTCGCGTTGCCGGAGCCCGGCGCGGGCGAAGTGCGGCTGCGCGTCGAAGGAGCGGGCGTGAACTTTATCGACACCTACCAACGCAGCGGGCTCTACGCGGTGAAATTGCCGCATACGCTCGGCATGGAGGCCGCGGGCGTCGTGACCGCGATCGGAGCGGGCGTGACGGACGTGCGCGTGGGCGACCGCGTGGCGAGTGTGCGCGTGGCCGGGGCCTATGCCGCGGAGGCGATCGCGCCGGCGGCTCACGTGGTGAAGTTGCCCGAAGGAATCACGACGCAGGTGGCGGCGGCGCTCATGCTGCAGGGCATGACGGCGCACTATTTGGCGTGCGACACGTTTCCGCTGAAAGCGGGCGACACGGCGCTCGTGCACGCGGGTGCGGGCGGCGTCGGATTGTTGCTCACGCAGATCGCGAAGATGCGCGGAGCGCGGGTGCTCGCGACGGTGGGCACCGAGGACAAGGCCGTGCTCGCGCGCGCGGCGGGAGCGGACGCGGTGTGCATCTACACGCGCGAAAATTTCGTGGACGCGGTGAAGGCCTTCACGGGCGGACGCGGGGTCGATGTGGCCTACGATGCGATCGGCAAGGACACGTTTGACGGCACGCTGGCGAGTCTGCGTGCGCGCGGGATGTTTGTTTCGTATGGCAACTCGAGCGGCCCGGTGGCGCCGTTTGCGCCGCTCGTGCTTTCGCAGAAAGGCTCGTTGTTTTTCACGCGGCCGACGCTCGCCCACTACACGCTTACGACGGCGGAGCTGCAGGCGCGCGCCGGGGAATTGTTCGGCTGGGTGGCGACGGGGGCGCTCAAGGTGCGCATCGGCGCGACCTATTCACTTGCGCAAGCGGCGGAGGCGCATCGCGCGCTCGAAGGCCGGCAGACGACGGGCAAAGTGCTGCTGGTGCCGTGACGTTGGGGTGAGGTTGGCGTGAGGCCGGAGAGAGGGGGCGCGTGCGGTTGGAGCTTGGATGTTGGCGGGTTTCCCGTTGGGTTTTCCGACCGCCATGGAAACTCCCACGCTCATCGCTCTCTTGCACGGTCCCGACCAGCCCGGCCTCGTCGCGCGGGTGTCAGGATGGATTTTTGCGCGGGGCGGCAACATCCTCCACGCCGACCAACACCGCGATATGGAGGCGGGGATTTTCTTCCAGCGTATCGAGTGGGTGCCCACGGGATCGGCGGGGGTCGCGGAGCGGGAGGCGGCGGATTTTCTGGCGTTCGCAGCGTCGCTCGGGATGCAGGCCAAGGTGATTCTCTCCAACCGGCGCGCGCGGATCGCGGTGTTTGTTTCGAAGGCGGATCACTGTTTTCACGATCTGATTCTGCGGTGGAAGGCTGGCGATTTTTCCGGGGACATCGTGGCGATTGCCGGCAACCACACCGATCTCGCCGAGGCGGCGCGCGGCTACGGGGTGCCGTTTCACCACATCCCCGTGACGGCCGACACGAAGCCGCAGGCGGAGGCACGGCAGCTCGCGTTGCTCAACGAACTCGGCGCGGACCTCGTCGTGCTCGCGCGCTACATGCAGGTGTTGTCGGCAGACTTGTTGGAAAAAATCGGGCGGCCGGTGATCAATATCCACCACTCGTTTCTCCCGGCGTTTGCGGGCGGGAAACCCTACCATCAGGCGCATGCGCGCGGCGTGAAGCTCATTGGGGCGACGGCGCACTACGCGACGCGCGATTTGGACGAGGGCCCGATCATCCATCAGGACGTCGCGCAGGTGACGCACCGCCACGGGGTCGAAGATCTCGTGCGCAAAGGGCGTGACTTGGAGAAGACCGTGCTCGCGCAGGCGGTCCGTTGGCACCTTGAGGGCCGCGTGCTCGTCTACGGTAATAAGACCGTGGTGTTTGACTGAGGCGCCGGGTCTGACGCGCGCGGGCGGCCGGGGCGGCCGATGCCGGTAAAAACCAGCGCATAACCCGAAAACACAGGGATGGACAGGGGGGCGGGCTTTTGTTCTCGTCCCCGGTTCCAAAGCCCAATCCCTCGCGCCATGACAACGCCCGCCACTCCTTCCGCTCCGAAACCTGCCGGTGATGATCGCAAGCTCGTCTCTGTGGACGAGACCTACATCGCCCCCAGCTTCGAGGACAAGTTGCACCTCTTCTGGGAGAAAAACGGCACGGCGGTCCTCGCACTCTGCGGACTCATCGCGGTCGGGATTCTCGCCAAGGGCGGTTGGGACTACGTGCAGAAGGGCAAAGAACAGGATATCCAAAAGGCCTACGCGGCCGCGACGACGTCCGACCAATTGAAGGCTTTCGCGTCGGCCAATGCGGACCACGCGCTCGCCGGCATCGCGCAGCTCCGTCTTGCCGACGAAGCCTATGCCGCTGGGAAATCCGCCGATGCGATCGCGGGCTACGACAAGGCGTTTGCCACGATCAAGACTGGCCCGCTCGCCGCCCGTGCGCAGCTCGGCCGCGCGCTCGCCAAGGTGCAGTCCGGCAAGGCCGCCGAGGCCACGACGGAATTGAAAGCCCTTGTCACCGATGCCGCACAATTCAAAGGACTCCGCGCCGAGGCCGCCTATCATTTGACGAGCCTCGCTGCCGAAGCCGCCAACGGTGCGGACGTGCAAAAATATTCCGACCAACTCATGCAGCTCGATCCGTCGGGCCCGTGGACGCAGCGTGCGCTGATGCTCCGCGCGACCGTGCCGGCCCCGGCAGCGGCTCTGGCCCCGGCGAAGACCGACGCGGCTCCCGCGGGTGGCGTGCAGATCAAGTTGCCGGGGAAGTGAGACGGTAGGTCGGTGGACCGGACCGCGCGGGAAGCCGCGCGGCTACGGGTCACGTGCTGGCCGCGTGACGTTTCGTTGGCGGCGTGAATAATGCATCGTCAGGTTCGGTCGGTTGCACATCCTGACCAAATTCGATGCCGACGTTTGCGGACAAAATTCCCGATGATTTCGTGCCGGAGATGACCCGGGGCGAACGTGCCGTAGCTTGGTTTGTGCGCTGGGGCAGCGAGCCGTGGCTGCGGCGGGTGCGCTGGGTGCGCGTGGGCGGAGTTGTGGCGGGGTTGGGTGTGGTCGGATATCTGGGCGCGGCGACGGCGGCGTATGGTCTCGTGCGTTACTACCGGCACGTCGACGGCGTGCGGTTTGCGGACATCCTGTTGCCCACGCGGTGGGACAACTACCGCGTGGCGCGCGGGCTCCGCCAGATCGCCGAGGCGCAGCGCTTCGTGGAAGAGCGGAAATTCATGGAGGCGTTTTTGTATGCGCGGAGCGGCGTGGCGTCGGCGCCGGCGCATCGCGACGGTCGGTTGCTGCTCGTGGAAATGCTGCTCGCGGCGAAGCGTCCCGACGATGCGCGGCGCACGCTGCTGGAGGGGCTCGGCTACCACGCGGCGGATCCGGTTTACCTGAAGCCGACGCTCACGTTTTTGCTTCAACGGCAGGAAGACAGTCTCGTGGTGGCCCTCGCGCGCCGCCATCTGCCGGCGATGGCGCCGGGCTCCGAACCGGCGCGGCTGCTCGCACTGGGGGCGGCCACGGCGTCGTTTTTCCGGGGCAATTACGATCAGGCCGAGGATTTTCTCGGCGCGGTGCCGAAGCTCGCGGAGTCGCGCGACGGGCGGCTGCTCGCGGCAAAAATCGAGTGGGACCGCGGCTACCGCGAGCTCGCGCTCGTGCAGTTTCGTCAGCTCGCGGCCGAGTTGCCGGGCGACCAGGAAGTGCACCGCGAACTCGTCGGCCACCTGCGTCAGCACGGGCTCATGGACGAAGCGCGCCGCAGCAGTCTTTCGTTTCAGATCGCGTTTCCCGTGCTCGCCGGACCGCGGATCCAGTTGCTCTACGCGTATCGGCAAGCCGGCGACAACGCGCGGGTGGCGCGCGAGGCGGAGGCGCTGCTGACGGATTTCGCCAACGACGAAGGTGCGCTGCTCGGGCTGGCGGACTTCGCGGCCAACGCGGGCGATGTGGCGCTGATGCAGCGGATCGCCAACTGGGTGTCGGCGCGCGGGCTGCGGCTCGATCCGTTTGCGATGCTGCTGGTGGAGACCTTGGTGGTGGCGCGCGATTATCAGGCCGCGGTCGACACGATTCGCCGCTACCGGGCGGATTTCCCCGCGTGGGAACGCAGCTACGGCGGACTCTTCGACAGCCTGCAGGCGGCAGCGTTGCTCGGGTTGAAGGACGACCCCGCGGCGACGATGTATCTGAACCAGTTCTTGGGTCAGGCCAACCTGCGCGCCGACAACCTGCTGGCGGTGGCGAACCGCTTTGTGGAACTCGGTGCTGAAGAATCCGCGCGCCGCGTGCTCGGACGCGCAGTGGAGGTCGATCCCCGCAATCAGGCGGCGCTGACGCGCCTCGTGGAACTCGATGTCACGCTCAACGCCGGTGAAGACCTCGCCGTGCACGTGCGCCGCCTCGTGCAAATGCGCCGGCCGTCACCCGACATTCTGCGCGTCGTGCACTTCAAACTCGGGAGCGATTTGTTTCTGTTTTCGAAAGAGTGCGCGGTGGCGCTGGACGTGGTGAATGCAGCGCTGGCACGCAGTGCGGCCAGCGGGGCGCGGCGGTAAAGGCGGCGATGCGGAGCGAAGTGCCAAGGTCGGGTGCGACGTGAACAAAAAACCCGCCGGGCTGCGGCGGGTTTGGAGGCTCGGAAAGAGAAGGGCCGAAGGACGCGTTCAGACGGCTTTGCGCTGGCGGCGGCGGTGCCAGACAGTGCCTGCGAGCGCGAGCGAGCCGAAGATCGCGGCGTAGGTGGAGGGCTCGGGGATGGCGGAAACGGCTGTGACACTAAAATTATCTAGTGCTAGTCCCTGTGAATTAGATCCAGTGGTATTGAAGTTCCACCGCAAATAGAAATCTGATCCGTTTGTGATGTTTAATGAACTTAGAGTTACGGATTTCGAAACCGATGAAACGAGAGTGCTGAATCCGTAAGTGTTTGTTCCTGTTGAGAAAGCGCCGCTATCACCTCCGGTAGCAGCTATCCAAGTGGAGCCATCTGTTGAATAAAAGAATGTAATCGCAGCCGCCGCTGTATTTATGCGGTATCTCTCAAAATCAAACGATAGGTTCAGGGAAGTAATTGTGGAACCTGAGGAATTATTGAGATTTGCCATTATGCTATTGGGACTCGCGTAGCTACCCGAGGTCATGAATCCAATTGCGCGTTCTGATGTAGTTTGGCCCCAGTTGTAGCGCCCTCCAGCCGTCGGCGACCCTGTGCTCGCTTGTTGGGTTACGGCAGTTACGTTTGTCCCGGATGCCCAAGTTGGGCTGGCGGTCCCCGCTGCCGTCATTCTCCATCCACTCGGAAGGGCTGCTGTCGCGGACGTGCCCAGTGAATCGAAGTTTTGAGTGAACGCCGTATTCAGTGAAGTCAGAGAAATTTGAGCACGAAGTTCAACCATAGCACTCACGCAGAAAACTGCGAAACATGGGCGAATAAATTTATAGAGCTTCATAGGGCAAAGGGAAGAGGGGGAGCAGGCCGACGATGCTTGACGCTTAGTCCATTTCGCGGAGCCGCAAGCGGGAAATGGTGGATTGGTGTGACAACTGTGTGACCGGGAGAACGGGCGGATCGCTGGGGAGCAACCCCTATGCCATCGGAGGAGGGCGAACGAAATTGGGTGGAATGATTTTGGGGTGGTCGGGTGGCGTGCGGCGAGGCAGCGCGTTGAGGTCAACGCGCTCCACCTCAAGGCGGGGAGGTGGCGATGCGGCGGGTGGAGGCGGGGCGCGGCGGCGCGGTGGGTAGTAGGTGAAATTCCGATGACGGCGGCAGTTCGCGCGTGCGTGTTGGCATGACATCGGCAGCGTGGGGGTATCCCATGACTCACCGTTTTTCCTTTTGGCGGACGTTGCAGGGCGCGTTCGCGGTTCTCCTCGCCGTTTCGGCCGTATTGCCGGTTCGCGCCACGATTGGCGTGCCGTTGCAGGCGCAGTTGGGCAATCCGTCCGGGGCGACGACGGATGCGGCGAGTCGCAACAACTACCTCATCGCGCGCGCGCAATACGCCCTCGGCTACAACGATACCACGCGCGAGCCGAATTGGGTGGCGTGGAATCTGACGACGGGGGACGTGGGCAGCTCCGGGCGGTCGTCGAGTTTTTTCCCGGATACGACGCTGCCGACGGGTTTCACCGTCGTGGGAGACTCGGACTACTCGGGTTCGGGCTACGACCGGGGGCACATGTGTCCTTCGGGGGACCGCACGGTGTCGCGGGCGGACAACGATTTCGTTTTCTACATGACGAACATGATTCCGCAGGCGCCGGACAACAATCAGGGCGTGTGGAACAATTTTGAGACCTACTGCCGCTCGCTCGCGAGCGCGGGCAACGAGGTGCTGATCATCTGCGGGCCGAGTGCGTTTGGCGGTTCGAAGATCGCCAGCGGCGTGAGCATCGCGGGCTACACGTGGAAAATCGTGGTGGTGGTGCCGCTCGGTAGCGGCACGGCGTTGAGCCGGGTCACGGCGTCGACGCGGGTGATCGCGATCCGCGTGCCCAACATCCAGGGCGTCCGGAGCAACCCGTGGCAGAACTACGTGACCTCGGTGGCGGCGATCGAGGCGGAGACGGGCTACAACTTTTTCTCGGCGTTGCCCGCGGGCGTCGCCGCCACGCTGCGGCTCGTGATCGACGGCCAGCCGGCGACCGGCGCCCCGGTGATCACCGCTCAGCCGACGGCGCAGACGGCGCCGGTGGGCGGCAACGCGACGTTTGCCGTGACGGCGACCGGCAATGCGACGCTCACCTACCAGTGGGCGAAGGATGACACCGATTTGCCCGGCGAGACCGAAGCGACGCTGAGCCTGACCAACGTGCAGTTGGTCGATGCGGGGAACTACAGTGTGACGGTGACGAATTCCGTGGGCTCGGTGACGAGCAGCGCGGTCGCGCTGGTGCTCAGCGGTGTGCCGCCCACGATCACGACGCCGCCGGTGGCGAGCACGGTGATGGCGGGCAGCACGGCGACGTTTTCGGTGGTGGCGGGCGGCTCGCCCACGCTCACCTACCAGTGGCGCAAGGGCACGACGGCGCTGACCAATGGCGGCACGATTTCCGGCGCGACGGGCGCGACGCTGACGATCACCAACGCGCAGGCGGCGGATGCGGGCAGCTATGACGTGGTCGTCACAAACGGCACCGGCACCGCGACGAGCAGCGCGGCCACGCTGACGGTGAATGCCGCGGCCCCGACCATCGTAACGCCCCCGGTGGCGCAGGCGGTGACGATCGGCGCCACGGCGACGCTGACAGTGTTGGCGAAGGGCACGGAGCCGCTCAGCTACCAGTGGCGCAAAGGCGGCTCGGCGATCGGCAATGGCGGGACGATTTCCGGGGCCACGACGGCGTCGCTCGTGATCGCCAGCGCCCAAGTCGCGGATGCGGGCAGCTACGATGTGGTGGTGAGCAACGGCCAGAATCCCGACGCCACGAGCACGGCGGCGGTGCTGACGGTGAGCGCGGCGACGGGTCAGCTCGCCTACACGGGTGGGAGCTACGCCCAGAATTTCGATACGCTGCCGACGACGGGGACCTTTGCACTGACGGGCGTGGGCCCGATCTCGCTATCTGCGGCGCCGATCAATGCCGCCGGCCTCGCGGGCTGGACCATCGCGAAGATCGGGGGCACGGGTGCGAATGCGATCTTCAATGTCGGCACGGGGAGCAGCAACACGGGCTCGGTCTACGCGTTTGGGACCGGCGCGACGACGGAGCGCGCGCTCGGCGCGGTGCTCAGCGGGGCGGTCGGGTCGGCGTGGGGACTCGTGTTGGTGAACAATACGGGGCAGACGATCACGCAGTTTACGGTTGGCTACACCGGCGAGCAGTGGCGCTACGGCGGCGGCACGGTGGGCGGGATCGACAAGATCGCGTTTGAATACCAAGTGGGCGGATCGGATATCGCGACGGGGACGTTTACGGCGGCGAGCGCCCTCGATTTCACGTCACGCGTCAACAGCGCGACGGCCCAGAGCGCGTCGTCGGCGTTGGATGGCAATGCGGCGGCGAACCGCGCGGCGATCACCGGCACCGTGACCGGTCTGACGTGGAACAACGGCCAGACGCTGGTGCTGCGCTGGAAAGACAACGACGTGACCGGCTCGGACGACGGGTTGGCGATCGACGACTTTACGTTTTCGACCGATGCCGCGCCGGTGGGCACGGCGCCGGCAGTGGCCTCCACGACGCCGGCGGGCGGGGCGACGGCGGTGAATCCGGCGACACCGATCACGGTCACCTTCAACCAGGCCGTCACGACGACGGGCCAGTGGTTCGCGATCAACAGCGCGAAGAATGGCGCGGTATCGGCGGCGGTGTCGGGCGGGCCGACGACGTTTACGCTTTCGCCGCCGGTGAGCTTTGCCGACAACGACACCGTGACGGTGGCCGTGCTGGCGGGGCAGGTGGCCGATCAGGCGACCGGCACGCTGCGACCGGTGGCGGACGCAACGTGGAGCTTTACGACCGTGGCGCCGGTGGCACCGGTGATCACGACGCCGCCGGTGGCGCAGACCGTGGCAGCGGGCGGCACGGCGACGTTTACCGTCGTGGCGACGGGCACGGCGCCGATCGGCTATCAATGGCGGAAAAACACGGTGCCGATCACGGGCAATGGCACGGCTTCGACGGCGACTCTCACGCTGACCAACGTGCAGGCGGCGGAGGCGGGCGACTACGACGTGGTGGTGAGCAACGGCGTGAATCCCGCGGCGACGAGCACGGCGGTGGCGCTCGCGGTCACGCCGTCGGCCCCGACGATCATGACCCCGCCCATCGCGCAGGCGGTGGCGGTGGGGACGAATGCGACCTTCAGTGTGGTGGCGAGTGGCACGACGCCGTTTAGCTATCAGTGGCGCAAGGGTGGGGCGGACTTGGCGAACGGCGGGCCGGTCGCCGGGGCGACGAGTGCGACGCTGACGCTGACGGGCGTGGCGTTGGCGGACGCGGGCAATTACGATGTCGTCGTGAGCAATGGCGTCGGCACGCCGGCGACGAGCACGGCGGTGGCGCTCACGGTGAACGCGCCGCCCCAGGCGACGATCGCGTGGGATTTTACGACCGCGGCGCCTACGAGCGGGTTGCCGGGGGATTTCTCCGGCGGAGTCGTCACCCAAGGTAACAACAACGGCACGACGACGCTGCTGACGACGGTGGCGGCCTCGAGCGGCTACACGGGATTTTCGGCGGGCAACAACGCGGGTGCGGCGGCGCGCGTCGGAGCGCTCGACAAGACGGCGGGCACGGGCTCGGCGTATTTCGAATTCACGCTGACGCCGGTGGCGGGCAAAACGGTGAACGCGACGAGTCTGAGCTTCGGCTCGCGCAGCTCGGGGACGGGACCGCTGGCCTACGCGGTCTATACCAGCGTGGACAATTTCGCGGCTCCCGTGGCCACGGGCACGTTGTTGGCAAACAGCACATGGTCGTTGCATGCGCCGGTGTTTACGCCGGTGACGGGCGCGGTGAGCGCGGCGGTGACGTTGCGGATTTACGGCTACAACGGCGCCGGTTCAGCCGGGGTGAACAACGCGAACTGGCGCATCGACGATCTTAAACTGGGTGTGAACGTGGGCGGAGGCGGCGGAGCGACCACGCCGAGCATCACGACGCCGCCGGCGGCGCAGACGGTGGCAGCGGGCGCGAACGTGACGTTTACGGTCGTGGCGAGCGGCGGGCCGACGCTGATTTACCAATGGCGGAAGGCGGCAGTGAATCTGACCGACGGCGCGACCGTCGCAGGCGCGACGACGGCGACGTTGACGTTGTCGAATGTGCAAGCGGCCGACGCGGGCACCTACGATGTGGTCGTGAGCAATGGTGCGGGCGGCAGCGTGACGAGCGCCGGCGCAGTGTTGACGGTGAGCGGGCCGACCGGAGTGCCGGTGATCGCGACGCCCCCGGTGGCCGCGGCGGCTATGGCGGGTGGCAGTGTCACGCTGTCGGTCGGCGCGACGGGTCCAGGGCCGTTGAGCTACCAATGGAGAAAAGACGGCAACACGATCACGGGCGCGACGGGTGCGACGCTGGCGTTGACCAATCTCGCGGCGAGCGCCGGCGGCAATTATTCGGTCGTGGTGACAAATGCGACGGGCAGCACGACGAGTGCGGCCGTGCCGTTGAATGTCATCGTGGCGACGCAGAGTGTTGCGGGCCCCGGGTATGTCGCGGGGAGCACGGTGACGATTTTCAACGCGCTCGGCTATGGCGGCACCCTCGCGGGCTACGGTTGGCAACTGCTGTTGCCGGCGGGGTGGTCGTATGCGAGCGGCAGCGGCAGCGCGGCGGACACGGTGCCGGCGGTGGGTGCGACCGGCTTGGCGGAATGGCAGTGGACGACGAATCTCGGCAGCCCGGCGATCTTCACGGCGACGCTGAATGTGCCCATGGGCGCGGTGGGCGCACAGACGGTGAGCGCGATTTTCGTGGGCAAGCGGGTGGACGGCTCGACGTTCCAGGTGCTCGTGCAACCGGATGCGTTGACGATTCACCGATCGGCGAATTTCCACCACAGCGATACGAATCAGGACGGCGCGATCGGGCTCACGGAGCTGACGCGCGTGATCGAGCTCTACAATACGCGCAACGGCACCACGCGCACCGGAAAATATCGCACGCAGGGCGGATCGGAAGACGGGTTTGCGCCCGGGCCGTAGTGCGTAAACGGGCTGCGCTACTCGCGTCGCCGTGGGGGCAACGTCTCTAGGCCCAAGGGACTGACTCGCGGAGGGTCAGCGAGTTCGTCGTGGGTTGTGAACAACGAATCGATCACGGTCGAGGTAGTCGAGGGCCGCGCACCGAGGTCGGAACTGAGGCTGAACGCATCGGTAAGGGGCTTGGGGGTCGTGTCCGTGGTGCTGGAGACGGACTTGGGGCGGCTGGCGCCGGTCCAGCTTTCGGTGCCGAGAGGGGCCGCGTCACGATCGCTGGAGCGGTGAAGGCGCGGCGGGAGGTTTTGGGCGCGAGCGTTGTTCGCAATGGGAGTGGCGGCCGGGCGAAGTGCGGTGGGTTTTGTGGAAAATGAAAATTCAGGCGAAGTGCGCGCACCAATTTGGGCGGTTCCGAGGCAAACGAAGCCGTCGAGGGACACGACCACTTGTCCCAGCACGGTCGGGGACGTGATCGCGCCGAGGATCAAAACCAGACTAAGAAGAATCTTGGTGAGTTTCACTACGGGCAGGTGTGCGGGGATGCCGAATTCGAAAATTCAACGAAGCTGCGGTGTCTGAGTAGTCTTGGGGCAGAGCGTTACAAGTTAGAAGTCTCCGGACCGTGGTGGGCGGGCGCGTCCCGGCGCCCGCATGGTTGGACGGTGCGAGGTTCTGCCATGCCGGCACAGGGACGTGCCGGCCCAGCCCTCAAGCAGTCAGGCCAAGACAGAGGGAGGGTTTGCGGGGAAGCCGGTCTATTTGGCACGGGCAGATTGTCCGGCGGCCGCTTGCATCGCCTCCACGCGGCTGGTGATGGGGTGGTGTTGCGTTGAAGCAGACGGAGAATTCCCGGGCGAAGCGGGCGCAGGTGCCGAGTGGTTCGGGGACTTCGCCGACGCGGTGGTCGAGGGTGACGACGAACGGGCTGCCGACGAAGCGGGGGGAGAGAGGGTGACGCGGTATCGCATTCCCGACCGCCAAGCATCTCTCCGTTCCTCCGCATCGTCGAGCCGCGTATAACTCAGGAGCGGTTGGCCGCGGAAGCGTTCGTGAAGCGAAACCAGTCCGAAGGCGGCGAAGTGGACCCATTTGGGTTTCACGCGGAATAACCGCGATGCATGGATCAAAATCGCACCGAAATTGCACGGCTGACGAAAAAATGGTCGGGGCGATAGGATTCGAACCTACGACCTCCTGGTCCCAAACCAGGCGCTCTACCAGGCTAAGCTACACCCCGAGGAGGCGAGAGAGGACGGGGTATGCGATGACGTGTCAATGGCGGCGTTCGGTTTGATGGCCGCGTCGGTGCAAATTAGGCCGAAAGGGCAGCTAAAATTGGGGGTCGGACAGGTGGTTTTTGCGCGTGAACGACCAAGTTGACCGAGTCGTTTTTTGCGAGGAGGGCGCGTGGTTTTTCCGAGGGAAAGTGTGAATAATCTCTGCTTGCCTCGCCCTGTGATTGTCCTTCTTCTGCGGCTTCACCTTTTATTCCATGGATACCATTTCTCGCGAAAATAACAGCATGCTTCCGGTCGGCGGCATCGTCGTCGGTGTGATCGGGCTGCTGTTGGGCGGCATCGCTCTTTTGCAAATTTCGAAGGTCAACAAGACCCTCGCCGAACATCAGGCGAAAGTGGATTTGGTGGACGGTGTGAAGGCGCAGGCGGAGTCCGCCGCGGCCAGTGCTGAAAAAGCTGCGAAGGACAATGTCGCCCTTGCGCGCCAGACGCAGGACGCGTTTACCCAAGTCGGTGGCGAGCTCGGCAATCTCCGTGGTGCGATCACGAAGCTGGAAGAAGCGGCCAAGAAGCCGGCTCCCGCTCCGGTCGCCGACAAAAAAGGTGGGAAGAGCGGCCCGGCGGTGGCCGGCCCCGGTGAATATGTCGTCAAGGGTGGTGATACCGGCGCCAAGATTGCCCGCGCGAATGGCGTGGCGCTCGCCGATCTCATTGCGGTCAATCCCGGTGTTAATTGGAACAAGCTGGGCGCGGGTCAGAAGGTGAAGCTCCCGAAGAAATAATTTTTCGCGCGCTCCGATGCGCGTGTGATCAAAATGCCTCCTCGCCTCGCGGCCCGGAGGCATTTTTGTTTTTCGGCTTAACCCACGGTATTTTTTCATGAGCAACTCCTCTGCCTCCCCCGGTCTGGCACGCTGGGTAAAACTCGGTGCCACAACGGTGGCGCAGACGCGCGTGCTCGATCTGTTGAGCGTGCGCTACCGGCATCCGGTGCGTGCGACGGAGCGGGACTTCGTCGTCGTGGCGCCTTCGGATTGGTGCAACGTGCTCGCGCTCACGCCGGAGGGGCGACTGGTGTTGGTGCGGCAATTTCGTTTCGGCATCGACGGGTTTTCGCTGGAGATTCCGGGCGGCGTGATGGAGGCGGGCGAAGATCCGATCGAGGCGGGCCTGCGTGAACTGCGCGAAGAAACCGGCTTCGTCGGCGCGCGTGCGCGGCTGCTCGGCAGCACGCATCCGAACCCCGCGATTCAATCGAACCGTTGCCACTTTGTGCTCGTGGAGGACGCGGTGCAATCGGCGGCGCTGGAGTGGGACCCGGATGAAGAGATCGGAGTCACGACCGTGCCGGTGGACGACGTGCTGGCGCAGACGCGGGCGGGCGGCATCACGCACGCGCTCGTGCTGAATGCGCTGTTCCTTTTTGAGCCACATTGGCGTGCGCTATCTGCAAAGGCGCGGGTCGTTTGACTTGAAGTTGCCGCCGGCTTACGTGACGCCTTCCTCCTCACCAATCTGATGTCCGCGCCCACTTTTGCCAACGCACCCGAGACACTCGGCTCCGCACCCGCCGGGTATCTGCCGGAGCGATTGGAGCGCGAAGTGCGGAAAATCTACGAGCGTAGTCCGCTTTATGTGCAGCGTTTTCCGCTGCACCCGGAGCCGCTGAAGTGGGCGTGTTTCCGCGAGATTCCGGCGTTGTCGAAAAAAGAAATCGTCGAGCGCGGGCACCAAGCGTTTTTCGCCGACTACGCGCAGATCGAGCGTGGGTTGTCGGAAAAGAAATTCGAATACGAGAGCACGGGCGGCACCACGCAGTCGCCGATGACGGTGATCATGGAGGAGGGCTGGTGGAATGCGCAGACCGAGCGGGCGTATCGTGCGTCGCCGATTCTGCGGGAGTTCACCGGGCGTCCGTATCGCAAGTGCGTCCTCGCGCCCGTGGGGTGCTCGAGCAACCTCTGTCCCTACGAGGATCATCCGTTTCCGCACCGCTATTTCGACGGCGTGGTTTATCTGAACTTGTCGAGCGATCCGTTCGCGTTTCCCGAGGGAGAATGGGACCGGATTGTGCGCGAATTGCAGGCGACCAAGCCCGAGGTGATCGAAGGTGAGCCTGTCTATCTCTCGCTCCTCGCGCGGGCCGCCAAGAAGCGCGGCGTGACGGTGCCGAGCGTGCGCGCGGTGATTCTCACTTACGGCAAAGCGAGCACGCAGCACGGGCAACGCATCGCGGAGGTGTTTCCGGCCGCGCAGGTTGATCTCTACGGCTCGACCGAGGCGGGCTATCTGTTCGTCGGTGAGGCGTTCAAGGACAACTCGCGCGTGATCGACGACAACGCGTTCATCGAACTCGTGCCGTGGCGCGCGGGATTGCCGGACGTTTTTCAGATCTACGTGACGACGCGGGACCGTGAGGCGATGCCGCTCTTGCGCTATCACACGGGTGACATCGTGCAGAAATTCCCGACGGGATTCCGCTTGTTGGGGCGCGAGGGGAATTTGTATTTTCGGAGCGACGGCTCGCTGATGTCGCCGACGGATGTCGATGCGGCGATGCCGGAGAGTTTCCGGTGCTGGCACTACTCGCTCGTGCAGACCGGTGAGCTGCGTTGGGATTTCCACTACGTGGCCGACGAAACGGCTGCGCATCGCGACGTGGAGACGGCGTTGGCGCGGCTGATCGGAGGCGGGGCGCGCGTAAATGCGTTTCGCCGGAAGTTTATCGCGCCGGCCGCCAGCGGGAAATTTGCGCTGCTGAAACCGCTGGGCCGCTGAGCCGGCGACGAGAAACCGGTGCGGATGGGCGTGCCGGTCTTCTAAAAAAGGTTAGTCTCGCTAATTGTGCGTGCGTTGCGGCACGCGCCCCTTTACTTCGTCGGACCGGTAATCGAATTTCCCACTGCCTTGCGCTTCCATCCCCTCACTCTGCGATGAACCTCGTTGGCTCCTTCTTCGGCTCCTCTATCGGCCGGAAAATCATCATGGCGGTCACTGGCGTGATCCTGATCGGCTTTGTCGTCGGTCACCTCGTCGGCAACCTCCAGATTTTCCAAGATGCCGATCACCTCAACGGCTACGCCCAATTCCTTCACCAGCTCGGACCGCTGCTCTGGGTGGTCCGGCTCGGACTCCTGGCGACTGCGGTCCTGCACATCTGGGCTGCGACCGTCCTGAGCTTGGAAAACAAGAAGGCGCGCGGCACCGACTACGCATTCAAGCACACCATCCGTGCGACGTTTGCCTCCCGTGCGATGCGTTGGACCGGCCTGATCGTCCTCGCGTTTCTGATCTATCACCTCGCCCACTTCACCCTCGGCGCGGTGCAGAAAGAGACTTTCAAGGACACGCCTCCGCTCAACCACTACACGATGACGAAGGATTACCGCGTGGCGGGCTTCACGGTGGTTAAGGCCGGTGACGATGTCGCCAATGTCTACAACATGGTCGTTCTTGGATTTCAGAACAAAGTTGTCTCCCTATTCTACATCATCGCGGTCGGCTTGCTGAGCATCCATTTGTTGCACGGGTTCGACAGCCTCTTCCAGACGCTCGGTCTGCGTAATGCCAAATGGGCCGATTGCCTCCACAAGGCCGCGCTCGTGCTCTGCGTCGTCTACTTCCTCGGCAACCTCGCCATCCCCGGCGCGGTGATCGCCGGCAAACTCCAGCCGCAATCCGCCAAGGTCGCTCCCGCGGCCCAACGCTAATCACTCTCCGCCATGGCTACGCTCGATTCCAAAATTCCCTCCGGTCCGCTCGCCGACAAGTGGCGCAAGCACAAGGTGGACATCAAGCTCGTCAATCCCGCGAATAAGCGGAAATACGAGGTGATCGTCGTCGGTGCCGGCCTCGCCGGTTCCTCGGCCGCATCGTCGCTCGCCGACATGGGTTACAAGGTGAAGTGCTTCGTGTTTCACGACAGCCCGCGCCGCGCCCACTCGATCGCCGCGCAGGGCGGCATCAATGCCGCGAAGAATTACCAGAACGACGGCGACAGCGTCTACCGCCTCTTCTACGACACGATCAAGGGCGGTGACTACCGCGCCCGTGAAGCCAACGTCCATCGTCTCGCCGAAGTCTCCGCCAACATCATCGACCAGTGCGTCGCGCAGGGCGTCCCGTTTGCCCGTGAATACGGCGGCCTCCTCGCCAATCGCTCTTTCGGTGGCGCCCAGGTTTCTCGCACGTTTTACGCACGCGGTCAGACCGGCCAACAGCTCCTCCTCGGCGCCTACTCCGCGCTCTCGCGCACTGTCGGCCAAGGTCTCGTGCAACTCCACACCAACTCCGAGATGCTCGATCTCGTGGTCGTCGGCGGTCACGCCAAGGGCATCATCGTCCGCAATCTGAACACCGGTGAAATCACCCGTCACTCCGCTGATGCGGTGATCTTGGCCACGGGCGGCTACGGCAACGTCTTCAATCTCTCGACCTACGCGCGTCAGTCCAACGCCACCGCGATCTGGCGCGCCTACAAGCGCGGCGCGTGCATGGCGAATCCCTGCTACACGCAGATTCACCCGACCTGCATTCCCGTCAGCGGCGACTACCAGTCGAAGCTCACGCTCATGTCCGAGTCGCTCCGCAACGACGGCCGCATCTGGGTGCCGAAAAAGAAGGAAGACGCGAAGAAAGATCCCAACTCCATCGCCGAGGGTGATCGCGATTATTACCTCGAGCGCATGTATCCCAGCTTCGGCAATCTCGCCCCGCGCGATATTGCTTCCCGCGCCGCCAAACGCGTGTGCGACGAAGGTCGCGGTGCCGGCGAGAGCGGTCTCGGCGTTTACCTCGATTTCTCGGATGCCATCAAACGCCTCGGCGAAAACGGCGTGCGCGAGCGCTACGGCAATCTCTTCGATATCTATCACGAGATCACTGCCGAGAGCGGCTACAAGACCCCGATGCGCATTTATCCCGCCGTGCACTACACGATGGGCGGCCTCTGGGTGGACTATAACCTCATGTCCAACGTCCCCGGCCTCTTTGTGCTGGGTGAAGCCAACTTCTCCGACCATGGTGCCAACCGCCTCGGCGCCAGCGCGCTCATGCAGGGCCTCGCCGACGGGTATTTTGTTATCCCCTACACGATCGGTGACTACCTCGCCGGTCAAAAGCCTGGTTCCCGTCCGAGTGCCGATGCCCCCGAGTTCAAACAGGCGGAGGCCGAGATTCGCGGCCAGTCCAACCGCTTCCTCGGCATCAAGGGCAAGCAGCCGGTCAGCCATTTCCACAAACGTCTCGGCAAGGTCATGTGGGACGGTTGTGGCATGGCCCGCACCAAGGAGACGCTCGAAAAGGCCCTCAAAGAAATTCCGACATTGCGCGAAGAGTTCTGGGGCAGCGTCAACGTCCCCGGCTCCGGCGACACGCTCAACCAATCCCTCGAGCAGGCCGGCCGCGTGGCCGACTTCCTCGAGCTGGGCGAACTGATGTGCCGCGATGCGCTCACCCGCGAAGAGAGCTGCGGCGGTCACTTCCGCGAGGAGTTCCAATATCCCGACGGCGAGTGCAAACGCGACGACGAGAAGTTCGGTCACGTCGCGGCGTGGGAATATCAGGGCAAGGACAAGACTCCGGTCCGCAACGTCGAACCGCTCAACTACGAGTTCGTGAAGATGAGCGTCCGCAATTACAAATAAGCCGCCCAACCCCCTTTCGTCATGGTTGCAGAATCTTCCACCAAAACCATCAGCGTAACCCTGCGTGCCTGGCGCCAAGCCGGTCCGAAGGAGCTCGGGCAGTTCAAGGACTACTCGGCCAAAAACCTGAATCCGAACATGTCCTTCCTCGAGATGCTCGACGTCGTGAACGACGAGCTCACGACGAAGGGCGAGGAGCCCATCGCGTTTGCGCACGACTGCCGCGAAGGCATCTGCGGCACCTGCTCGCTCACGATCAACGGCAAGCCCCACGGTCCCGGCAAAGGCATCGCCACCTGTCAGACCTACATGCGCAGCTTCCACGACGGTGACATCATCGTCGTCGAGCCCTTCCGCGCTGCGGCCTTCCCGCTGATCAAGGACCTCGTCGTCGACCGCACGTCGTTCGACAAGATCATGCAGGCTGGCGGCTTCATCACCGCCCGCGCCGGCTCCGCGCCCGATGCGAACGGGCTCCCCATCTCCAAAGGCGCCTCCGATCTCGCGATGGATGCCGCGCAGTGCATCGGCTGTGGTGCGTGCGTTGCGGCCTGTAAGAACGCCAGCGCGATGCTCTTCGTCTCCGCCAAAGTCGGCCACCTCGGTCTGCTCCCGCAAGGCCAGGCCGAGCGCGACCGCCGTGTGCTCGCGATGGTGAACACGATGGACGCCGAAGGCTTCGGCAACTGCACGAATCAATACGAGTGCAGCGCCGCGTGCCCGAAGACGATCAGCCACGATTTCATCGCGCGTCTCAACCGCGATTACCTCGGTGCAACGCTCCGCAGCGCCTTCCAACCCGAAGCCGCCAGCACCGACGGCGGCGGGGCCTGAGAGCTGTTAACCGCGTGGTGAGAACATGTTTTTCCCGCGCGTGGCGTTGCGTTGGAGACTAGGCAGGCGTTGCTCCGGCGGCCTATGATCGTGGCTCCGGCACGCCCCCTTTTACGCCCGCGCCGTGGGTGGTGGAGCGTATTCGTTGCGGTGGGTCTGATGCTCTTGCACGCCGGCGCTGCGGAGAATCCAGCACCCGGCTCGCTGATCGTGCCGGAGTTGCCGGCGTGGATCGAGCCGCCACTCGCGTTGCCACCGGCGCCGGCCCTCGCTGCGAGTTCTTCGCTGCGCATGATGATCGTCGAGGAGCAGATCGACGTGGAGCGAAAAGCCACGTTTCGACACTACGCCATGCGGGTGGAGAGTGAGTCAGGGCTCCAGTCGGCGGGCCAGATCGCGCTGAATTTTTCCAAGGATTACGAGATCCTCCAGTGGCATTTTCTGCGGGTGTGGCGCGCAGGAGTGAAAAGCGAACGTCTCACTTCCGATGTGTTGCAAGTGTTGCGACAGGAGGAGGACGCCGACCGGTTTATGTATCACGGGCGGTTGTCTGCGCTGGCAGTGCTCCGAGATATCCGCGTCGGAGACATCGTCGAGTATGCCTACACGCGCACGGGGGAGAATCCCGTGTTTGCGGGACGATTCAGCACGCGCCTTTCCGGGGCGTTCGGCACTCCGGTGGATCGGATGTCGTATCGAGTGCTCGCGGCACCGGGCCGCACGGTGCACGTGGCATCGCTCGGAGATTTCAAGCCCGCTTATCAGACCGCAAACCGCGTGGGTCGGGTCGAGCATCGGTGGGCTGCGGAAAATCTGGCGGCAGTGCGCCCGATTGGGGATGCACCCAGTTGGGAGGTCCAATACCCGTTTGTGCAGCTCAGCGAATTCTCGTCATGGCGGGAAGTTGCCGACTGGGGGCGCGATCTTTTCGCGGCGTCCCCGATGCCGAGCGCCGAGCTGCTGGAGCGCGTGGCCGCCGTCACGCGCGGACTTGCGTCCGACGAGGCCAAGGCCAACGCGCTGCTGCGTTTTGTGCAGGACGAGGTGCGCTATCTCGCCTTGCACTTCGTCGAGAGCACGCACCGCCCTTACTTGCCGGACGAGGTGTTGCGGCGTCGTTTTGGCGACTGCAAAGACAAGTCTCTGTTGCTCGTCGCGCTGCTGCGTCACCTGG
>CALRZR010000126.1:0-20855 GCA_943372705.1 Opitutus sp. GAS368 | reverse complement strand
CGGCCGGACGACCCTCGGGATCGAGCCCGCTCGTTGCGATCACCCGTTTTTCCGGATAGAGCCGGTGCACTTCGCGCGCGAGTGTCAGCCCGTCCATCACCGGCATCATCACATCGGTGAACACGACTTCGATGTCGGCCGATTGCTCTGCCAATATCTGCAGGGCCTCCGTTCCGTTTCTTGCCGCCACGACCCGATAGCCGCGTCGTTGGAGACACTGGGTCACCGCCACCACAATCGCCGCCTCGTCGTCCACGACGAGAATTGTCTCCCCGGCACCTTGGGTCGGATCCTCCTTTTCCGGGACCGCTCGCATCGTCTCCGCATCTGGCACCGCCGGCAGATAAACGTGAAACGCCGAACCATGTCCCGGCTCACTGTAGACGGTCACAAATCCGCCATGACTGCGCACAATGCCGAGCACCGTGGAAAGTCCGAGCCCGGTGCCCGCGCCGATCGGCTTCGTGGTAAAAAACGGATCGAAGATCCGGTCGATGATTCCCCGCGGTATGCCTTGCCCCGTATCGCTCACGGAAAGCAAAACGTAGGGTCCGTCGACGGCGCTCGCGCCGAATTGGGTGTCGTGGGCTTCCAGCTGGATATTTTTCGCGGTGACCGTCAGCACGCCGCCGGCCGGCATCGCATCGCGGGCGTTCACGCACAGATTCATCAGCACCTGGTGCAGTTGCGTCGCATCGGCCACGATCGGCCAAAGATCGCGGGGAACTTCCTCGTTCCACGTCAAATTGCGCGGAAACGTTTCCCGCACAATTCCACCCATCTCCCGGATAAGATGCCGCACCTGCACGCTCACGCGCTCGCCCTCGATCCCACGACTGAAGGTGAGCAATTGCCGAATGACATCCGCACCGCGTCGCGCGGAACTCTCGATCAGGCCGAGCAACTCGCGATCGCGGAGTTCGACGACTTTTTCGCGCAGCAGACCGGCCGCCATCAGGATCGGTGCGAGAATATTGTTGAGGTCGTGCGCGATCCCTCCGGACAGCGTGCCGATCGCCTCGAGGCGCTGCACACGCAGTAACTTCTCTTCGAGCAGCTTCTTTTCGGAAATATCCGAGAGAAACTTGAGCCGCGCCCGCGGCCGGCCGGCCTTGTCGCGCACGAGTGTCACGCGGCAGACGAGGACCAGTTTCTGTCCGTCGCGAGAATGGGCGCGCACCTCTCCGTTCCAAAACCCGGCCTTTTCGACACTCGCGCGTATCGTGGCGACCAGCGCGGCATCGCGGATGCCGAGCAATTCGTCCGACGAACGCCCGATGGCTTCACCCGCCGTCCATCCGAAAATTCGCTCTGCCCCGCAGTTCCAGAGGGAGATCCGATTCGAAAGTTCCTCGATCATCACGCCCTCGTGCGAGTTCGAGAGCATCTCGCCCTGCTCGAGGATTTGGCGTTCGGCGGCTTTACGCGCCGTGATGTCGCGGATGTTGCATTGGATCACCCGTTCGCCGTTCACGAGGTAAACATTGCTGATGAACTCCACATCGAAGCGCTGCCCGTCGGCCATCTCGAGGGGCTTGTCCTCGTAGCGGATATACTCGTTCTGCTGGAGCTCCGCGAAATTCGCCTTGCTGCCCACAATGTCTTTGAACGGCCCCAGCTCCCAAATCGCCCGGCCGAGAAACTGTTCCCGCGAAAATCCGAGCCGCTCGATGAGATACGGATTCACATCGACGACGCGACCGGTCTCGGCGTCGAGAATTAGGATGCCATCCTTCGCGCTTTCAAACAACCGCCGGTAGCGCAGTTCCGAGGCCTGCAATTTTCCTTCGGCCAACGCGAGTGCGGCGCGGCGGTTCTCGTTCTGGTCTTCAGAGGTGGGATCGGAGGAATTCATAGGCGTGACGGCGCCTTCCCATCATAGGCTCCGAACCATCCCCGCCTATGGGGCGATACCCTACCATCGGCCCCCGGCGACCTGTGCAGTCAACCGGTAGGTCAGTGCCCCATATCGGCGCGGCGGCGATCAGGCTACTGTCGTCGCCACAACCTATGAAAACCAATACTCTTGCCACGCTCCTCATCCTTTCCGCGAGCCCACTCGCACTTTTCGCCTCATCGGAAACCGATCGCAAAATCGAGTCCGCCGCCGAGGCCTCCTACAACTACCGCACGGTTCTCGAAAACCACGTGAAGGTGAAGGTCACCGACGGCATCGTAACCCTCACCGGCGTCGTGCAGGACAAAGATGACCGCGCCGTCGCGGTCGATACGGTGGAAAATCTCCCGGGCGTCACCGCGGTCCGCAACGAGATCACGATCAAGTCCGAGTATCCCGAGCGCTCCGACAAGTGGATGGCCCTCAAAATCCGCAGCCGCCTCCTCGTGAAGTCCAACGTGAGCGTCGCCACGACCACCGTGATGGTCGATGACGGCGTCGTCACCCTTACCGGCACCGCCGAAAATATCGCGCAGAAGGAACTCACCGCCATCTACGCCCAGGACATCGCCGGCGTTAAATCCGTCCGCAACGAGCTCCTCGTCCGCCCGGCCGACGCCGGCGCCACCATCGGCGAGCGGATCGACGACGCCTCCATCACGACCCAGGTCAAATATGCTCTCCTCAGCCACAAGGCTACCAGCGCGCTCAACACCAAGGTCACGACCATCGACGGTGTGATCACGATCACCGGTGAAGCCGCCTCCGACGCGGAAAAATCCCTCGTCACCAAACTCGCCCAGGACGTCCGCGGCACCAAGTCGGTGACGAACGCGATGACCGTGAAGAGCTAAGTCCCTCCGGGAGCCGCTGCCGATGCATTCCAAAATCAAGGTCCGCGCCTGTGGCGAAAAATTCGCCGCCGCCATCGTGAAGCCGCTGCTGCTCCACGACGTGACGAACGACGCGGGCGCCGTGCGCAGTCCCTCGCGGCGGCGGTTGTTCGGCCGGCAGCCCGTTCCCGCCAAACCGCTGCTCAACCGCCACCACGTCTCCCGTCACACCCAATCGTAACCGCCTCCTCACCATGAAAACCAATATCGGACTCAACGACGAAGCCCGCCTCGAAGTCGGCCAAATCCTCAACCTGATCCTCGCCGACGAATTCGTGCTATACGCCACCACGCGCGACTACCACTGGAATGT
Organism: Opitutus sp. GAS368; assembly: GCA_943372705.1. Taxonomy (GTDB): domain Bacteria; phylum Verrucomicrobiota; class Verrucomicrobiia; order Opitutales; family Opitutaceae; genus GAS368. The sequence continues at coordinate 17,752 of CALRZR010000126.1, read as the reverse complement.
CACCGGACCGGAATTCCGCAGCCTCCACCAGCAATTCGAAGAGCAATACGACCAAATCGCCGCGTGGATCGACGACGTCGCCGAACGCGCCCGCGCCATCGGCGTAGGCGCCCGCGGCAATTTCGCCGATCTCGCCAAAGCCGCCCGCTCGTCCGCCGATCCCGGCATTGATCTCCCCGCCGAGCACATGCTCGCCGAGTTGCTCGCGCTCCACGAGGAGATGGTCGTGCAGCTCCGCACGGACAGCCAGGCCTGCTTCGAGAATTACAAGGATGCCGGCACCGCCGATTTCCTCACCGGCCTCATGGAAAAACACGAGAAGGCCGCCTGGATGCTCCGCGCCCAACTCGAAACCGAGGACGAAGAAGCCTCCTGAATTCCGTCTCCACGCCACCACCCCATGAACAAACCCATCTCCCTCGCCCTGCTCGTCGGCGGTATCATCGCGATCACCTACGGCGTAGCTTCCTCCGATTCCGTCGGCTCCGGGGTCTCCCGCTTTTTCACGGGAGCCCCCACAGACAAAACTATCTGGCTGCTCATCGGCGGCGCCATCGCGGCCGTCGCCGGCGGGGTCGGTCTCTTCGGCGGCTCGAAAGCGCCCTGAACCGCCATGCTCAACTACGCCGTCATTTTTCTCCTCATCGCCCTCGTCGCGGGAGTGCTCGGTTTCGGCGTCATTGCCGGGACCGCCGCTTCCATCGCGAAAGTGCTGTTTGTGATCTTCCTCATCCTCTTCGTCGCCTCGTTTTTTCGCGGCGCGAAAAGCGGCTGAACCCGCCCCACCGATTTCCTCGCTCCTTTAGTCCTATGAAAAACAAAACCGAATCCACCGCCGACACACCGCAAGATCTTCTGACCGAGCTCAAGACGCTCGTCTCCGAAGCCGAAAAAATGATGGGCGACTCGCTCACCGAACACTCCGAAGACGCCATCAGTGCGTTGCGCGCGCGTTTCGACGCCACGCAGGAGCGCCTCGGCGAGCTCTATGCGGGTGCCCGCAAAAACGTCGTTGCCGGTGCCAAATACACCGACGCGTCCATCCGCGCGAATCCCTACCAGTCGCTCGCCATCGCCGCGGGCGTGGGCCTGCTGCTTGGCGTGCTCGTCGGCCGTCGCAGCAAATAGTCCTCCCGCCATGTCCTCGGCTCCTTCCGGCTCCACCGGTTTCGTCGATTCCTTCCGTGTGCTCGGCGCCAGTCTGCTGGGCTCGCTGGAAGACCGGCTGGAACTGTTTTCCGTCGAATTGCAGGAAGAAAAATTCCGCCTGATCCAAACTTTCGTTTGGATCAGCGCGGCGATTTTTACCGGCATCATGGCGATCGCTTTCGCCAGCCTCATGCTCGTTTACCTCTTCTGGGAGAGCGCCCGGCTCACCGTGCTCCTCGGGTTCACGCTGACCTACACCGCCGCATTTATCGCGATGGTCGTCGCGTTTCGCCGCTTCATCGCGCGCCAACCGAAGCCGTTCGCCGCCACCCGGCAGGAACTCAGCGAAGACCGCACATGTATCCGCAGCACGAACTGACCCGTCTCGCGGCGCACAAATCCCTGCTGCGCCAACGCATCGCCACCCGCCGCCTCGAATGCGGCGTCGCTGTCGCGCACCTCGCCCAGCCCGTCGCCTGGTTGGACCGCGTGCTGGCCGTCTGGCAACAGCTCGCCCCCATGGCCGCCGTCGCCGCAATCCCCCTTGGCGCCCTCGCGCAGCGTTTGATTTTCCCCCGCCACCGACTGCTGGGCGCGCTGCTGCGCTGGGGTCCCCTCGCCTTTCGCGCCTTGCGCGGATTCGGTTCGCGCCGGTCGGTTTGACCGGGCGTTAGTCGGCCATCGCCCCCGCGCGGCGTCAGCGGCGTCCGCGCGGCGGATGCAGATAAATCCCGATGTTCGCGTCCACGTGCGGACCGCCATACCAGCGGTGGCCGTCCATCCACGGATCATCGAGGAACCAAGGATCGCGATGCGGTCCGTAATAGACGCCGTTGCTCATGCCGATGTAGCCATCGGTGAAACAGCCCGCCAGGGCGAGCAAACTCCCGACCAGGACGAGACGTGCGCAGGAGATTTTAGGGGGAGTGTTCATGGGCGGTTGGCGGGGTTGGCGTGATCTGCATATTCCACGAGGCCGATCGACCCACCGGTCGGATCACCGACAATCGCGAAGCGGCTCTCATAAGCGACCGCCCGCGGGGCCAGCAGCACTTCGCCGCCGAGACTCACCACGCGCAGCAACGCGGCATCGAGGTCCGCGATCCGGATCACGCCGAGCCAACCGGATTGCGCGTCGTCGCGAATCGGCAACGAAGTCACGCCCGCCCGGGCGAGGCCGCCGCTCGAGAGAATGAGATCCTCTCGGCGCTCGGTGCGCAGATCGGGCGCAATCTCGTGGCCAAAAATATCGTGATAGAAAACGGCCGCGACGCGCGGATTGCGCGCGTAGAGTTCAAACCAGTTCCAATCCCCCGGCCGCGGATCGGCATCCGGCGTGTCCCCCGAGGTCGACTGCAACACGCCGACGGTGGCGCCTTCGCTGTCGGCAATGATGGCCTGGATCCCTCGGTTGGGAAATTCCCGCGCCCCTGCGCGCACCTGCCCGCTCGTGCCCGCGACGATTTTGAGCGTTGCCGCCAAATCAGCGACGGCCACGTAGCCGATCCACCGCGAGGGCCGCGGGGCTTTCGCGGCCGGCCGCACGACGAGGCCCGCCACGGGCGTCCCTCCGTTGCTAAATACCGTGTAGTCCCGGCCGTTGAACGTCGTGGCGGCCACCGTCCAACCGAAGAGGCCGCGATAGAACGCCGTAGCCGCCACGGGATCGGTGGTGAAAAGATCGACCCACACAAATTTTCCCGGCCGGTGCTCCACCGTCGCCGGCGCATTGAGCGGAGGAAAGGCCGCGCTGCTCGGCGGCGTCGCGTAGCCGGTGCCGAGTGCGCTGGTCAGTGTGAGCAGGGCGGCCACCCAGCGCTGCGAAGGGAAAAGTTTCATATTGGGAAATTGCGAAGGATTTTCTGAGCGACGTCGTGCTGACTTGGACGAGGGAGTCACGGTAGCGCACGGCAGAGCGACGGGACATGGGGTGTTTACCGCCTTTCCGTCACCAGGCCGGCAACACGGTGGTTTTCCCTGCGTCATTTTTGCCAGAACACCGCCGTCGCCTCCAACGGCACCAGGTGTTCGTCGAAGTGAGGCACGACGCGCGGCGTGTAGTCGCGACTCGGGCGCGCCGCGGACACCGCTGCACGATAACACCACCGATCACCACCCGCCTCCGCGGCACTCGTCCGCATCATGGGCACGCAAACGGCGTCTCCCCCGGTCGGGCCGTCGGCGTAAAGTTCCACGCGCACGGCATCGGCGCTGCGCTGGTCCATGTAGAGATCGATCGCAAAACGGTGCTCCCCGGCCACCGTCTCGGTCGTCACGGCCCCGAATCGAATCGAGGCCCACCCGTCGGCGAGCGCTTGTTTCTTCTTCGTCAACACGGCCGCAATGGCCCCGCGATCAGCCGCCCGGACCCGGCTGGCGTTGGCCGCGGGCAAGTAGTGGTTCTCCGTGTAGTCGCGGACAGTGCGACTGGCCGAAAATTTCGGCGTCAGGCTCGCCATACTCTCGCGTATCCGGGCGAGCCATGCGCCTGGTCGGCCCGTGCGATCGCGCGCGTAAAATTCCGGAATCACTTCCTGCTCGAGCCGCAGGTAGAGCGCTTCGGCTTCCGCGTCATTCCACGCCGGGTCCTCGCCGTGCTCCTGCCCGTCGCCCAAAGCCCAGCCAACCTCGGGCAGGTAGGCCTCGGCCCACCAGCCGTCCAGTTCCGAGAGATTGAGGCCGCCGTTCACGAGCACTTTCATCCCGCTCGTGCCGCTCGCCTCCCACGGCCGCAGCGGCGTGTTGATCCAGACGTCGATGCCCTGCACGAGATGCTCGGCGAGGAGCATGTCGTAGTCGGCGAGAAATACCACCGGCGGATTCGCTTCGTGGCGGCCGATGAACCGCATCCACTCCTGAATCAGCGCGCGCCCGGCCTCGTCGGCTGGGTGCGCTTTCCCGGCGATGATCAGCTGCGCCGGGCACTGCGGCTGGCTCAACAGCCGGATCAACCGCTCGGGATCGTGCAGCAGTAGATTGGGCCGTTTATACGTCGCGAAACGCCGTGCAAAACCGAGCGTCAGCGCCGCCGGGTCGAGTCGCGCGCACCGCCGGGCGATGTTGGCCTCGGTATCGCCCGCCGCCGCCATTTGCCCGCGGAGGCAGTCGCGCGTGTAGTCCACCAACGCCGCCCGACTCGTCGTGCGCAGATCCCAGAGGCATTCGTCCGACACCCGCCGCAAATCCGCCTCGAGTGTTGTTGAGAGCCCCAGCCAACGGCCTTTGCCGCAGGCCTCGGTCCAAACCTGGTCCGACGGCGCGGAATCCCACGTCGGCATGTGCACGCCGTTGGTCACATGACTGATCGGCACCTCGTGCTCGGGCCGGCGCGGAAAGAGCGGGCCGAACAATCGCCGGCTCACGCGTCCGTGCAATCGGCTCACGCCATTGACCGCGCCGCTGCCGCGCACCGCAAGGTAGGCGAGATTGAACGGCTCGTCGGCATCCGCCGGATTCTGTCGGCCGAGTGCGAGCAGTTCGTCGAGTGAGAGGCCGAGTTGCTCGCGCGCATAGCGGCCGAGGTAGTGCTCCATCATCGCGGGCGCGAATCGGTCGAAGCCGGCGGCCACGGCCGTGTGGGTCGTGAAAACATTGCCCACCCGCGTGGCGGCGAGCGCAACGGCGAACGGCTGGCCGTTTTCCGCGATGAACGCCCGCGCGCGCTCCAGCACGACGAGCGCCGTATGCCCTTCGTTGAGATGGAATACGTCGGGCTTGATCCCGAGCGCCGCCAGCATGCGACAACCACCAATACCAAGCACCATTTCCTGCCGAAGGCGCATCGCGGAATCGCCGCCATACAGTTCGCCAGTGATGAGCTGGTGCGCGGGCGCGTTCTCCGGATCGTTGGAATCGAGAAGATAAAGTTTGGTGCGGCCCACCTGGACTTGCCAGATGCGAAGCCAGAGCGGCCCGTGCGCGAGCGCGATCTCTAATCGGAGCGGCTCACCGTTGGCGCCCAGCACGGGACTTACCGGCAACTCGGCGGGATCGTTGTAGGGATAGCGAGCCTGTTGGGAGCCGTCGGCGTCGAGGCTTTGTCGAAAATATCCGTGCTGGTAGAGCAGGCCCACCCCGATCACCGGCACCCCGAGATCGCTCGCCGCCTTCAGCTGGTCGCCCGCGACATTGCCGAGGCCTCCGGAGTAGATCGGCAGGGCTTCGCTCAACATGAACTCCATGCAAAAATAGGCCACGCCGCCCGGGAGCGCCTGCGCATGGGTGCGCTGAAACCACGCGCGGTCCAGTTCACAGGCGCGCTTCTCGGCCACGCGTTCATCGATCAGCGCACAAAAGCCCGGGTCGGCCAACGCCGCCGCAAGTTTCTCGGCCGGGACTCGCTGCAACACCGCACAGGGGTGACACGTGGCCGCCCATACGTCCGGATCGAGGCGGCGCCAGAGTTCGTCCGAGCCATGGTTCCACGACCAGCGCAGATCCAACGCCAGATCCGTCAGCGCGGCCAAATGCGGCGACGACGCGGCGGCATGCGCTATCTTCATGGCGATAGCCCGGACCCGTCCGCCGCGCCGCCGGAAGCATACTGCGCGTCGAGAACGGCGAGTTGCCGATCCAAATCCGCTTCGCCCGTCAGTTCGCGTTTCGCCTGCTCGTAGTCGCTCTGGGCCACCGCGGGCGGCGTGCGACCCGCCAGTTCGGCGAGCTCGCGGGTGCGCGCGAGCACGCGTTCGCGGGTTACTGCGCGTCGAACGGGAAAAAATGCGAGGGCCGATCGGTCGGAGGAAAAATTGTTTTGCATGGGGTTGGGATCAGGAAAACCCGCTGAGCGGAAAGAAAGACGGAGGGCGGCTGCACGCCCTCCGTCGAAATGCTGGTAACGCAAATCCGGCACGTGCCGCCCGTCCGCAGCCGGGCCCGGCACGCCGGAGTAGACGTCAATGGGCGCCGGCGAGCGCGACGTGGTTGTCCGAGGTCTCTTTGATGTCCTCTTTCGTGAGGCTCACGAAGACTTTCGATTCCGGATAGCGGATGCACTGCACTTTATCGGTCGTGATGAGCACGTGTTTGCCGGAATACCACGGGCCCGTCTCCACGACGAGTTCACGGATCATCCAGGTCTTATCGTCCATCATGAAACCGGTCACAGTCCCCGCGACGCCGTCCTTCGCCTGCACTTCGTAGCCAGCCACGGCCTTCGTGCTGCGGAGGTGAATATCGTCCCATTGCGTGTAGTCGTAACTGCGCCAGCCGTCGGAGGCCGTAGACGGGGTGAACACAGGGCTGCTGCCGGTGCCCCACATCTCGCCACCCTCCCAATAGGTGGGCCAACCGTAGTAGCGGTAGTAGTTCTCCTCGTATTGGCGCGAGACCGGCCGGTGGGTGTCCATCGACGGGCTGTTCTCGATCTGTTTTCGCGTCAGATTCACCGGAAGAATTTTCTCCTCCTGGTCGAAGCGGCTGAACGCGTGCGGCGACAGCAACACGGAACGGCCCGTGAGCCAGCTGCCGGCATCGACCACCGCGTAGCGCACGGCCCACGTTTTGTCGTCGAAGTAGAAATCTTTGACGTGCCCGATCTCACCGTTCGAGGCCGCCAGCTTCCGATCGTAGATTCTCTTGATGTTAATTAGCATAAATCTCCTTTGCTTGTTTTCTGTCGGACCCTCCGGGACGGTAGCGGTCCTCACCGTAACAGTATCGCTGATGCGCGGACTGGCCTATGGGGTGTTGACCGGTTTCGGCGGTTTTTCCGCGGCGTTCCAGGCACCTATTCGGTCGGAAATCCGCCGTGTGGAGCGCGGTGCGAGGCGGCGTGGGCCACGCGGTTTTCCTCGGTGCGGCGAATGTCCGCCATCGTAAGGCGCACGACCACCTCGGACTGCTCATAGCTCACCTCCGCGATCTTCGCGGACGAAATGAGGATCTCTTTGCCCGCATACCAGTGGCCCGTTTCCACCACGAGTTCGCGGATCGTCCAGCTCTTGTCGTCGACCATGAAGCCGGTCACGTGCCCGATCGCCCCGTCGCTGGCCCGGATATGGTAGCCGCGCACCGAGAGTGCGCTCTGGAGATGTTTGTCAGCGCGGTGGTGATGCGGTCCGTGCGCCGCCAATTCGTCTCCGGAGGGCGGCGTCACCACGGGAAAACTCCCGAGCCCCCACATGCCCGCGCCCTCCCAGTAGGCCGGCCAACCGTAGTAGCGGTAGTAGTCGATCTCGTATTGGCGCGAGACCGGGCGATGCGTTTCGATCGAGGGGCTGTCTTCGATCCGTTTGCGGGAGAGCTTCACGGCGAGGGTTTGCTCCTCGCGGTCAAAATCGCCGAACGCATGCGGCGAAATCAGCACGAGCCGTCCGCTCATCCATGTGCCGGTGTCGGCTACTAGGTAGCGCACGACCCACGTTTTGTCGTCGAAGTAAAAATCGCGGATGTGACCGATGTCGCCATCGCTGGCGGCGAGTTTGTAGCCGTAGATAGCCTGCGTATTGAGGAGCATAAGTGGCCTGGTTTTTGGGTTGCGGGAAAAATTCGGAGCGGGCTGGACGCTGCATCACGGTCCGCGGAGAAACCGGACTTCGGCGCGCAGGCGTTCCACCTCGCGTTTCAAGCCGCAGATCAAACGGAGCGTTTGCCGGTCGACGGCGTGGTGCCGGCGGTAGTCTTCGAACCGCCGCAATTCGAAAAGCGCGTCGTCGTCGAACGCGAGGTCGGCTCCTGGCCGCACCCGTGATTCGCCGCACAAGCCGAGCCGGCAATAGTAGCGCAACATCTCGGGATGGAGGCCGGCGAGGCGCGCCGCTTCTTCCACGGGATAGCTCGCGGCGGCCGGGGCCGTCCTGCTGAGCAGGATCAGGGAATACACTTCGGGTTGCTGGAATTTTTTCATAATTCGCTCCTGGGTTTGAACGGGGAAAGGACCGCCAACTGCTCCCACAACGCCCGCTCTTCGGCGGACACCGCCGACGGCGTGCGGATGCGCAGTGTAGCGTAGACGTCACCACGCGTGCCATCTGCCTTCGGCAGACCGAGCCCGCGGAGACGCAATTGGGAGTCGCCGGCCGAGCCGGCCGGCACGCGCAGCGTCGTCGGGCCGTCGAGGGTTGGTATCTTCGCCTGCACGCCGAGCACCGCCTCCCACGGCGCCACGACGAGGTCGCAGTGCAGATCGGCCGCCTGCACGCTGAAGTCCGGGTGGCGTGCGAGGCGCACCCGCAAATACAAGTCGCCGGCGGCGCCGCCTTCCCTCCCCGCGCTGCCCTGTCCGGCCAACCGGATACGCTGACCTTCGCGCACGCCCGGCGGGATGCGCACCTGATAGGTGTCCGTCCGCTCGGGTTGACCGAGGTGGCCGGGGCGGCGCAGCGTCACTTTCCGCGAAGATCCGCGCAACGCCTCTTCCAGCGTCACGAGCAGGTCCGCCTCCACATCGCGTCCCTCCTGGGCGCCGAGGCCGTCGCGACCTGCGCCGAAAAACGACTCGAAGAAATCGCTGAAGCCCGTGCCGCCAAACTCGAAGTCCGGTGCGCCGTGTGACGAGCGCGGCGTTCCGCGCCAGCCGTCGGCCCCGCCCCCCGAGGCGCGGCCCGGTCCCTCGCCACCTTGCCAGTTGGGCCCGAGTTCATCGTAGCGGCGTCGTTTCTCGGGATCGCCGAGCACTTCGTAGGCTTCGTTGATCTCTTTGAACTTCGCTTCACCGCTCACTTTGTCTTTGGCGACATCCGGATGATAGAGTCGCGCGAGTTTGCGGAAAGCCTGCTTGATTGCTTCGGCGTCCGCTGTGCGGGCGACGCCGAGCGTTTCGTAGTAGTCTTGAAAGGTGACAGCCATGAAGGGGAGCGATTGGGAGGACGCAACGGAGCGTCAGGCACCGGCGGACTGGGCGCGCGCGACATCGAGCGAACGTCGCACGATGCGGAGCAGTGTTTCCGCCTGAAACGGCTTGGCCAAAAACGTCACGCCACCGCCGGAGGCCGCGGAGCTCGCCGGCGGAGCTACGCCGCTCATGGCGATGATGGTCAACTTCGGCTGCAGCCGCTGCAACACCGTCACCAGCGCGGCGCCCCCGAGGATCGGCATCTGCAGATCCGTGATCACGAGCTGGATCTCCGCGGCGCGCGGGGCAAATACCGCGATCGCTTCCGCTCCGTCGGCGGCGGTCACGATCCGATAACCATGGTCGGCCAAAATTTGCGCCGCAAACGAGCGCAGCGGCGCCTCGTCGTCGACGATGAGAATGAGTTCCCCTTCCCCGCGCGCCGGCGGCACGGCGGCGGGTTCCGTTTGTCCATCGGCCGCGCGTTCTGCGGCCGGCAAAAACACGGTGATGGCCGTGCCGCGCTGCGGGCTGGTGTCCACTTTCACGAATCCGCCATACTGGTGGAGAATCCCGCTCACGGTGGAGAGCCCGAGTCCCGTGCCCTTCCCTTCGCCCTTCGTCGTAAAAAACGGTTCCCAGATACGCGGCAGCACATCCGGCGGAATGCCGAGCCCGGTATCGCGCACCTCCACCGCCAAAAATTCGCCGGGCTTGGCTCCCGCGATCGCGGCAGCGGCGGCGATATCGAGCGAACAGTTGGCGGCCGTGATCGTGAGGTCGCCGCCGTCGGGCATGGCGTCGCGCGCGTTCACGCAGAGGTTGAGAAAGACCTGATGAATCTGCGTCGGATTCGCCAAGATGGGCCAGAGGTCGCGCGGCAGGACGCTCGTCACATGGATCGTCTTGGGAAACGTCGCCTCGGAAAGTTCGGCGAGTTCGCGGAGGACGTAGCGCGTCTGCAGGAGCTGCCGTTGGCCGCTCGCGCCGCGCGCGAAAGCCAGCAGTTGCCGCACGAGAGCCACGCTGCGCCCGGCGCTCTTTTCCATCATTTCGAGCAGGTGCAATCCGGCCGGCGCCCCGGCGACGTGTTGCCGCAAGACCGTGCATCCCATCACGAGTGGCGCGAGGGCGTTGTTGAAGTCGTGGGCGATGCCCGCCGCAAGCATGCCGATGTTTTCCAGTCGTTGCGCACGCAGCATCACTTCCTCCGCCGCCTTGCGCTCCGTGATGTCACGCGCCACCCCGCCGACGCTCACGACGGTGCCGCTCGGGTCGCGGATCGGGGTGCCGCTATCCAATACCCAGCGCACCGAGCCATCCGGCCGCAGCACGCGGTATTCTTCAGAAAACTTATCCGCTTGGCGGGCCAAGACCGCTTCGTAAGCGCAATGCACGCGCTTCTGGTCATCCGGATGGATCGACTTTTCCCAAAGTCGGGCGTCCACCAAAAATTCCGCGGCGGGCCGGCCCCAAATTTTTTCCAACGCCGGGCTCACGTAGACCACCCGCTCCGGTCGCAACGTCGCGAATCGAAACGCCTCGTCGCACTGCTCCGCCAGCGTCCGAAAGCGCAGCTCGCTCTCGCGCAGCGCGGCCTGGGCATCCGCGAGCCGGCGGTAGCGGTTCAACCGCGTGATCGTGTGCACGCGGGCCCGCAGCTCCGCGCGATTAAACGGCTTCGTGATAAAGTCGTCCGCGCCCGCCTCGATCCCCGCCAGCCGCGAGGCCTGATCGTCCAGCGCGGTAACCATAATCACCGGCACCTCCGCCAGCCGGAGATCCGCGCGCACGCGCCGGCACACTTCGTAGCCATCCATGCCCGGCATCATCACATCGAGGAGGATGAGGTCGGGCGGTGTGTCCGCTGCGCATTGTAACGCCGCGGGCCCGTCCCCGGCCTCGATCATGCGGTAATTCGCCGCGCCGAGCAGCTCGGTGAGTGTGTCGCGGTTCGCCGCATTGTCGTCCACGACCAAGACCACCGGCAGCGTCGTTTTCATGGGAAGCGCGACACGACGTCCGCGGCGGTTGTCGCGATTTTGTCGCCGGTGATCTCCGCGCCCGTCACCCGCGGCCACAGCAGTTCGACGATGACCCCGGGCCCGCCAAGGCGGTTGCGCACGTTGCACGAGCCGCCGGTCTGCCACGCCAGCGCCACCACACTCGCCAAGCCGAGGCCCATACCGGGTGTTTCGCCGGTGAAATATTTTTCGCCCTGAAAAAAGGGCCGCCCGATGTGCGCCAGTTGGTCCGGCGAAAGCGTGACACCGTCGTCGGCGATCGTCAGATCGAGAAAGGAGTGCCCGCTGGCGCGCACGTGCACCTCGATCGCCGGCGTCTGCCGCGGATGGAATTTCCGAGAGTTTTCGAGCAACTCGAGCAGCACCCATTCGAGCGTTTCCCGGTTGCAGGGAAAGCTGCGGTCCACGGCCTGCGACTCGACCCACACCGTCGTCGAACCGAGGTGCAGGGTTTCCGCGACACCTTCGACCAGACCCGCGAAAGCCGCCGCCGGAAACGTGGCGCCACCGGCACTGATCCGGGACGCATCCGTAAATTGCAGCACATCGTCGACCGCTGTCGCGAGGCGCTCGGCTCCGCGTTGCGCCAGGGAAATCAATAACGCGGCCTCCGCGGGATCGCCGCCGATGCCATCCAGCGCCAGCAGTTCCAGCGGCCCGAGGATGCTGTTCATCGGCGTCCGCAGTTTGTGCTGCACCATGGCTTGAAACGAACGCTGGTCCCGATGTGCCGCGATCCGCCCACCGACATCGCTCAGTCGCAGCAGCCGGCTGCCCGTGTTTTCATGCACTGAGACTTCCAGCACGAAGCCCTGCGCCAGCGCCGTTTCCGGTCGCACGAGCAGTCGCGGCAGCGCCGGTGCCTCGGCCGTAATCTGCGGCCAGCCCAGCCACGCCGTCTCGGGTTGACCGAGAAACGTGCGCGCGGCGACCTCCAGAAATTTCTCCCGCACCGCTCCGCGACGGTCCGGCACGAGCCCCAGCCAGCGCCGTGCCCGGGCATTCGCAAAGAGGATCTCATCCGCGGCATTCACGAGCAGGTAGCCGTCCGGCGCATATTCCACGACCCATTGAAACTGGCTGCGCTGTTCCGCGAGGCGCCGGTGCCGGTTGAGCCGCGTGATCGTGCGCACGCGCGCGCAGAGTTCCACGCGATCATACGGCTTGCTCACGAAATCGTCGGCGCCCGCCTCGATTCCCGCGATCCGCGAAGCCCGGTCGTCCAACGCTGTGACCATGATCACGGGGACTTCGGCCAACCGTGCGTCCGCCCGCAGGCGCCGGCACACTTCAAATCCGTCCATCCCCGGCATCAACACATCGAGCAGCACGAGGTCGGGCGGGCTGACAACCGCGAGCGCGAGGGCGAGTTCGCCGTCGGGCGCCTCGATAAACTCGTAGTTTTTCTCGTGCAGCAATTCGCGCAATGTGTCGCGGTTGGCAGCCAGATCGTCGACGAGCAGGAGAATGGGAAGCGGGCTCATGAAGTAGGCGAAGGCGTTTCGGTAGCCGGCAACAGGCGTTTCACCAACTCGGCGAGCGCCCTCATACTCACCGGCTTGCTCATGTAATCGGTTGCACCCGCCGCGATGCACCGCGCGCGGTCCCCCGGCATCGCGAGTGCCGTCAGCGCGACGATCGGCGTCGCGTCAAACTGCGGATCGGCGCGGATCTCGCGGATCGCCGTCAATCCGTCCATGACGGGCATTTGGATATCCATGAGGATCAGCGCGGGGTGCAGCTGCCGCGTGAGCGTCACCGCCACCAATCCGTTCATCGCATACTGCAACGTGTAGCCGCGCTCCTCCAGATAGTCGCCGATCGTCTCGATGTTCGCCTGATTGTCTTCGGCGAGCAGCACGAGCGGTCCCCGCACGGGGGACCGCGTGGCGAACGGCGGCGTCGAGCGTCCCGGCTCGGCCGCACCCGGCCGGAAAAATGCGCGGAGCTGCGCGCGGGTCACCGGTTTCGTGAGATGCGCCACTGCACCGAGCGCACGCGACTTCGCGGGCTCGTCGACGAACGACACCACCACCACCGGGATCTCGCGCGTCGCGGGATGCTCCTTGAGCTTGCCGAGCACCACCCACCCGTTCTCTCCCGGCAGGAGAATATCGAGCAAAATGACGTCAGGCCGCACCTGCACGGCAGTCTCGACGGCTTCCTCCCCACTGGGATGCACGACGCTAGTGAGCCCGAGCTCCGTGAGCAAATTCGCGAGGATCGAGCCCGACGTCGGATCGTCTTCGATGATCAGCGCCTGACGGTAGTTGCTGCGATCCGCCCGCGCAACCTCCACTTTCGCGAGCGGCTTCGCGACGGGACTGCCGGCGAGCGGCAACGTCACGATAAACCGGCTGCCATGCCCGAGCTCGCTCTCCAGGGTCACACTGCCGCCGTGCAACTCGACGAGTTTCGCGACCAGCGCGAGGCCCAGGCCCGTGCCCTCCTGCGCGCGGCTCAACCCCGAATCGATCTGGGTAAACGCATGGAAGAGTTTTGCCGCATCCGTGGGTGCGATACCGATGCCGGTGTCCCAAACCGTGAAGCGCACCGTTTCCTCGCCCGCCGGAGTCGTCACGGAGAGGCCGATACTGCCACCCTGCGGCGTAAATTTCACGGCGTTGGTGAGCAAATTCACAAGCACCTGTTTCAGGCGTTTCGCGTCGGCGGGAAAGGTCGCCACACATTCGTCGTGTTCAAAGGCGACCGCGATCTGCTTCTGGATCGCCTGCGTGCGGACAAACACGAGGCAGCTCTGGCAGAACTCCTCCACGTTCACCGTTTCCAAGTTCAGCTCCAGTTTCCCGGCCTCGATCTTTGAGAGATCGAGAATGTCGTTGATCAGCATCAGCAGATGCTGGCCGCTCGAGGAAATGGTCGTGATCGATTTGATCTGCCGAGGCGTGAGCGTGGCGGAGACCTGTTCGAGCAGCGCCTCGCTCAAGCCGAGGATCGCATTGAGCGGCGTGCGCAATTCATGGCTCATGTTCGCGAGAAACTCGTCTTTGAGCCGCGAAGTCTGCGCCAGTTCGGCGTTCGCTTTATTCAACTCGGTCAGGGCGCGGCGCAGGTTTTCCTCGGCGCGCTGGCGCTCTGTGACGTCGCGGGCGGCGGCAAAGACACCCTGCAGCCGGCGCTCCCGGTCGTAGAACGTGGTGGCGTTGTAAGACACCATGGTTTCCTTCCCGTCGCGCGCGCGGGCGGTCAGCTCGTAGTTCGTGACCTTCTTTTCGCTGAGCACGAGTTTGATGCTCGTCTCGGCGCGATCGGGATCGGTGAACGAGTTTTTAAAGGGCGCACCGATCAGCTCGTCGCGCGTGCTCCCCGTCAGCGCCTCCATCTGCTTGTTCACGTCGGTGATGATGCCCGCCGGATCAGTCGTCATGAGCGCGTCGATATTCGATTCGAAGAGCGAGCGCGTGTAGAACTGCTGGTCGCGGAGACGCTGCGCGAGCTGCTCCTGCTCAGCCTCGATGCGTTTGCGGGCCGTGTTGTCGGTGCCGATGAGCAGATAGCCGATGATCACTTTCTGCGCGTCGCGCAGGGCCGTCACCGACACGATGGCTGGAAAGCGGCTGCCGTCTTTGCGGATGTAGGTGAGTTCGTAGATATCCTCGATTCCGCGCGAGGCCTTGAAAACGAGCGCCTCGAAGCCGGGCGTGATCGGCGTGCCGAGTTCGGCGCTGAGGGCTTTGGCCCGCATGATCACCTCCTGCGGATCGGAAATATCGGCCGGCGTGATTTTGTTCATCACGTCCGCCGCGGCGTAACCGAGCATTCGCTCGGCCCCGACGTTAAAAATTTGGATTACTCCTGCGGCATCGGTCGCGATACTTGAGAAATTCGCGCTCTGGAAGATGGCCCGCTGCAGCGCCCCCGCTTTGAGCAGCGCCTCTTCGGCCTCCTTGCGCGCCGTATTGTCGGTGCCGATGAGCAGGTAGCCAATGATCGCGTGCTGGACGTCCCGCAGCGCCGTCACCGAAACCACCGCCGGAAAGCGCGTGCCGTCTTTGCGGATGTAGGTGAGCTCGTAGATATCCTCGATGCCACGCGACGCCTTGAACACGAGCGCGTCGAATCCCGGGGTAATCGCGGTGCCGAGTTCGGCGCTGAGCGACTTCGCCCGGGCAATCAGTTCCAACGGATCGGAGATGGCCGCCGGCGTGATTTTGTTCATCACATCGGTGGCCGCATAGCCGAGCATGCGCTCCGCCCCGACGTTGAAAATCTGGATCACGCCTTTCCCGTCCGTCGCGATGCTGGAAAAATTGGCGCTCTCGAAAATCGCGCGTTGCAGGGCGCCTGCTTTGAGCAGTTCCCCTTCCGCCCGTTTGCGGGTCGTAATGTCGCGCAGAATCCCGGTGAAGTAGCGGACGGCACCGAGGCGCATTTCGCTGACTGTGATTTCCACGGGGAACGTGCTGCCATCCTGGCGGCGGCCGACAACTTCGCGGCCACGACCGGCAGCCCGGGTTTCCTCGTTCGGGCTGTAGTGATCGAGCGAGACGCTCGCTTCGCCCAGGCCAAGTTCCGGGATGAGCAGATTGAAATCCTGCCCGATCATTGTGCCGATGGCATAGCCGAACATCCGCTCGGCCGCCGCATTCGCACGTTCGACCCGGGCACCATTCGCGTGAAAAGTGATAATGCCGTCGACGACGGTGTTCAGCACCGTCTGCACCAGCGCGGCGTTCTCGCTCAGCGATTGGCGCGACGCTTCCTCTTTCGTGATATCGCGGAAGACCAGCACCGCCCCCACCACCTCGCCCGCGCGGCTGCGAATCGGCGCACAACTATCGGCGATCGCACACTCGTGACCGTCGCGCGCGATGAGCACCGTGTGATTGGCGAGCCCCTGGATCGTGCCGCGTTCCAAGGCGTCGCGCACGGGCACCTTTGTCGGCTGCCGGGTTTCCTGGCTGATGATCTGAAAAATCTCCTCCACCAGACGGTGGCCAGCGTCGTCCGCGGACCATCCGGTGAGTTTTTCCGCTACCGGATTGAGAAAGGTCACGCGCCCCTCCCGATCGGTCGCGATCACACCGTCGCCGATCGAATGCAGTGTCACGGAAAGTTTCTCCTCGCTCTCTTGCGCAGTGGCGTTGGCGGCCAGGAGCAGGCGGTTGGATTCCTTTTGAGCTTCCAGCAAGTGCCGCGTTTCGGCGAGCACGCGGGTCTCCAGCCGATAGGCCAAGTCCTTTTTGAGCAGGTGGACAAACGCGAAGACGAGCAGGAGTGCAGCGACACTCCCGGCCACCAAAACAAAAAACAGACGCTGCATGTCCGACTGAAACTGCACCTCGTGTTGCTCCTGCGCGGATTCCTCGATGAGCATAAATTTTCTCATCTCCACGCGGATCGAATCCATCAGCGCCTTCCCACGTCCGCTTCCTACCGCCGCAGTCGCTTCCGCGATTTTTTGCAGCCGACGCAAAGCGATGATATCCGCCAACTCGGCGATTTTCGCGTCAACCATGGGCTCGATCTTGTCCAACTGGGCCTGCGCCTCCGGAATAAGCGTCAGTTTCCGCAGCTGATCCAGGTGGTCGGCTACCTTGGGTGCCACCGCGGTGTAGGGATCGAGAAACGTCTCGTCGCCGGTAATTGTGAACCCGCGCTGACCGGTTTCGGCATCCTTGAGTTCGGAGAACAAATCAGCCGCATGGTTCTGGACCATGAGCGTGTGGTGGCGATCAGTGGCCGCCGCCGCCATTTCGCGAAAGGCCCAGAAGGCCGTCACAACCCCCAGCGCCAGAACGAGCATACCCGCGACGAGCAGCGCGCCATACTTGGTGGTGATTTTCATGGGAAGCCTACGGGGCGCCGCCGCTCACCTTGAGCACAATTTTTCCGCGTGTGTGCCCACGTTCGCTGAGTTGGTGCGCCTGTTTCGCTTCGGCGAGCGGCAGCACCGTGTCGACGATCGCCGACAGTTTGCCGCCATCGACGAGCTTCGCGATTTCCGCGAGTTGGGCGGCGTTTGGCTGCACAAACACAAACGCCTGCCGCACCGCGTGCGCTTCCGCAATTTCGGCCGACGGCGGCGTCACGATCGAAACCATCATTCCGCCGCGTTTCAGCACGATCCACGAGCGCTCCTGCGTCTCGCCTCCCATCGTATCGAACACGAGATCCACGGGCTCCACGACCTCTTCGAAGCGGTCCTTTGCATAGTCCACAAACTGATCGACGCCGAGTTGGAGAAGGAATTCGCGGTTTCGCGCGGAACCCGTGCCGATGACGTGCGCGCCTTTCTCCTTCGCGAGTTGCACCGCCAAGGTGCCGACACCGCCCGCCGCCGCGTGGATGAGCACCCGTTGCCCGGCCGTGAGCCCTCCTGCTTCGAACAAAGCCTGCCAGGCGGTCAAACCCGCGAGCGGCAAGGCCGCGGCATGCACGTGATCGATGGTCTTCGGTTTGAACGCCACCTCCGACTCGCGGATCACGACGAACTCGGCGTAAGCACCGTCGCGCAGAATATCCGGCCGGCTGTAGATTTCGTCGTTCACCTTCATGCGCAGCACACCGGAGCCGACGGCTTCCACCACGCCCGACACGTCCCAGCCGAGCACCAGCGGCAACGTGTGGGGCAGCATCTCCTTGAAGTGGCCCTCGCGGATTTTCCAATCCACGGGATTGATCCCCGCGGCATGCACCCGGATCAGCACCTCACCGCGTCCGGGATGCGGCCGTGGCGCGTCCTCGTAAACGAGCACGCCCGGGCCGCCATAAGAGTAGATGCACACGGCCTTCATGGTCTTCATGCGCGGGCTCCTCCGTGCTGCGCAAACGTGTCGCGGGC
>CALRZR010000125.1:0-21134 GCA_943372705.1 Opitutus sp. GAS368 | reverse complement strand
CGCCGGCGAGAAAACGACCGAGGTCCGCGGCGATGTCGGCGGCGGAGGCGTAGCGGCGGGCAGGTTCGCGTTCGAGGCACTGCAGGACGATCGTCTCGAGGTCGACGGGGACGGCGGGCGCGAGGAGGCGGGGCGAGGGCGGCTCGGTGTCGTTGATGAGCGTGGCGAGTTCGGCGGGGGCGGCGCCGGCGAACGGGGTGCGGCCGGTGAGGAGTTCGAAGGCGACGACGCCGAGGGCGTAGAGGTCGCTCGGGATGCCGAGCGCGGCGCTGCCGCCGGCGAGCGCCTCGGGGGCGAGGTAGTGCGGCGTGCCGAGGACGCTGGTTTTGGCGGTGAGGTCGCCGCCGACTTCGAGTTGTGCGGCGAGACCGAAATCGGCGAGGCGGGGTTCGTCGCCGTCGAGGAGGATGTTGGACGGCTTGAGGTCGCGGTGGAGGACGCCCTCGGCGTGGGCGGCGGAGAGGGCGACGGCGATTTTGCGAAGGAGCGTGGCGGCGTCGCGGGGTGTGAAGGGCCGCTCGCGGAGACGGTGGGCGAGGTCGCCGCCGTCGATGTAGTCCATCGAGAAATACGCGTGCGTGGCGGTGCGGCCGGAATCGTGGATGGCGACGATGTGCGGGTGACGGAGGCGGGCGACGGTCTGGGCTTCGCGGAGAAAACGCATTTCCAAATCGGCGGTGGTGCCTTGGCCGAGCGGGAGGGTTTTGAGGGCGACGATGCGGCCGAGGTTGCCCTGGCGGGCGGCGTAAACGCGGGCCATGCCGCCGCGGCCGAGTTCTTCGATGATTTCGTAGGCACCGATGCGGAGAGGGGAGTCGGCGGCGACGGCTGAGGATGGAACGGCGTCGGCCGGGACGGAGTCGGGCGGCGGTGTAGCGAGTGCGTCGGGGGAGAGCGAGAAGGCGCGTTCGCCGGCGCAGCGCAGGCAGATGGCGCCCGTGGCGGCGAAGGGCGGCAACGAGGTGCTGCCGCAGCGCGGGCAGGGTCGAGGCGGAGAATCGTCAGAGTGCGGCATCGCAGGGATTGCGGAAACGCGGGGAGCGAGATTTCAGGCAAAGGATTGGCATCGGGCGGGAGTTAGCCGGGGAAATTCATGGAGAAATGAAGCCAAGGCAGGTGAGTCACAGAGCACACGGAGCGCCGACACAGAGGCCACGGAGCAAGGCGACAATTTTGTTTCTAGGAAACGCGTCTGCCCTGCTTCGTATGAGTTGGAAGAAAAGAATCACGGAGTGGGCGGTGCGTGCGGGCTCAGCGGCGGAGGGCGGCGAGGAGGTGTTGCATCTCGGCTTCGATTTCCGCGGAGGTGCGGACGGTGGCGGCGACTTCGAGGCGGACGAGTTCGGCGTAGCGGCTGTTGAGGCGGTGGACCCAGACGGCGACGTTGGTGCGCGAGGTGGCGAGCGCGGTGGCGGCGGCATCGTAGTCGCCGCGCGTGGGAGTGCTGCTGAGAAAGGGACGGAGGACGACGAAGGCGCGGGCTTTGCCGGCGGCGGTTTGCTCGGTCTCGAGACGTTGGAGCGCGCGGGCGAGGAGAGTGAGCGCCCAGGTTTTTTCGTAGGCGTCGGCGGGATCGAGCTGGGGTTGGTCGCAGGCGGCGAATTCGCGCTCGGCGTCGAGGGAGGTCCAATCGACGAACTGCGCGCCGCCGCCCCGTTTCTGGGCGAGGGTGCGCTCGAAGTGTTGGCCGAGAAAATGTTTCAGTGTGCCGACGAGGTAGCCGCGGAAACGGCCTTTGGCGGGATCGGGGCGGTCGAGAAAATCGCTGTCGAGGAGGTAGACGAAAAATCCCTGGGTGAGATCTTCGGCGTCGGCGGGGGCGTGGCCGCGGCGGCGGAGGTAGCCGTAGATCGGGAGCCAGTAGGCGGAGCAGAGTTTTTCGAGGGCGGGGCGGCGGTTGGTGGAGTCGCGGCGGGTTTCGAGGATGAGACTCCACTCCGTGGGCGCAAAGGGCGTGCCGGCGGACGAAGCGGGAGACGAGCTGGGCGATGGGGGAGGATCGGTCATGGACGCGACCGATCGGCCGGGTGCCTGAAGAACGCTGGGATTCCCTCGGGAGGAGCGGGTAGGGTCAAGGGAGTTTCCCGCTCGGGGTGTGCGCGCGGCGGCGAGGAACGCGACGGGGGCGTCGCGTCCCCTGCATTGCCAAGCCACCACAAAAGACGCTCACGAAGTAGCGGCGGCGGTCGGGGCGTCACAGCATGAAGCCGAGGTCTTTGACGGCGAAGTTGGTGACGAGGTTGGGGAAGATTTCACCGAGCTTGTCGGGCGCGACGCCGAACCAACGGGCGCAGGTGCCGCCGAATTGGTCGAGCGAGGTGGTGGGGATGAGGGCGCCGCGGTTGCCGGTGTCGGTGAGGCCGCCGATTTCGAGATCGGGGAAGGTGCCGTAGAGATCGCCGCCGCGGACGGCGCCGCCCATGACGAGGTGGTGGTTGCCCCAGCCGTGATCGGTGCCGGTGCCGCTGGGTTGGAGGGTGCGGCCAAACTCGCTGGCGGTGAAGGTTGTAACCTGATCGGGGATACCGAGGTCGTAGTCGGTGGCACGGTAGAACGCGGACATGGCTTCGGAGAGATCGCGGAGCAGATCCATCTGCGCCCAGCTCTGGGCGGAGTGGGTATCGAAGCCGGCGATCGCGCAAAAAAAGACCTGGCGTTTCATCCCCGTGGCGCCGCGCATACTGATGAGCTGGGCGGTTTGTTTGAGCTGCTGGCCGATGGGGGTGTCGGGAAATTTGGTCGTGATCGTCGCGCTGCCGATGCCGGTGAGAATGCCGTTGAGCTCGATGCCGTCGGCGCGGACGCCGTTGGCGGCTTGGACGAGGGAGAGTCCGCTGTGGAACGAGACGATCTGCTGGAGGGCTTTTTCTTTGGCGGCTTGGGCGGAGGCGGACCAAGCGGTGAGGCCGTCACCGGCGAGATTGTAGCCGGGGATGAGGCTGGTGGATTGAATCACCTCGCCGGTGCAAAAGTGGGACGCGCCGGCAAAGGAGACCGCGGGAGGGAAGGTGGCGGTGGCGTTGTAGGAGCGAGTGGCGTCGGCCACGCGGCCGGCCCAGCCGGAGCGACCGGGACCGGCGGGATCGCCGGCGTGCGTGGCGAGCATCTGATCGGAGTGGGAAAACAGATTGTTGGGGAGGCCAACGGTGGAGCCGATGTATTGGTCGCGCGTGGTCGGGCGGACGAGCAGGCCCATGTTGGCGATGGCGGCGAGTTTGCCCTGGGCCCAAAGCGGGTGAAGGGCGGAGAGGCCGCCGTTGAGGCCGTAGGGCGTGCCGTTTTTGGCAACGACGGGGAGCACGGTGGTGTTGCCGTCGGGGAGGGCGAGGGAACCGCGGGCGGCGAGGTAGTTGGTGCGGGCGACGCCGTTGAGCGGGATGAGCATGTTGTGGCCGTCGTTGCCACCGAGCATGAAGACGCAGACGAGGGCTTTGTAGTCGGAGGCCGGGGTGGACGTGGACTGGGCTTGGGCGTTCAGCACGCCGACGCGGCCGAGGCCGGTGGCGGCGGCGAGCATGGCGGTTTTCTGGATGAAGTTGCGACGGGAGACGAAGGAAGGGTGTTGCATGGGGGGAGGCGGGGAAGCGGACGGTGAGAGTTGAGAGAGGAGAGTTGAGAGCTGAGAGTGACGGGCAGCGGACGAGCGAAGTCGTGGGTGAGGCGGACGATGGAGCGGCGGCTCAGTGGTGGACGGCGTAGTAGCCGGAGAGGGCGGTGAGGTAGAGCGCGGTGCGGGCTTTGGAAATGGCGTCGCTTTGGGCGTTGATCGCATCGGCGACGCTCTGGCGCATCGCAGTGGGCATGCGGCCGTAGAGGAGCGCTTGGTCGACGGCGTCGATGAGCGCGACGGTGTCGTCGGCGAGGGTGATAAACGGCGCGATGGTGAACGGAAAATCGGCGCCGGGGTTGGAGAGGATCAGCCAGAAGTAGTTGCCGCGGAGGCCGGCTTCGGTGGGGCCGTAGATCTGAAATTCCGGACCGAGCAGCGTGGCGGAGCGCGGAACGTGGTAGAGCGGTGAGTAGAATCCGAATACGCTGGTGGGCGCGAGCGGAGTCTGGCTCATGCGCGTGAAGGAGAAGGGCTGCTGGTTGGTCGGGGAGATCGTGCCGCCGAGGGCGCGCACGAAGGCGGCGATATTGAAGATGGGGTCTTTGAGCCGACCGGAGTCGGCGGCCGGGGTGTCGTTGCGGGCTTCGGCATCAAGGAGGATGGCGCGAACGACGGCGCGGAGATCACCGCGCACGCCGGCGCCGTTGTCGGCGAAGACGGCGGAGATGCGGGTGATGTAGGCCGGCGAGGGGTTGCTCTTTACGAGAGCGCGGATGAGGCGCGTGGAAACGAAGGGCGCGGTGTTGGCGTGGTGGAAGAGGCAGTCGAGGACGCCGGCGAGATCGGCTTCGGCGGTTTGACCGGCGGGGAGCGTGACACCGAGGAGGGTCTTCGCGCGGGTGTCGTGGTTGATTTGGACGGCTTGCAGCGGGCCGGAGAAGTTCGGGTGGTTGTTGTTCGCGGGGCCGGGATACGTCCAGCCGGTGAGGGCGAGGGCGACCTGTTGGACGGTGAACTGCGTGTAGGCAGGGATGGGATGGCCGAGGGCGTCGAGGCGGTCGGAGCCGTCTTGGTTGAGTTCGTTGAGACCGATCGTGAAGAGCTGCATGAGCTCGCGGGCGAAGTTCTCGTTGGCGGCGCTGCCGGGGGTGGGGCGGTTGCTGTTGGCGTGGTCGAGGTATTTTCCCATCGGTGAACTGCGCGCGATTTCATCGAGGAGCGCGCGGTAGTTGCCAAAGGCGTTGCGGCTGAGGATCTGCAGGTAGGGAACGAGTTCGTCGGGGTAGATATTCTTGGCGGCGGAGACGACGATGAGGTTGCCGAGGGCGGCGACGATGCGTTGGCGAAGTTGATCGGGAGCGGTGACGACGCGGTAGAGGTAGTCGGACTGGACGGTGGCCATGGCCATGCCGCCGGGGTTGGTGATGGGAGTTTCGGGCAGGGCAAACTGCTGGTCGAGCCACGCGGCCGCGCCGATGGTTTTCACTTTGGTGAGTTCGGCCGGAGTGGGACCGAAGGCGGCTTGTTCGAGAAAGCGGCCGGCGGCGAGATTCGGGGTGCCTTGGCTGACGCCGCCGCTGGTGGACGGAGGCGGAGGCGGGGGAAGGGCGGGGTCCCACGAGCCGGCGGCGATGGGGACATTCCAGCCGCGCTGGGTCTTGAGGCCGGCGGCATCGGTGACGCGGACGAAGATCACGGCGTTGCCGGCGTTGGTGGGGACGCCGGAGACGAGGCCGGTGGCGGGATTGAGTTGGAGGCCTTTCGGAAGCGGCGCGACGGGGAGGCTCCACGTATACGGCGCGGTGCCGCCGGTGGCGGAGAGGGCTACGGAAAAGGCGGAGCCGGCGGTGAGCGCCGGGAGTGTGGTGGGCGCGATCTTGATCGGGCTTGGGGTGGCTGCGCCGACGGTGAGCGTGAGGAGAAGCGGGAGCAGGGCCGTGGCGAGGCGAGTTAACAGCGATCCGGGGTGGAGGGCGGCGAGGAGGAGGGACGGGGAGGGCATGGTGGGAAGGCGGACGTTGAAAGCGGGAGTGGCCCGCCGCACCTGATTGGGGGAATGGCTCCGCGAAATTACACGCGAGCTTGCGCAAGTCGGCGGTTGGGGCTGTGGTGGCGGCCTTAGCTTCGGGGCCTGGTCGTCGCTCCGTGTTCTTTGATCCCAAGGCGCGGGCTAAACCCGCGTCCGTTTTAACAAACTACGGAGAGGAAAGTCCGGACACCGCAGGGCAGGGCGCTGAGCCAGCTTCACCGCGAGCTCAGGCGGCGCGTTTCAAGGCGCGCCGACGGAAAGTGTCACAGAGAATATACCGCCGCGCGGGCAACCGCGCGGTAAGGGTGAAAAGGTGGGGTAAGAGCCCACCGCGCCGACGGCGACGTCGGCGGCACGAAAAACCCCGTCCGGTGCAAGGCAAAATAGGTGACTGGGCGGCTCGTCCCATAGTCACGGGTATGCTGCAGCCGGGGACGCTCAAGTGAGTGAATCTGGCCGGGGTCGTCGCAAGACGGCGCCGAGAGAAATGACGGCCGAAGCGTCGCAAGACGTTGAACAGAATCCGGCTTACCGGCCTCGAAGCTAAGGCTCTCTGGCTCCGCGCGGGGCGCGGAGAAGGACCAAGGACCAAGGACCAAGGACCAAGGGCCAATGACCAAGTGCCAAGGACCAAGGACCAAGGTCGAATGACGGGTGGTGTGGTGGTGGTGGAAAATTTTACCCCTATGAAAATGAATTACCCCAAAATGATGGCGATGGTGTGCGTGGTGGCGACGAGTGCGTGGGCACAGGGGCCGGCGCGGCCTTCGGCGGAGGCGTGGATCGAGCGGGCGACGCGGATGTCGCGCGAGGCGGAGGCGAAGGGCCTGGCGGAGGCGTTTCGCGGGATCACGACGAACGGGAAGGCGGAACCGGGGCTGTTCCCGATTCGCGCGACGAGCGTATCCACGGAACCGGTGCGCACGGCGGCGGCGGCGTGGCTGGGCACGTTGAGCGCGGAGCAGAAAAAGGCGGCGGTGTTTCCGGTGGGCGACGACGAGTGGCGGAAATGGATGAACCAGCATTTCTACCGTCGGCAGGGCGTGAGTTTTCAGGAGATGAGCGCAGGGCAGCGGACGGCGGCGTTTGGGCTGATGAAGGCGGCGTTGAGCGCAAAGGGGCTGAAGCTCTCGCAGGACATCATGAAACTGAACCACACGCTCGGAGAACTGAGCGGCGACGATTTCGTGCAGTATGGCGAGTGGCTCTACTGGATCACCGTGATGGGCGAGCCGTCGGCGACGGAGCCGTGGGGATTTCAGGTCGATGGGCACCACCTGATTTTGAACTACTTTGTGCTCGGCGATCAGGTGGTGATGTCGCCGGTGTTCGTCGGCTCGGAGCCGGTGGTGGCGCCGTCGGGCAAATACCAAGGACTCGCGATCTTGCAGGAAGAGCAGGCGAAAGGCTTCGCGTTTTTCCGGTCGCTCGACGCGGCGCAGCGGGCGAAGGCGGTGTTACCCGGCAGCAAGACGGGCAACAACACGCTGACGGAGGCGTTCAAAGACAATGTGGTGCTCGATTACGCGGGGGTGCGGGCGACGGATTTGGCGACGGCGCAGCGCGAGAAGCTCGTCGAACTGATCGCGCTCTTTGTCGAGAACATGGACGACGGGCATGCGAAGGTGAAAATGGACGAAGTGCGCGCGAAGCTGGACCGGACGTATTTCGCTTGGTTGGGTGCGGACGCGGAGGGCGGCGTATTTTATTTCCGGATTCACAGCCCGGTGGTGCTGATCGAATTCGACCATCAGCGCCCGGCGAATTTGCGGCACCTGGCGAAGGACCCGCAGGCGCCGAACCGGCAACACATCCACGTGGTGGTGCGGACTCCGAACGGGAACGACTACGGCAAGGACCTGCTGCGGCAGCATCTGCTGGCGCACCCGCACTGAGTATCCCGCCGAGGCGGAGGGCCTGAAATTTGTCAGGCGGGGGACACGTGCGGGAGCAGAAACGTGATGCGCGTGCCTTGGCCGGACGGGGAGTCGATTGTCACGGTGCCGCCGATTTGTTCGGCGCGGGTCGAGAGGCCGGCGAGTTGGGGTGCGGCCGAACGGTGGGCGGCGGGATCGAAAGTCGTGCCGGTGTCGGAGAAGGCGAGTTCGGCGGCGCCCGGCGTGGCGCGCAGCGTGATATGGAGGCAATCGCCGGTGCCGTGGCGCGCGGTGTTCACGATGGTCTCGCGGGCGAAGTGCAGCAGGTGGTTGCGTTGTTCCGGCGACAGGGAGTCGGCCAGAACGTGGTCGATGGCGAGGGTGGCGCGCAGCGGGCGCACGGCCTGCACCAAATCGACGGCCGAGCGAAGGGCGTCCGCAAACGAGCGGTGCCCGGTCGTGCGGGGGGCGAGGTGGCGGACGAAGTCGCGCAGGTCTTCGAGGGTGGCGGTGAGTTTTTGCCGCGTGAAGTCGAGGAGCGATTCGGCTTCGTCGGGGCGCTGGCGGAGGAGCACGTGGGCGCTGGCGAGGTTGAGACCGGAGGTGTAGACGGTTTGGATGAGGTTGTCGTGGAGTTCGCGGGCGAGGCGCTCGCGCTCGTCGATCACGAATTGGAGCTGGCGGCGGTCGGCCAGGAGGTCGCGCAGCTTGCCGGCGAGCTGACCGAGGTGGCCGCGGGAGGCGGTGAGGGATTGGAGCAGGGGCTCGTCGTGGGTGCTGAGGCCGAGGTGGAGTTGCCGGGCGGGCAGCTCGATCCAACGCCACACGGAGAATCCAATGGCGGCGAGGCACACCAAGCAGAGGGAGCCCACAATGAGCCATTGGAGGGTGCGGGTGCGGGAGACGATGGAGAGTTCGCGCGGCGTGTAGTCGAGGCGGAGCACGCGAAGCGGTTTTTGGTCGGCATCGCGCAGCACGCGTTCGATGCGCACGGTGGACGGTGTGCGGGCGGCCTGATCCGGCGCGACCAAAGCGAGACGGTCGCCGAAGGGGAAGCGGGCGGTCGAAAGCCAGTTTTCATCCCAGCGCCGGGCGGCGAACAGCCAGCCGCGCGGCGCATCGGGGTTGTTGGAGTTGGTGGCGAGTTTTGCGCCGTTGACCTCGTAAACAACGCCGCGGGCTTCAGTGAAATAGTGAACCGTGCGCTGGTTGAGATTGGCGAGCTGCGTCGGGGTAATGGGCGGAGGTGGGGTGGGGCCGTTTTCGGCGGAGACGGTCAGGCGGACGCGGCCGTCGGCTTCGACAATCCAGGCGGTATCCAGACGAAACACACGCAGGCTGGACTCGAGGGTCGATTGCGCCTGGCCGGCGCTGCCCGGTTCCTCCGGGCGGGTGAAAGAGGTGCGGCGGGCGTTGCCCTCGACGAGCAGGCGGGCGGGTTCCGCGGCGAGATTGAGGAAGGCTGTGAGGAGGCGTTCGTGCTCCTGGGTCTCTGCGACGACGATTTCGCGGGCGGCCTGCGTTTCGAGGGCGCGAGTCAGGGCGAAGGCGCCGAGAAAGGCCCCGGCCAAAATCACCAGCAGAGCGGCGAGCCGGAGCATGTTCCGATTGGGTGAGGCTGCGGACATGCGGAGAGCCATGGCGGTTTGGCGGGCCGGTGCCAAGGCAATCGGTGCGGTGGCGTGGACGCGCGGCCGCAAGCCCGCCAAGCCGTGTGCGGTATACCGCTCCTGGTGTTGGTGGCCGGTCTGGCGGCTGCTGCCGCATTATTCGCAAAGCTCGTCCATGCTATAGCGCCCGCGGCGGGCGAGTATGACTAATCGGAGAATTTCTTCGGTAGAGGTTACTTGGTCCAGAGTATCGCTCGATGGGTAACGATCTCCCCGGTTTAGGTGTCACCTATTTTGCCGGTTCGAACCAACCGTGTCGGTGGCCCTGGGTTGGAGGATTGCAGGGGAGAGATGGCTGTTGAGGAGAGCGTTGCCGGTGGTCAGCGCGGCGGCGGTGCAGAATTTCAGAGGTCTGACGGGGTTCTTTTCTGGATCAGTCAAGAGTCAAGGGCCTGTTGCCCAAATCGCACTGTAATTGAACATCCATGACACGTGGATCGTCTGACTTCGGTAATATGATGGGCGAACACGCAGGACAGAAGGAGTTGTTCAGTTACGGGGTAGATCTCGACCGGCGCGTGCACGCCGACCACCCGCTGCGGCGGGTCCGCGCGACGATCGACTTCACCTTTGCGCGTGCGGCGGTGGCCCACACCTACGGGGACAACGGCAACGTTTCAGTCGATCCGGTCGTGTTGGTGAAGCTGATGTTTCTGCTCTTCCACGAAAACGTCCGCAGTGAACGCGAGCTGGTGCGGCGACTGCCGGAGCGCCTCGATTGGCTATGGTTCCTCGGCTACAGCCTCGATGATGAAGCGCCCAATCACAGCGTCCTTTCGAAGGCACGTGCGCGCTGGGGCGGCGAGCTCTTCGAGGAGCTGTTCGTGCGCACCGTGCGCCAGTGTGTCGAAGCGGGGTTGGTTGACGGCACGAAGGTGCACCTCGACGGCAGTCTGATCGACGCGGACGCCTCCCGCGACAGTGTGGTCAAAGCGGATGCCGAGACCATCGCGCGCATCCGCGCCGCGTATGGCGCGCAGGAGCGCAAGCTCGACGAAACGAAACCGCCGTCGGCACGCTGCGAGACCAATCTCAAACTGGTGAGCACGACCGATCCGGATGCGCCCTGTGTATCAAAAGGCCCGCAGAGCGGCACGGCCCGCCCGCGTTACAAACATCACCGGATGATCGATGATCGCTGCGGCGTGATCACCGCGGTGGTCACCACGCCCGGCGATGTCGCCGAGCCTGCGCAGGTCGCCCCGCTGATCGCCCAGCATGAGAAAAACACCCAGCGGGAAGTCGCCGCCCTCGTCGCCGACCGCGGCTACGGCACCGTGGAGACCTACTGCGATCTCATCGCACAGGGCGTGCGACCGCACATGACGCCGATGCAGCCGGCCGGCCGCAAGAGCGCGGGTCTCTATACCAAGGAGGATTTCCGCTATGATGAATCGGCCGATGTGTATGTTTGCCCGGCCGGTCAGCGACTGCGGCCGCGCCGTGTCCACGAGCGCCGGCAAATGACCGACTACGTCGCGGACAAGAAGGTCTGTGCGCAGTGTCCGCTGCGCTCGTCGTGCACCAATAGCAAGTTGGGCCGCTCCGTCGCGCGGCATTGGCGGGAGCAAGATCTGGAGGTCGCCCTGGCGTTTGCGCGGCTGCCCGAAGCGCAGGCGGACCGCCGCCGGCGGCGATCCCTGATGGAAGGCAGCTTCGCTCACGCGGCGAACCACTATCACTTCAAACGCGCGCGCTGGCGCCGGCTGCCCCGCCAGCAAATCCAGGACTGGATCATCGCCGCGGTGCAAAACATTGCGCGGCTGTGCGGAGCCGCGGGCGCAGGTGTCGCCGCCAAACATCCGCGAGTCCCCCGCGAAGGCGCGGCGGCGGCCTCGCGGCCGTCACTTTTCACGCGAACCGCCGAAAACGGCGCAGTCATCATCGGATTTCCGCGGTATTCGGATTTTCCGGACCAATTTCGCGCAGCGTGAAAAAATGAACGCGGCGCGCGCGGCTTCAGCCGAAATCACCCTTTGGGCAACAGGCCCTCAAGACCTGACGTGTGTCGGCTGCCAAGACCTGACGTGTGTCGGCTGCCCCTGACGTGTGTCGGCTGCCCTTACCCGATTCGGCCGATATTGCATTGGGAGAATATGTCGCACTTCAATTCAGAACTTAGGCTGCTTGGATTCAGTCATCGGCCAAGGCACATTAAGTCATAGTGACGGCGGCAATATGCGGAATGCCGAAGCTTTCGACATTCGCAGGCCAACGAAGCGCACTGAGCATCTGTCTCCGAAACATCTTCCGGGAGATGCACGTCCGTGCGGAGATTCTGCGCTGAACACCACTTGCGTAGGCGCGACAACAGCTCGAGCTGCTTCTCTTCTGGGATTTCTTCCCCTATCGGGCGCGTCCACTTTTTGAAATCCAACGGCCCAACGGCAATATCGCATCGCGGTGCACCCGAAACTTCCCAATAAATCGCCAACTCGCGGGCGCCTTCTCGATAAACGATGGAGCCGTCACGACCAGCGATATGACCGCTGAATCCTAGCGGAATCTGAGCGGGGGATGTCATCTCTTTGCCCAACAGTGTTATTCGCCTGCACTGCGTTTTAGCGCAGTTTCTTGCACGCTTCGTTGGGGCAAGGGCTTGCCGATTTGGAGGGGTAAATTTTTGTTCCGGGTCATGCCGTGGGCACCTGTGCGTTTTTGTCTTTTGATCAGAGACCACACGAGGTGGTTGGGGCTCAAGGTTGAACTCATCGAAGCGCCGGGACTTTAGGGGAGCGGCGGCGTCCGCGTCGTAACCGACGCGGCTACCGGAGGGCAGCGGGAAAGATGCCGAGAAAATCTTGGAGGCGATGTTGACGGGGGTGCTTGAGCGGTTGCGGCGGTGGTTGGTGGCGCGGGCGGGGTGAGGGGGACTCAAGCGCGTTGGGGTCAACGCGCTCCACCTCGGAAGAGAGGTAGGGAGGCCCGCCCGGAGGTCGGGCCCTACCGCGGGGTTGCGAGGGGTGAGGAGTGGCTTTAGAAGCTCGTGTAGGGGCTGCGTTCGGCGGCGGTTTGGAGTTCTTTCCACTGGCTGGTGCGGTAGCCGCCGCCGCCATTCAAATTACCGAGGGCTTCGTCGTAGTGAAAATTGGTGCCGCCGTTCATGCTGATGCTTTTTGCGACGACGGAGCCCATGACGTTGCCGCTGGAGCCGCCGCCTTTGAGTTCGACGCTGGCATTGGGCGCGTAGAGGGCGGCGACGAGGTTGCCGTTGCCGCCGACGACGATGGATTGGCCGCCGGTGGGCGTGCCGGTGCCGTAGATCTGAAATTTTTCGGCGGTGGAGGTGTTTACGATGCCGTTGCCTTTGGCATCGATGTTGCCGTCGGTGTAGAGGATGACGCTGCCGCTGGCGGCGACCGTGAGGGTCTTGGTGCCGGTGAGGCGGATGGCATCGTTGCCGGCGCGGCCGGTCATGGTGATGGTAACGTTGCCGGTGATGGTGGTATTGGCGGTGATGCCGCCGAGGGTGGGGCCCCAGGTGTAGTAGTAGCGTCCGTCGGAATTCGGGCTGTGGGCGCCGGTGGGGAGGGTGGTGGGGACGGCGGCGAGGACGTTGATGATCGCCGGCGAGGGGAGGGTGATGGCGGGGAAATTGGCGGAGAAATCGGTGCTGACGCGGGTAGGGTCGTGGGTGGTGGAGGCGAGGCCGTGGACGCTGCCGCCGGAGGTGGTGCCGGTGGCGCCGGTCTTGGTGTAGCCGTAGACATCGCCGCCGGAGCCGAGGGCGATGTTGCCGTTGACGCAGCCGACGATGCAGTTGTCGCGGCGAACGCCGACGGAGTAGGCGACGGGCGGGCTGGCGGCGGCGGAGTTCCAGCTGTCGGCTTCGGGGTGGCCGACCCAGGTGATGCCGTCTTTGGCGACGAGGCCGTTGGTGAAGAGGCCGCGGCGACTGAGGGAGATTTTGAGGTATTTGGCGATGACGGGGCCGCCGTCGCCGGGGGTGATCATGGCTTTGGCGATGATGGTGGGATTGCCGGTGAGGTCATAGTTTTGGACGAGGACTTTGACGACGCCGTTGACATCGCTGGACGGGGTGAAGGTGGCGATGGCGGTGTGGGCGGTGGTATCGGTGGTCCAAGTGGAGGAGGGCCAGGCGGTGGCGAGGGGGACGCCGTTGGTCTGGTTATTCGTGATGCACGTCATGGCCAGCTCGATACCGGTCTCGGCGAGGTAGATGGCGGAATTGCTGTGAAAGGAGCGGGTGGCGATCTTGAGGGTGTTGGTGCTGAGGCGGAGGTAGCTGGCGAGGGAGATGCCGATGATGGCGCTGAAGAGCATGGCCACGATGAGCACGGAGCCGCGCGAGGAACGGAGAGTGGGTGGGGCGGCGGTCATGCGGCGGTCAGTTGGAGAGCTTGTTGCGGAGGAGATAGGTGGCGGAGATCGCGTTTTCGGTGGCGGCCACGGTGGTGGCGGTGGTGACGCTGATCTTCATGGTGACTTGGAGGCGCTTGGTCTCGGCATCGGTGGAGGCCGGGGTGGCGGGGGTGTTGCGATTGTAACGCGCAAAGGTGCAGGAGGTGACGTTGCGAGCGAGGGCGGTGCGCTTGGGCGGGGGCGAGTAAGTCGTGGAGGGATTGCCGGGGACGCGATAGAAGGTGCGGCGAGTATCGCCGGTGGTGGCGCTGTCGTAGGCGTAGGTGACCTGGTTGGCGTAGGCGGCGTAGTTATCGGGGACGGTGAGGGTGACGGAGGTGGCGCTGTTCCACGTGATGCCGCTGGCCATGCGCACGTCTTGGGAGAATTCGTCGAGGGCGCGGCGCGACTCGGTCTCCATGGTGTTGTAATTGTAGAGGCGGGCGCCGTTGCGGCCGAGGGTGACGAAGGCGGTGAGGATGCCGAGGAGGACGAAGCTGCCGATGCTCGCGCCGATCATGATCTCGACGAGGCTGAAGGCGGCGCGGCGGCGGGCCGGGCGAAGGAAAGAGGCGCGGGGGGCGGGCATGGCTCAGACGGAATTGTAGTAGTAATCGTAGAGCCCGTAGCGGCCGTAGTAGATGGTGTAGGAGCGGGTGTTGGGGCGGCCGTCGAGGGAGGTCCAGGCGACGTTAAGTGTGATTTTTTTGAAGTTGGCCTGCGGCGTGGACGTGGTGCGCGTGAGGGTGAAACGGCTGCCGACGACGGGGTTGGCGGTGAAGACGGGGTCGACGGTGAGGGTGGCGGTGGTGGTGGTGGCGGGGTCGGGGGCGTAGGCGTTGATGGCGGTCCAATCGAGGAGGCGGATTTTCTCCATCTCGCTCTGCATGATTTGGGCGGCGAGGGAGATGTTGCGGGCGCTGTCGACGGCGCGGAAGCCGGACTGCATCACCGAAATCGAGGTCGAGATGGAGAAGGCCATCACGATCACACCCATCATGACTTCAAAGATGGTGAAGGCGGCGGTCGTGGGGGCGGCGGAGCCGGAGCGGCGAGTGGGGGAGAGGATTCGCACGCGCCGAGGATAGCGCAGTTTGCGGGCGTTCTGTAGGGGCGCTTGGGGCCTTTTTCAGGCGGGGTGGAGTAGACTGTTCGGGCTAGTGAGAATTAGCCTGAACGGGCGAGCGGAGGTGGTCGGCTGGCGGGTGATCGCCGGGAAAGGGAGGCGGTGCTAAAAATTGAGGCGGGAGGCGTAGGCGTCGCGGTCGGCGGCGAGGACGAGTTCGCGCCATTTGACGATGCCGTAGGGGTTGTTGGCGCCCCAGTTGGCGAGGGATTCGTCGTAGTGGAATTGGGCGTTGCCGGTGACGGTGATGTTGTTGGCGACGACGGAGCCCATGACGTCGCCGTTGCCGTTGATTTTTACGTGGGCGTTGGGGGCGTAAACGATGCCTTTGAGGGCGCCGTTGCCGGCGATCTGGATGTCTTGGGAGCCGGTGTCGGTGGCCCAGAGCTGGAAGGTGGCGGGGGAGGCGTTGTTGTTGAGGAGGCCGTTGCCGGCGATTTTTACGTCGGCGGCGGTGTAGATGATGAGCGAGGAACCGGCGGCGATCGTGAGGCCGTCGCCGCCGGTGAGATTGATGGCGCTCGTGCCGGGCAGGGTGGTGAGGATGAGCGTGACCTGGCCATAGACGGTGAGGCTGGTGTTGATGGTGCCGCCGTAGCGGTAGGTGGCGGTGACGCCGGCGGTGCCGAGGGTGGCGCCGATGGCACCGAGGGCGGCGCCGGTGCCGGGGGAGGTGACGTGATCGAAGTTGGCGGTGAAGTCGGTGGCGACACGCGTGGTGTCGACCTTGATGCCGGTGGGGGAACTGGCGCCGAGGACGGAGCCGTTGGTGCCGACGCTGAGGCCGGTGAGGCCGGAGGAGCCGACGGAGGCGAAGCCCCAGATATCGGCGTTGTTGACGGCGACGGAGCCGACGGCGACGGAGGTGCTGCCGACGCTGCCGCGGTCGTTGCGCACGCCGGGGCCGTAGGGGATGGCGGCGGTGGAGGGGTCGTTGTCGGGGTCGGAGTTCCAGCTGTCGACGGTGGCGTTGTTGCCGTTGAAGGTGAGCTGGTTTTTCGCGACGAGGCCCATGGCGAATTTCGAGCGGCGGCGGAGTTCGACCTCGATGGTTTTGCCGAGCGGGCGGGATTGGTCGGGGAGGGTGATGACGGATTGGGCGACGACGACGGGGCGGTCGGTGGGGGTGGGGTTGTAGTGGCTGACGTAGACTTTGACGCGGGCGAGGTTGTTGCCGCTGAGGGTGAAGTCGGTGAAAGGGCGTTTGGCGGTGACGCCGTCGGTGGTGTCCCAGCCCTGCCAAGCGGTGGTGAGGGAAGCGCCGCCGGTGACTTGGTTGAAGGACCAGAGGGCTTCTTCGATGCCGGTCTCGGCGAGGTTGAGGGAGGCGCCGTGGTAAAACGAACGGTTGGCGAGGCGGAGGGAGCTGCGACTGAGGGCGAGATAGCTGCCGAGAGAGATGGCGATGACGACGGCGAGGAGCATCGCGGAGATAAGGAGCGAGCCGCGGCGGCGGTCGCGGAAGGTGCGGCGGGGCATGGCGGGCTCAGGTGCTGACGACTTTGTTGCGGAGGACGACGCGGGCGGAGAGCACGGCGTTGGTGACGGCGACGGTGGTGGCGCCGGTGCGGACGGAGCGGAGGGTGATCTGAATCTGCTTCGTCTCGAGGTCGTTGCTGGCGGTGTAGTCGACGCCGTTGACGACTTTGTAGCGGCGGAAAGCGAAATCGGCGACGTGGCGGACGAGGATGCGGCGGGGGGCGGTGCTGGTGGCGGGACCGGCGAGGCGGTAGAAACATTTGGACGTCTCGCCGGTGGTGGCGGGATCGTAGGCATAGGTGACGACGGTGGTGGCGGCGGTGCTGGTAACGAGGGTTAGGGTGACGCTGTTGGCGCTGTTCCATGTGATGTTTTTGGCGAGGCGGGCTTCTTCGCTGAACGTCTCGAGGGCGAGGCGGGCCTCGGCCTCCATCATGCTGTAGTTGGCGGCGTTGTAACCGCTGCGGCCGATCATCAGGAACGAAGCGAGCACCGCAGTGAGCACGAAGCCGGCGAGGCCGGCGGACACCATGAGTTCGACGAGCGTGAAGGCGCGGGCGCCGGAGCGGCGGCGGACGGGGTGCGCGGCGGGCGGGAGGAGCGAATCAGTGGGAGACATACAGGTAATCGCTGAGGCCGTTTTTCGCGTAGC
Source organism: Opitutus sp. GAS368 (assembly GCA_943372705.1). Classification (GTDB taxonomy): domain Bacteria; phylum Verrucomicrobiota; class Verrucomicrobiia; order Opitutales; family Opitutaceae; genus GAS368. Next base: position 4,389 of record CALRZR010000125.1, on the reverse strand, counting down.
GGGTTTGGTAGGTGAGGGCGTGCGGGCGATCGTCGATGCCGGTCCACGCGACGGTGAGCGTGATGGCCTTGATGTCGGCGCGGCCAGAAATGGCGGCGACGGTGCGCGTGCACGTGAAGCGGTTGGCGATGGTGTTGAGCAGCGTGTCGAGGCCGGTGCCGGAGCCGGAGCTGATCGTGGTGGTCGGATCGACGGTGGCGGTGGCGGGGAGGGCGGAGATTTGCGCCCAGTTTTGCAGGCGGAGGATCTCGAGTTCGCTCTGCATGATCTGCGCGGCGAGCGTCATGTTGCGCGCGGTGTCGACCGAGCGCAGGCCGAATTGGAGCGCGGTGAGCGAGGTGCCGACGCCGAGGGCCATGACGAACGTGGCGAGCAGGACCTCCAAAATCGTGAAAGCGCGGCGGGGAGGACGGCGAAGCGCGAACGGGGTTTTCACCCGCGCAGCATAGCGGATGCGTGGGTGAGGGCGTAGAGGCCGATGGGGCCTTTTTCAGGCTACGTGCAGAGGGGCCGTTCAGGCCGGGCCGGGAGTGCGCGTCTGGCGCACGTAGAGGGCGGCGGCCTGGGAGCGGCTGCGGACGGAGAGTTTTTCGAACACGCTCACGAGGTGATTTTTAATCGTGTTCTCGCTGAGGTTCAGCTGGGTGCCGATCTGTTTGTTGGTGAGGCCTTCGGCGACGTAGGCGAGGACGCGTTTCTCCTGCGGAGAGAGCACGGCAAGGGCGGTGGGGGCGGGCACGGGCGCGGAGGCGCCGCGGACAAATTGCATGACCCGGTGGGTGACATCGGGCGAGAGGACGGCGCGGCCGGCCATGGTATCGGCCACCGCGGTGAGGAGCGCGCGGGGATCGATGTCCTTGAGGAGGTAACCTTGGGCGCCGGCGAGGATGGCGTCGTAGACGAGGTTGTCGTTCGAATACGAGGTCAGCATCAGGACGCGAGTGGCGGGCAACTCGGCGAGCAGTTGGCGGCAGATATCGATGCCGGAGCCGTCGGGTAGGCGGATATCGAGAAGGACGAGGTCGGGGCGGTAGGCGCGTGCGGCCGAGAGGGCTTCGACGCAGGAGCCGGCCTCGGCGACCACTTCGAGGGGCAGCGGGGCGTCGGGCAGGGAGAGGACGGCGCGGATGCCCTGGCGGATGAGCTGGCTGTCGTCGACGATGAGGACGGTGGTGGTGGCAGTGATGGTCACGGGGACAGGGGGAGCAGAAAACGGAGGGTGGTGCCAGCGCCGGGAATGGAATTCAAGGTATAGGTGGCGCCGAGGTCGTGGGCGCGGGCGGCAAGATTGGCAAGGCCGTGTCCGCCGCGGCGGGGCAGGGTGGGATCGAAGCCGCAGCCATCGTCGGAGATCTCGAGCAGCGCACCGCCGCTCTCGGCGCGAAGGACAATGCGGAGGGTGTGGGCGTGGGCGTGGCGCACGGCATTGCTGAGGGCTTCGCGAACGATGGGGAGGAGTTGGGCGCGTTGGGCGAGCGTGAGGCGATCAGCGAGGGGGTCGTCGATCTGAGAGGCGAGCGTGAGACTGGACGGAACAAGACCGAGGATGGGTGCGAGGAGTTGCGTGAACGTGCGGTCGGCTTGGGGCGGGGGATCGAGACCGGTGATCGAGGTGCGGAGATCGCGGATGACGTCGTTGAGATTCAGGCGGGCTTTTTCGAGGAGGACGTCGGCGGCGGCGGGATTGGAGTGGAGGAGGGCGCGAACGGAGGCGAGGCCGAGGCCGGTGGCGTAAATGGTCTGGATGGCACCATCGTGGAGGTCGCGGCTGAGGCGGGCACGGTCGTCGTGAACCTGTTGCAGGAGGGCTTGCTGCTGGTGGGATTGGCGGACGAGGACGGCGAGGCGGCCGAGCTCGGTGGCCTGGGGGACGAGGGGGAGAATCGGACTGAGCTCATTGGTGGCGAGGCTGTCGGTAATGCGCGACAGCGGCCGGAAAATCCAGAGATGCAGACAGAGGCCGAGGACGAGGAGGCCGGTGAGTCCGATGGTGGTGGCGGCGGCGAGTTCGTAGGTGTCGGTGTCGGCGATGAGGGAAGCTTCGGGAAGCGAATAGTGGAGCGTAAGGTGCGCGACGGGAGCGCCGGTGTGGTCGCGCAGAGGGATGGCGGTGCTGAAGGGATCGGAGGAGGCCGGCTCATCGGCGCCGCTGAGCCCGAGAGTGCCTTGGGCGATGGGGGTGAGACGCGTGAGGGTGGCGGCACTGAGTTGCTGGGCGATGAGGAGGTAGCCGACGGGAACGGTGGTGCGGTCGGGGTCCGCGGTCGGGACAATCGAGGCGCCGTTGAGTTCGTAGACCCCGGTGGCGTCGCGCAGGAAAAAACGCACGTAGGGTTGTGAAAAAATCCGCAGCAGGGCCTCGGTGGGCAAGGGCGGAGCCGGAGGAGGTGATCCGGCGGGAGCGGCGACGGAATAGACGAGCGACGCATCGGCTTTGAAGACCCAGATACGGTCGAGGCGAAAACTGGTCAGGCCGGCGATCCAGTTTTCTTTGGCAAACTCCTCGGTGGGCTCGGTCATGAAGCCGATCGTCTCGTCCCACTGACCGTAGTCTTCGACGAAGTGGCGGCTGGAGACGCTGTGGAGTGCAAGCAGTTCGTGGAGCAAGGTGCGGCGCTCGGACCTTTCCGATGCGGCGAGTTGCTCGCGTTGGCGCCGCTGAATGTGCTGAATGCCGAAGAGCGAAACGAGCAGGCCGCCGATGAGCAGGGTGAAGAGGAGGTTGAAGCGCGTGCGCAAACTCACGGAATGCAGCGTGGGGCGGGGCCGAAGGGACGCAAGGGAATCGCAGGCCGCGCGACCGGTGTTGGGGCGCGGGGAAATTGCCGTGCGGGCGGATGGGGACGGCCGGGGATAGCGTCGAAGGCACGGGCAGGCTGCCCGTGCTACGGGCTGAGTGCGGGCGGGGGCGCCGCGTCCCCGGCGAGGGCGAATTTCGAAACAAAAAACGGCGGGCGCAGCGGGAGGGTTGGCGCGGACTACGGTTTGGGAAACGCGCGGATCGGACTGTAGCGTGGATAGGTTTCCCAGATTTCGCCGCCGTCGAGGATGCGGGCGTCGCCGGTTTGGCGGAGGTAGTCGGTGAGTTGTTTGGCGAGTTGGGCGCGAACGGCGGCGAACTCGGGGCGGGTGGCGAGGTTGGTGAGGCAGCCGGGGTCTTTGACGATATCGAAGAGTTCTTCGGCAGGGCGTTTGGCGACGGCGAGCTGGAGGTAGCGGCCGAGCGCGGGGTCGTCGGCGCGGGCGATGAGGAAGTCGAGTGTGGCGCCGCCATCGATGTCTTTGTAGCCGCTGTGGGGGCGCGCGGGTGTGCCTTGGTTGTCGAGGACGACGGGATCGCCGGCGGGCCAGCGGTCGGGGCGGAAATTGCGGATGTAGAGAAACTCGGGCGTGCGCAGGGCGCGTTGCGGATAGGTCCAGTTGTCGTAGCGGGATGAGGAGTGGCGCTCACGGCCGGCGTAGATGGCGGTGCGGGTGGGATCGACGCGGCCCTGTTGCGAGGATTGCAGGACGTTCATGAGGCTGCGTCCGGATAGCGGATACGCGGTGCTCGGATGGCTGACGCCGGCGGCGTCGAGGATGGTGGCGGTGAGATCGACGAAGCCGACGAGGTCGTCGACGATGCGGCCGCCGGGGACGCGGGCGCCCCAGCGGATGGCGAGCGGCTCGTGGAAACCGTATTCGTAGAGGTTGGCCTTGGCGCGGGGGAACGACATGCCGTTGTCGCTGGTGACGATGACGAGGGTGTTGTCGAGTTCGCCGGCGGCTTCGAGCTGTTGCAGCATGCGGCCGAGGTGGGTGTCGAACCACTCGATCTCAAGGCAGTAGTCGAGGAGGTCGCTGCGAACTTCGGGCGTGTCGGGGAGAAAAGGCGGCGGAGTGGCGTCGGCGAGGCGTTTGCCGGCTTTGAGACCGGAGCCGGGCGTGTAGGCGCGGTGGGGCTCCTGGGCGCCGAACCAAAAATAGAACGGACGGTCTTTCGGGCGCGCGGCGAGGAAGTCGGCGAAGTTGGCGGCGTAGTCGTTTTTGCCGATGCCGGGGGTCGGGCCCTCGGTGCGGCGTTGGTCGAAGGACGGGCCGGCGGGATTGCGGGTGCGGCCGTCGGCTTTGAAATTACCGGGGCCCCAGCCTTTGCCGGTGAGGCCGACGAAGTAGCCGGCTTTTTCGAGGAGATCGGGAAACACGACGTATTTCGCGGGGAAGGAGCTGGCGTGCGTGCCGGCGTTTTCGATCTGCCAGGTGTGGCGGCCCGTGAGGAAGGCGGCGCGCGTGGGGCTGCAGCCGGGCGAGGGCGCGAAGGCGTTGCGGAAGAAAATGCCCTCGCGCGCGACGCGGTCGAACGCGGGTGTGTTCACAGCCTTGTAGCCGGCGAACGACGTGTGTGCGTGC
>CALRZR010000124.1:0-21165 GCA_943372705.1 Opitutus sp. GAS368 | reverse complement strand
TGTAAGCGGCGAAGGGCTCGAGGCCGGCGAGATCGAGCGGAATGGCGAGGCACGCCACGATGAGCGTGAGGATGAGAAAACCGGAAGGGAGGTATTCGAGGGCGCGAATGACAGGCGCGGAGAGCGTGATTTGAAAACGGGCAGGGCGGTAGTGCGCGAGGAGTTCCTGGGCGGCGCCGTGCGGACAAATGTGGTGGCAGTAGAGCGGTTTCCCGGTCGCGAACGGGACGAGGAGAGCGGCGGTGGTGAGAAGCACGAGTCCCGGGGCGGTCGTCCACGGGATCCCGGCGCGGGCCCAACCGACGAAAAGTTTTTGAGCGAGGAGATCGCCGGCGATGAGGCCAACGTAGATGATCAGGGCGAATTGGTAGGGACGCTTCCAGCGGTGGCGCCACGCGGGGCGGCCGAAGGCCATGAGGGCGGCGGCGGCGAGGACGCCGAGCATGGCGTAGTCGCGCCACGCGAACCGTAGGGGAACGGCTGAGACGAGCTCGTCGCGGTTGAGCTGGAGGCGGGCTTTGACGCTTTGGGCGATGGCCATGCTCGTCATGGTGCCGCCGGAAACACCTTCGATGCCGGCGGCTTTGAGGTCGAGATCCGCAGCGGCGTCCCACGTGAGGCCGTTCCATTTTTTCAGGAAACGGCGGTCGACGGCGATGTCATGGACGTAGCTCGCGGTGTCCTCGGACGCGTGGATTTTGAGGCCGAGGATTTTCCAGTCGCGATCGAGGACCACGAGGGTGTCGGTGACGCCGGCGTAGCCGAGGATGTCGCGGCAGGCAGGTTGGGTGCGGACGACGTAGCCGAGTTCGCGGTCGGCGCGGTCGAGGACGAAGAGGCCGTCGCGGGCGGAATCGTCGGGGCGGAGAGAAGCGGCACCGGGGAGGAGAGAGACGACTTCGGCGGCGGTGACAGGGGACTCGCCTTGGATGCGCTGGCGCACGGCGACGTCGCGGATGAGCCAGGCGATGGCGGCGACGACGGCGAAGCGGTAGAGTTGGAGGGCGAGGCGTTTCAACCGGGAAAAGCGGAGTGGGATACGGAGGACACGGAGAAACCAATCCGAGGTTGCGGATTTGGCGCAGGCGATTCGGAGCGATTGCCGCGATAGCGCATTTCTGAGGCGGCGCGTTAGGGATAACGCGCCCTACCATCAGGCGAGGATTTCGCGGACGATGCGGGAGGGTTCAACGCCGGTGAGGCGTTGGTCGAGGCCTTGGGACTTGAAGGTGAACTTGGTGTGGTCGATGCCGAGGTTGTGGAGGATCGTGGCATTCAGGTCGTGGAGGCTCACGGGGTCGCGGACGATGTTGTAGGAAAAATCGTCGGTCTCGCCGTGCACGACGCCGCCTTTCACGCCGCCGCCGGCGAGCCAGACGCTGAAGCAGCGCGGGTGGTGGTCGCGGCCGTAGTTGGTCTGCGTGAGCGTGCCTTGTGAATACACGGTGCGGCCGAATTCGCCGGCCCAGACGACGAGGGTGTCGTCGAGGAGGCCGCGCTGTTTGAGGTCGGTGATGAGCGCGTAGCAGCCCTGGTCGGTATCGGCGCACTGGAGACGGTGGTCGCTCGGGAGATTGCCGTGTTGATCCCAGCCGCGGTGGAGGATCTGGACGACACGGACGTTACGCTCGGCGAGGCGGCGCGCGAGGAGGCAGCTGGCGGCGAAGGAGCCGGGAGTTTTTACGTCGGGGCCGTAGAGATCGAGCGTGGCGGGCGACTCGTCAGCGAAATTGGTGAGATCGGGCACGCTCGTCTGCATACGAAACGCCATCTCGTATTGGGCGATGCGGTTGAGCGTCTCCGGATCGCCATGACGCGCCTGGGCGTGGGCGTTGAACTTGGAGAGCGAGTCGAGCATCGCGCGGCGGGTGGTGGCGTCGACGCCGTTGGGGTTTTCGAGGAAGAGCACGGGATCGCCTTGGGCGCGGAGCGCGACGCCGTTGTGCGAGCTGGGAAGGAAGCCGCTACTCCACATGCGGGTGAAGAGGGCTTGGGCGGAAACTTTGGAGGAGAATTTTGGCGTGAGGACGACGAACGCGGGGAGGTCGTTGTTTTCGCTGCCGAGGCCGTAGCTGATCCAGGAGCCGATGCTGGCTTTGCCGGGAATCTCGCTGCCGGTCATGAGAAACGTGCAGGCGGGATCGTGGTTGATGGCGTTGGTGTGGACGGAGCGGACGACGGCGATGTCGTCGACAATCTTGGACGTCCACGGGAGCAGTTCGCTCACCCAGGCCCCGCTCTTGCCGTGCTGGGCGAATTTGAAAAGGGACGGGGCGACGGGAAAACTCGTTTGGCCGCTCGTCATCGTGGTGATGCGCTGGCCTTGGCGGATGGAGTCGGGGAGCTCGACTTTGAAATGGGTCTGCAGGGCGGGCTTGTAGTCGAAGGTGTCGAGCTGCGACGGGCCGCCGTTCATGTGCAGGTAAATGATGCGTTTCGCGCGAGGGGCGAAGTGCGGGAAGCCGGCGAGGGCAGGGTGGATGCGTTTCGTGGCCGTGCCGGCCGCAGCGGAGAGGCGCGGGGCGAGGAGGTTGAGGGCGACGCCGCCCATCGCGAGGCCGGCGCCGGCGAAGAATTGGCGGCGCGTGAGATGGTTGAGGAAGGCGTGGGCGGGATTCATGGGCGGGTAACGGCTTCGTCGAGGTTCAGGAGGAGGTTGGCGACCATGGTCCACGCGGCGATTTCGGGAGCGGGGGCGGTGGCGGCGGGTTTGGATTCGCCGTTGAGGAGGACTTTTTCGGCGGCGGCGGTGTCTTTGGCGAAATGCGCGCGGTGCGTGGCGAGCGTTTCGGCGAGGAGCTTGCGTTCGGTGGAGTTGGGTTCGCGTGCGGTGACGCTGCGAAAGGCAAGCGCGAGGCGCTGCGGATCACGGGAAGGCTGTGCGAGGAGACGCTCGGCGAAGGCGCGGGCGGCCTCGAAGTGCTGCACGTCGTTCATGAGTGCGAGGGCCTGGAGAGGAGTGTTGGAGCGGCCGCGGCCGGTGCACGAGGTCTCGCGCGACGGGGCGTCGAAGGTGGACATCGACGGGGCGGGGGCGGTGCGTTTCCAAAACGTGTAGAGACTGCGGCGGTAGAGGGCGGGGCCGTGGTCCTGAACGTAAGTCTTGGTATTGCTGCCGCCGAACGCGACGGGCTCCCAGATGTTAATTGGCTGGTAGGGACGAACGGGGGCGCCGCCGATGGTGGGGACGAGGAGGCCACTCACGGCGAGGGCTTGGTCGCGGAGGACTTCGCCATCGAGACGGAGGCGAGGACCGCGGGCGAGCAGACGGTTGGCTGGATCGAGTTCGAGGAGCGCGGGCGTGACGTCGGAACTTTGCCGATACGTGCGAGAGGTGACGATCAGGCGGACGAGTTTTTTCACGTCCCAGCCGCTGCGGACGAATTCCGCGGCGAGCCAGTCGAGCAGCTCGGGGTGGGAGGGCGGATCGCCTTGGGCGCCGAAATCCCCGGGAGTGCGGACGAGGCCGGCGCCGAAGAGCTGTTGCCAGAAACGGTTGACGGTGACGCGGGCGGTGAGGGGATTTTTTTCGTCGACGAGCCAGCGGGCGAGGTCGAGGCGGGAAGGCGCCGCAGCGGCGCCAGTTGAAGTTGACGTTGTCGATGAAGCGCGGGTGAGCGGGGGGAGGAAGGCGGGGGTGGCGGGGGTGACGCGGTCGCCGGGTTTGTCGTATTGGCCGCGGATGAGGATGTGGGCAGGGAGTGGCTCGGCGCGCTCGCGGGAAATGAGGGTGGCGGGGTAGGTGAGTTCGTAGTGGATCTGCTCGGCGAGGAGGCGGCGCGCGGCGTGGGCTTCGGGTTCGAGGGCGGCGCGGAGTGGGGCGTAGATGAACTCGCGGTGGTAGCGGATGAGGCGCTCTTTCTCTTCCTCGTTTTGCTGGGTCGGGGAGAGACCGATGAGAAATTTGATGTCGTGGCGGATGGGCACGCCTTCGACGAAGCGGGCATTGGCGCGGAGGGAACTGGCCCACGCGGCGCTAGAAAGGAGCGGATCGGCGGAGGCGTCGGGGCTGGTGAGTTTGGCGCCGGCGCGATCCCACCACGCGGCGCCGCCACTTTGGGCAATGCGCAGGCCGGTGAAGGTGTGACGCTCGTCGAGGCCGGAATCGCAGGCGGCGATTTCGAGGCGCGTGTAGGTGCCGGAGGCGGGGAGATCGCCGCCGCGGCGGGCAGTCTTGGCGACCTCGGGTCCGAAGGCGTCGACGTCACCCCAGATGAAGCGCTCGGTTTTTTCTTCGCTAATGAACTCGAGGCTGAGGGCGCGGGGGGGATTCGCGGGATCGGGGTGGACGTGGACAAAGGCTTTCGCCTCCGAGCGGACGAGGAGGTTGATGTCGCCGGCGGTGAAGGTGAACGGACGCTCGGCGGTGCCTTCGAGGCGCAAGGCGCGCTCGCCTCCGAGGATGGGAGCGGCGGGGCCGGAAACCCATCGGCCAGCGGGAGGCGGAGCGCGGAAGGCGGCGGCGGTAGCGAGGTCGGAATCCTCGGCCCAGACGACTTCGTAGGTGATGGGTTTCTTCGTGTATTTCGCGAGCGGCTTCTTCGCGACGAGTGCGGCGACGCGGGCGGTGAGCGCGGCTTCGAGCGGGACGATGGCAGTGGTGACTTCGTCGATACGGCGCTGGATGGTGGCGTCGGGCGCGAGGACGGCGATGGGGCCGGGGATGCGGACGTTGCCGTCCCACGGACGGTCGGAGAGGCCCTTGAAAAAGGCGCCGAGGGAGTAGTATTCGCGCTGGGAGAGCGGGTCGAATTTGTGGTCGTGGCAGGAGGCGCAATTGGCGGTGAGGCCGAGGAAGACGGAGGCGGTGGTATCGGTGCGGTCGCCGGTGTTGCGGGCTTCGGCCTCGGCTTCGATGGCGCCGCCCTCGGAGGTTGTGAGGTGGAGGCGGTTGTAGCCGGTGGCGACGAGCTGATCGATGCGCGGATTCGGGAGCAGGTCGCCGGCGAGTTGCTCGATGGTGAACTGGTTGTAGGGGAGATTCGAGTTGAAGGCCTGCACGACCCAATCGCGGTAGGGCCAGATGTTGCGGACGTTGTCGAGGTGGAGGCCGTGGGTATCGGCGTAACGGACGGCGTCGAGCCAGTGGCGCGCGAAATTTTCGCCGTAGCGGGGAGAGGCGAGCAGCCGGGTGACGGCGCGGTCTAGCGCCGCTTCGCGGCGAGTTGAAGTTGAAGCTGTGGAAGTCGAAGCAGAGGTGGGACCGTAGTCGGCGAGGAAGGCGTCGAGCTCAGCGGGCGTGGGGGGGAGGCCAGTGAGATCGAGGGTGAGGCGGCGGAGGAGAACTTCGGGAGGGGCTTCGGCGGCGAGTTTGAGGCGCGACGGTTGGGCGGCGAGTTTCGCGGCGATGAAGCGGTCGACGGGGTGATTGCTGCCGGAGGCCGAGGGTGAAACTGCTGGGACGGCGGGTGTCGAAACGGGTTCGTAGGCCCAGTGGTTTTGGTAGACGGCGCCCTGCTCAATCCAGCGTTTGATGAGCGCGCGCTGAGTGGCGGTGAGAGGCGGCTTGTGCGAAACGGGCGGCGGCATCACGTCGTCGGGATCGGTGCTAATGATGCGATCCCAGGCGTCGGAATTGCGGAGATCTCCGGGAGCGAAGGCGCGGATGCCGCGACGCTCGGCGGTGGCGGAGTCGGCTTGGTCGAGGCGGAGTTTACCTTTGCGATGAGCGGCATCGGCGCCGTGGCAGGCGAAACAGTTGTCGGACAGGATGGGGCGGATGTGCTCGTTGAACGAGACGGGGGGCTCGGCGGCGGTGGGGTGAGCCGCCGGGAGGGCGAGAAGGCAACCGAGGAAGATGAAGGCGAAGCGGCGGAAAGAGGGGAACATCGGCGAGGCGAGGACGTTGACGGTCGCGGGGTCGCAGCATTGCACGCAAGTCGAGGCACAGGTCAACGCGCGGTTGCGCGAATCGTCGCGGCGGAGAGGCGTTGCGAGCGGCGTTCGTGCAATGGTAACGACGACCGCGCGGATGATATGCGCGGCGCCTGGTGGACGAATCGAGAAAGGGCGGGTCGGAGACCCTGCCCTACTTCGCGGGGAGGACTTGGATGGCGTCGATGTGGGCGTTGCCGTTGGCGGTGGCGGCGTCGACTTCGACGGTGGCGGGTTGGCCGGCTTTGAAGCGGAAGGTGCCGAGGGAGATCCAGAGTTTATCAATCGTGGCGGGCTTCTTTTGATTCACGGTGATTGCCGCGGCGCCGTCGGCATGGCGGACGGTGACGGCGGTGTTACTCGCGCGGTTTTCGTGCGGCGCGGTGGCGAAGCGGACTTCGTAACGGCCATCGGTCGGGACGGTGAATGGGAAGGTGGCGGTGTGACCGGCGCCGCGGGCGTAGGCGTAGTCGGAGCCGATGTGTTCGAGGCCGGCGCCGGAATTCCACGTGCCGGTGAGCTTGGCGGCTTTGTTGTCGACAACGATACCTTTGAGATTGGTGAGGCTGGAGCTGCCGCCGCGGCCACCGGTGTCATCAACGGGGCCGGGAGCGGGGCCGGAGATTTGGAACGGAGCTTCGAGCGTGGCGCGGCGGGCGCGGCCGGGGAGCTGGAGGAGGCTGTCGACTTCCTTCCAATGCTTCTCGTAAACGCCACGGGGGGTGGTGTTGCGCTGGATGGCGACGGCGGCTGCTTTGCCGACAACTTCACCCATCATGCCGATGGTCTTCATGACGCGCACGGTGCCGAGGGCTTGGTCGGTGACGGAGATATTACGGCCGGCCATGAACATGTTTTCGATATTCACGGAGTAGAGGCAGCGGTAGGGAATCGGGTAACCGAAATCGCGGTCGATGCGGCGGTCGTGCTCGGCGTAGGAGATGAACGGATTGTCGGAGAACTTGGTGGCAAACTCCTTCTTCGCGAAATGGAGGTCGATGCTCCACGTGCTGGGGACGCAGCCGTCGGGGAATTGTTTTTTGGTGATGATGTCTTCGTGGGTGAGCATGACATCGCCGACAATGCGGCGGGATTCGCGGGTGCCGCCGACGTAGGCGACCCAGTCGAGCTTGGCGTTGAGATGCTCGGGCTTGCCGTCGCGATTTTTCATCGCGTTGAAGGCGCCGAAGACGGCGCGGAGATTCCAGTCGCGGATGAGTTCGAGATCGTTGATCGGGTGTTTGTTGAAGCCGCTTTCCCAGAACCACTCGCCTTTGCCTTTGGTGGTCATGTCGGCCTTGCCCATTTTCGGATAGGGGAAGTCGTCCATCTTGAGATCGAGAGCCCACGGTGTCTCGGGGTAGGCGCGGGGGGCGGTGTCGTTGGACCAGACCCACATGTTGGACATGCCGAGGAGGTCTTTGAGCTCGATCTCATATTTCGCGCCGGCGAGGTGGGCGAGGTTACCGTGACCGGTGCAGTCGACGAAGAGTTTGCCGGAGAATTTTTTCTCGCGGGAAGTGGAGGTGTTGAGAGAGGTGACCGAGGTGATTTTGCCACCGAGCGTGGCGGCGGCGTAAACGTGCTCGTTGAGGAAGAGAGAGATGTTTTTCTCGGCGCGGATGTGGGCTTCTTTTTTGGCGTCGCCGAATTCTTCGTAGGTGCCGGGGGAGTTTTTCGCTTTGTCGGCGAACTCTTCGATCATCTCGCCGATGTGCGGATATTTGCCGCGGCGGACGAGGCCCATGGCCCACACGCGGATCTCGGAGGAGCCGTTGCCGCCGAGAACGGGGCGATTTTGGATGAGCGCAACTTTGAGGCCCATGCGCGCGGCGGAAAGGGCGCTGCCCATGCCACCGTAGCCGCCGCCGACGACGACGAGGTCGAATTCGCCCATGTCCTGCGGGGCGGCGGGGAGGCCGAGGGTGGACTTGCGCCATGAGGAGAGCGGGGCGCTGTCGTTGGGGGGAGTTTCCTTGAGATCGGTGGTGAAGTAGATCGCGTCGCAACGGCCGTCGAAGCCCATGAGATCGCGGAGGGCGACGGTGGTTTCTTTTTTGGGGATGTTGACGGTGCCGCCGTCGTGCCAGAACCACGTGGCGCTCTTGGTGCCGAAGGTTTCGGCGAGAGGTTGGCCGTTAATGAGGACTTGGAATTTGCCGGGGGTGCCGGGAGCTTTCCATTCGGCGACCCAATCTTTGGTGCGGACCCAGACGCGGTAGGTGCCGGTCGCGGGGAAAGTGGCCGTGGTGGTCGCGTCTTTGACGGGTTGGCCGAGGCCGTGGGCGATCAAGTAGGGCGAACCCATGATGTCGATGAACTGGGTGTCGAGGGACCAGCCGCCGGGAGAGGCGAAGGACTCGGCTTCGACGAGGAGGCGATCGGCAGCGCGGGCCGCGGGGAGGGCGCAGAGCGCGGCGAGGGCGAGGAGGAAGGGGAGGAGGCGTTTCATGGAAGGAAGGACTTTTTTAACCACGGATGAACACGGATGGACACGGATTGCCGAAAAGACGGTGTTAATCGTAGGTAAGCTGGGCGGTGGCGGTCGTGGGGGAATCCGCGATGACGCGCAGCCAGTAGGCTTGGTAACCCACCGGGAACAGATGATCGACGGATTTTCCGGCGGGGACGTCGAGGGTGGTGTAGGTGACCCAGTGGCCCATGCCGGTGGGATCGACCTCGATGCGGAAGCGCACGTATGCGGTGGACGTGTGCGAGAGCGTGAGAGATTTTCGGTCGTAGCCGGTGAGCAGATACGGGTCCGAGGGAGTATTGGCGGTGACGGCGGTTTGTTTCCACGGGCCGCCGACGCCGACGGGTTTGCCGAAGGACCAGAGGTCGTCGACGGCGCCGGCCCAGACCGCGGCACGGCCGTCGGCGGAGCGGATGACGTGGGCGTTGCTGGCGGGAGCAGCGGCCCCTTCGGCTCCGCTCAGGGCAGGGGTAACGCCGGACATTATGAGGAGGCCGCGCCAGCTGGCATAGTCGTGAATGGCGCGATTGTGCGTGGCGACTGGGCGGACTTTGGCGATGCCGCCGGCGTTTTCGGCGGGGAACTCGAAGAAGGTGCCGCCGGCATTGAGAAGATCGCGTTCGGTGCAGACTTCGCGATCGATGCGCACGAGGCCATGGGGAGACGTGCCGTCGAAGTCGGCGCGGCCGCGTGGCAGGCGCCAGCGTTTGCCCTGTTCGTCGGTGTAGATGACCGAGGCGGCGTCGAGTCCGATCGCGTTGGCGGGCGGCGTGACGTTGGCTTTCGCCCACGCGGCGGCAGCGGGGTCATCGGTCGGGCGGAGCTGCATGTCGGGACCCATTTCGTAAAACGCGTCGCCGACGGTGACGCCGAGTGTCTTCTTGCCGGCGCCGCGAGCGTGGAGGAGTGCGCCGGAGGCGCGGGCGGTGCCGAGTCCCTCAAATCGGGCGTCGGCGCGGGTCGTGCGAGAGTCGGTGTTCCGATAGGAGAAGGCTGCGGTGACCTGCGTGAGATCGTGCGACGCGCGAATGCGAATCCACGCAGCTTGTTCAGCGGACGCAAAAGCAGTGTGCACATAACCGGCGGCCGGAACGGTAAGGCGGCGCAGCTCGGTCCAACGGCCGTTGCCGGCGCGGTCAATCTCGAGGGTAAAGGTGACCGGGGTGGCGGCGTCGTGAGCGAGGTGGAGGAGACGTTGGTCGTATCCGGAAAACAAAAACGCATCGGAGGGCGTGTCTTTGCGGACGGGCTCCGCGAGCCAAACGGCGCCGCGGCCGATGACGGGACCGAGGCGGTCGAGTTGGGCGGGTTCGAGGAACCAGAGGTTGGACTGCGATTGGCCGGGGGCGGCGAGGTTGCCCTTGGCTTTGCGTTTGTTGAGGAACTCGCTTTTCGCGGTGTCGTCGCAGCCGAGGACGAGTCGGTCGCCCCAGCGGGTGAAGTCGCCGACGACTTTGAGATAATTCGAGCGGGGCGTGATGCCGGCAGAGTGGGTTGAGTCGAAATTTTTGGGGAAGCGCCAGAAGGCGCCGTGCATCGTCATGAGAAGGTCGGATTCGCCGATATCACGGATGCGGGGCCACTCGGTGTTCCAGCCATGGGCGCCGTCGTAGGAGTGACTCGATTTGGGGAGGCGGTAGGTGTGCCAACGGCCCTGATCGAGGACCTGCACGATCAGCGACCGATAGTCCCAGCCGACGGACCAGACGGGATCGGTGGCGGGATTTTTGTTGCCGGTCAGACCGCCGGGGCCGGTGACCTCGGTGAACTGGTTGCGGCGGACGATGGACCAAGCGTCGGCCTTGCCATCCCACGAGGCGAGGACACCGGAGGGGATGTCGGGCTTGGCCTGGGCGTCTTTGCCGTGCTCGCCGTTGTTCCCGTAAACGATCACGCCTTGGCCGGAGTAGAGTCCTTTGCCGTGGTAGCCGGGGAGGTTGGATTTGCGACCCTCTTTGAGTTGCTCGTCGCGCCAGAGTTCGGTGACGGCAAGCGTGCGGACGTCGACCTCATAGAGGCCTTCTTCCATCGAAGCGTAGTAAATTTTGTTCGCGGGGTCGGTGAGGTGGCGGGCGTTGCCGGTGGGGCGGCCGAACATCTTGTCATAGGGAATCGCGCGGACTTTTCCCTGTGCATCGATGGCGTAGGGGCCGATAAAAAGCTGGTTCGATTCGGTATGGATGAACCGATTGGCGGGTGTGCCGCCGATGCTCTCGGGGTGGATGGTTTGCCGCAGAGCGGAGTCGATCGAGTAGAGCTTGTCGTCGGAACCCTTGGGCGAATGAGGCGAGTAGGTGACCACCCAGAGTTTGTCCGCCCACGGGACGACGGCGCCGGTGCCGCACTCGCCGCCGTTGTTGAACATCGCGAGGTGCGGATAGATGCCGCTGAACTGGCGAGGCGCGGTTTCGGCGGCAGAGGAGAAGCATGCGGCTGCAGCCGCCGCCCAGAGCGGGAGGATTTTTTTCATCGACGGACGAGAAGTGGAGGAATGGACCTCAGTAGGTCAGGCGTGTCGTGATTGAAAACTTGCGAGGCGCATTAAACCACTGTGCGTAGCGAAGCGTGCCGTTGCTGCTGTTGATAAGGTAAAGCACGCGATTGGAGTCGAGGAGGTTGCTGATGTTGAGCTGCACGGAGGCCCGCATGGTGCGGGAGACGCGGAAGCCGTAGCTGGCAAACATGTCGTGGGTCACGCGGTCCGGGAAAAGGAACATCTTGCGCTTATTTCCGTCGGCCGCGTCGTTATACATGTAGCCGCGGTAGTTCTGTTGGTAGCTTGAAACGAGTCCGGTGGAGAGACCACGAAGGCGACCTTCTGTGAAGCGGTAGGTGTTCACCCAGCTGTAGGATTTTTCTGCGTAGCCGACGGTCGCTTCGCCAGCGCGGCGCACGATGAGGGTGCCACCGGTCGGTGAGACAAAACCAAGTTGATGATCCGTGATGGGCAGGCCGTTGACGCCGGTAGCGACGCCGGGCGTGAAGAGACCAATGTTTTGGGCGTTGAGGATTTGACCGCCCTCGGGATCGATCTGGGCGAAGTAGGGACTCGTGGGGTCTTTCATCATCGCAATCGAGAGCGGGATCTGCGCAGAGGTGGGATCGCTTGGGTCGGACGGGACCAACAACGGAACGACGGAGGCTGAGGCGTTGGCTTTTACACCGACCACGGTCTGACCGCTGACGGTGGTGGTATTGAACTGGTCGTTGTAGAACTGCGGGAGGTCGACGTTGGTGCGTTCGGAGCCGTTGGCAGTGGCGAAGTTGATGCGCATTTCCCAACCCCGGGTCGGCTTGGCGGAGAGCGAGATATTATAGCCGTCCGATTTTTTGCTGTAGGTGTAGGCGTTGCCGCCGTGGCGGCCGTTGATGCCATCAGGGTCGACATCGTTGCGGTTGCCGATGGTGGCGGTGAAGTTTTGGGCTTCGGACTGGTAGTAGTTGATATTGCCGGACACGCGGCGTTCGAAGAGGTCGAGTTTGAAACCGATATCTTTGCTCACGCCTTTGCCAGGGGGGAGAGGCTCGTTGAAAATGTCGCGGGTGGTATCGAAATTGATCTTTCCGTTGGAGCCGTAGTTGAGCGACATGCGCAGATCTTTGATCGGGGTGTCGACGACGGTGCCGAGGTTGATGCTATCGTAGGAGATCGGTCCGCGCTTGAGACCAATGTGCTTGCGGAAACCAGTGGCCTCTTCGCGGCGGATGCCGGCCATCGTGTCGATGCGGCCCTTCCACCATTCGCTGAAGAGGCTGGCTCCCCAGCTTTTTTCGGTGGTGTCGTCCATGAGGTAGGATGTGTTGCCGGGATTACCCGTCGTCGCGGGGTTGGCGGTGGATGTAATGATGGTGCCGGAGACACCCATCGGATTGCGTGCGGTGGGCGGGACGGCGTTGGCGTAGACTTGCGGCGCAAACTTGTAGGTCTTGCCGTTCGGGTGGGTGATCGTGTCGACGCGCCAATCTTTGCCGCCGAGAATGGACTCGGGGAAAATCGGGACCCAGGCGCCGGGCATGACATTGCGGCCGGATTCGGCGTTCGTGATGTTCGCGAGATTTTGGATGATCGCCCCGCTCGAATCAGTCTCGTAGAAGCGCATGGTCATCTGGTTGACCCACGACTCCATATCTTGGCGGAACACGCTAGCTTGGTGACGACCAAACCATTTGCCGAGATCCTTTTGGTAGGCGAGGGCGGCGCGATAGCCGCGGGCGCCGGTCCAGAAAGGCGTCGCAACCACGGACGTATTGAAGGCCCACTTTTGCCCGACTTGGCCAGTGACAGGATCGACGTAAAGGTTGCCCGTGGCACCGGGGGCGTAGACCGTGGTGCTGCTGGGGCGGGGCGCGTCGTTCACACGGGCATCGTGGCCGTAGCGAAGTTGAATGGCCAAGCCCTCGGCGAGGGTCGCCTCGGCGACGACGGACTTGATGTGATTGTAGTAGTCGTCACGCGTATAGGGACCGGTGGCCGAGTCGACTTTTGTGAGGTCGAAGGCTCCACCGGTGATCTGCGAGATTTCGGGAAAGGCGACGAGGAAGCGGGTGTTTTGATTATCAACGCGAGCGCCGTTCGGGAGGAGCCACGTGAGTGGTGCGCGGACGGTCACGGCTTGGGCGAAGATCGTGTCGCGGTTATAGTAGCGGTATTCGCCGCGAATCTGGAGGCGTTTCCACGGCTGCACGGTGGCGGTGAGGTGGTAGCCTTCCGCGTGGCGCTTGAGGCCGGGGCGGAAGTAGTTCGTATCGTCGCGCACGCCGTTCACGCGGAAGGCAAAATACTTCATCCCGACCTGAGCATCGACGGTGTAGCGGCGGGTGCCTTCGGAATCCGCGGTGGCCGCGACGGTCATGGTGGGACGGCGGTTAAGGTAGGCGCGTTTCGAGGCAGAGGTGATTACGCCGCCGGCATCGCCGGAACCGAAGAGGAGCGAGTTGGAACCGCCGATCGCTTCGACGCGGTCGATATCGAAGGTGTCGAGGAGAGTGGTATCGGAGCGGAGGAAGCCATCGCGGCGGGGATTGTTAATCTGGAGACCGCGCATCGACATGCTCTTCGGGTCCTGGCGGTCGCCTTCGACGGTGCCGCGCACGTCCTCGTTGCCGTTGCCGATCAGAGCCGCGCCGAGTCCGCCGATCTTCCAAAGCATGTCGGTCATGTCGACCGTGCCCATGTCGTCCATGAGTTGGCGGTTGAAGATCTTGGCGTCGAGCGGGGTCTTGCTGAGGGAGGTATTGGTGCCCGTGACGGAATTCGTGTTGGTGGCGTCGTAGGTGTCCGCGGCGTCGCCCTTTACTTCGAATACGTTGAGCAAAACGGCTTCCTCGTCCTGCTTTTGTTGTTTCTTGGCGGCTGCGACTTCGGCAGCCGTGGGGGTAGACGTGGGGGCAGGTGCGGTCGGCGAGGTTGGCTGGGCTAAAAGGGCAGACTCAAATGCAATACACGAAGCGAGGAGAGCGGCGAGCGAGGCCGAGCGGAAGGGTTTGGAGTGGGACATGGCGGGGGTGGGAGTAGTGGAGTTGGTCAGTGAGGGTTTGCGGAAATATGTGAAAAACGACGCTGATCCTCCCGTTTCGGTGCGGAGACAAAGAGGGTGCGGGGGGATCAAGAAGCGGGGCGGTGATTGGTGCTCGATTGGAGTTTACCAAGTCAACGTCAGTATTGGTGAATTCGTTCACCGGGGAGACAAGGACGATTTCCTCGGTTGTTCGAAGTGATGGCCGACAATCGGAAGGATTACGGATGGTAAAAAATTTGGCGAACGTGAACGTCTCGGCCATTTGTCCCGCGCCAGCGTTGCATACAACCCGGTGTCCTCCGCGGGTTTTGAACAACGCAGAGCGGCCGTGTGACCGCTTGACAGCGCTTCGAAATATTTCCTTTGTTCGATTTCAATATGGCAAACAAAGCTGACAAATGGGCCCCAAATGCACCCGGAAAGTTCTTCGTCGATCAGCAATGCATCGACTGTGACCTTTGCCGCGAAACCGCTCCGGCGTTTTTCACGCGCCACGATGAAGGCGGTTATTCCTACGTGCACAAGCAGCCCTCCACCGAAGAAGAAATCGGTCAGTGTATGGAAGCCTTGGAAGGTTGCCCGGTCGAAGCGATCGGCAACGACGGCGACGAGTAAGCCGAGACAAACATTTTCATTTGCGAAGGCCCCGACGAAACGTCGGGGCTTTCTTTTTTTGGAGATCCGGCTGATTGTTAAGCAAACGCTTCGAATAGGAAAACAACGGACTTGTTTTCGCCGGGGCGGTTGGTAGCGGTTCATTTTGATGAAATACGTGAACCTCATTCTGACCGCGGTAACAGCTATTGCGCTTTCAGCAAAGGCGCAGGACCCCGGAGTGGTGGGGCTCGCGGAAGTAACTGTGTATTCGACGCGGGTGGCGAACCAATCGTCAGTGGGCACCTTTGCAATGCCGGTGTCCGCATTGCGATTTGAACCGCGGGTCGATTTGGCCGGGCGCAACTTGGCTGAAGCGCAGGCTGATGTGACGATCCGCGGTGGAATTTTTGAGAATACGGGATTTCGCATAGGTGCTGCCTCGATGGTGGACCCGCAGACGGGCCACTACCTAGCTGAAATTCCGGTGGCGCCTGCGATGCTAGGCGGGACGGAAATTCTGACCGGTTTTGATCACGCGTTGAGCGCCACAAACTCAACGGTAGGGGCAGTGGCCCATTCCTGGCGGCCGATCAAAACGGCGGGTTCCCTGGCGGTTGCGGCGGGTGAATTCGGTTTGAACCGACAGGAGATTTACCAGGGCTACTTGAGCGAAATGCGGGTGGCGGGACAACGGCTTGGGGCAGACGTGGCGTGGGCGCGTTCGGAGTCGAACGGTGCGGTGCAGTTTGGCGAGCAGGACTTTGATCGCATCAATGCGCGCCTCCAGCTCAGCGGAACCGGGGCGCAGACGGATGTTTTTGTCGGTTATCAAACGAAGTTCTTCGGGTGGCCAAACCTCTACACTCCCTTCAACTCCAACGAGAGCGAGAATCTGCAAACGCTGCTGTTCGCGGTGAATCATCGGAGCGAATGGGGAGCGGGCGACTTTTTCGAAGCGGGCGCGTGGCATCGGCGCAACAAGGACGATTATGCGTTCAATCGTTTCGCGCCGCTGGGGCCGGTGCATCCGTTTCAGCACACGACTTGGGTGGATGGGGCGGCGTTGGGTGGTCGAAAAACCGTCGGCGACATTGCGTGGACTTTTCGCGGCGAAGTGATGGCTGACGATCTGCAGTCATCGTCGCTCACGTTCGGACGATACCGCTCGCGGACCCTGAGCAAAATCACGCTGTTGCCAGAGACGGCCTGGAAAATGAACGGCGGCGATCGAATCGTGTTCAAGGCCGGGGCGAGCTATGACGACAGCAACCGGCACGGCGGCGCGGTTTCGCCGGTCGTGGAAATCGCTCGGGAAGGCTCGGGGCTGGCCGCGTTGCGAAGGCTCTACTTGAGCTATGCCCAATCGACGCAATTGCCGACCTATACGGCGTTGAATTCCAATGCATCGGCGGGGCTCTTCCGGGGTAACGCGAACTTGGGCCGGGAAACGAGCCGCAATCTCGAGCTCGGTGTAAATGGGACGCTGTCAGGTTGGACGGGGCAAGCCGCACTGTTCTTCCGGCGCGACGACGCGTTGGTGGATTGGACATTTCGCCGGGGTGTGACGGCCCGCGCGGCGAACGCCCTCGATGTAGATACGGCCGGATTCGAAGTCGTCGCCAGGCGGAGTTGGGGCGCCGTAGATTTGGTCGTGGGCTACACCGGTCTGACCAAGGCCGAAGATTATCGGGGGGCAGCGGTCGACGCCAGTTTCTACGCGCTGAATTACGCGCGGCACAGACTTACCGCGGCCATCACTGCGCGTCTCGGTGGTGGATTCGAATTTCGAATGGATAATGCGGCACGAATCCAAGCGGACAATCCGCTGCGCGTGGTCGGTGGAGACCGCGCAGTAACCAGTTCAGTGGGATTGGTCTATCGCCCGGTCGCATGGCGGGGGGCAGAATGTTCTGTGCTGGTCGACAACTTGTGGGACACCCGGTTTCAAGACGTGCCAGCCGTGCCAGCGACCCGGCGGCAAATTTCGATCGGCGTGGGATACGTCTGGTGAGGTTTGCGGTTTGACATCACCGGCGGGCAGGCGGTCTTTCGCGGCATGTCTGTGAATCCGTTTCTCGACCCTTCCTTCCATATTCGTTGGTCCGCGATGACGCCCGAACACGTCGCCGCGGCTATCGAGACTGCGCTCCCTCGCGCACGTGCCGGAATTGACGCGATCGCGACGCGCGATTTCGCGGGGCTTACTTTCGAGAATTCGTTTTTGGCGTTGGAGCATGCGACCGAAGAACTCACGTCGGCGTGGTCCAAGGTCACGCACCTGCAGTCGGTGGCGGATTCGCCGGCGTGGCGGGAGGCGCACAACGCGATGTTGCCGAAGGTCTCGGCCTTCTACGCGGGCATCCCGCTCAATGCCGAATTATGGGCGCGGTTGAAGGCGTTTGCATCGACTCCGGCGGCCGCGGCACTGACAGGAATCAACCGGCGGTTTCTTGAGGAGACGGTTGCAGATTTTCGTCAGGCGGGGGCCGATTTACCGGCGGTTCAACGGGAACGCCTGGAGGCGCTGCAAACCGAGTTGGCGCAGGTGACGCAGAAGTATTCCGAAAACGTGCTCGATGCGACAAACGCCTGGCAGTTGGTCGTGACCGACGAGTCCCGATTGGCGGGGCTGCCGGCGCATGCCAAGGCGGCGGCGCGGCGCGGAGCGGAGGCCAAGGGGCTCGCGGGCTGGAGATTTACCCTGCATATGCCGTCGCTGGAGCCATTCATGACCTACGTGGTCGATGATGGTCTCAGGAAAGAAATGTGGGCGGCGTCGGCGGCGGTCGGCGCAACGGCGCCACACGACAACGCGCCGCTAATCGGGCGCATCCTCACGTTACGTGCGGAGAAGGCGAGGTTGCTGGGGAAACCGCATTTCGCGGACCAAGTGTTGGAACGTCGCATGGCGAAAACGGGTGCGCGGGCGCTCGCGTTCATGGAGGATATCGAGACGCGTGCCCAAGGAGCCTTCGCGCGGGAGTGCCGTGAATTGGAGGAGTTCAAAGCCCATCGGTCGGGGCAACCGGTTGTGCGCCTGGCGCCATGGGAAATATTGTTTTGGGCCGAAAAACTACGACAGGAACGCTACGCCTTTGATGAGGAAATATTGCGGCCTTATTTCCCGATGGATCGGGTGATTGCCGGCATGTTTGAGCTGGTCGGCCGCATATTCGACCTCCGGGTCGTCGAGCGCACGAACGGCGAAGTGGAGACGTGGCACCCGGACGTGAAATTCTACGACGTGAGCGATGGTCGGGGGCGCCACGTGGGTTCGTTTTATGCCGATTGGTATCCGCGCGAGTCGAAGCGGGGCGGCGCTTGGATGAACTATTTGATCACGGGTGGACCGCGCCCGGATGGCACGCGGGCGCCGCACCTAGGATTGATGTGCGGCAACATGACACCGCCGGCCGAAGGCAAACCGGCTTTGCTCACCCACCGCGAAGTCGAGACGGTTTTTCACGAGTTTGGACACCTGCTGCATCACTTGCTCGGCGAGGTTGAAATCAAGTCGCTCAACGGAGTAAACGTCGCCTGGGATTTCGTCGAACTGCCTTCGCAGATCATGGAAAACTGGACGTGGGAACGGGAGAGCCTCGATTTGTTCGCCCGGCACCACGAGACCGGCGCGACGATTCCGGACGAGATCTTTCGGAAGCTTACCGCCGCGAAGAATTTTCGTTCGGCGTGCGTAACGATGCGGCAGGTGGCCTTCGCCAAGATGGATTTGCTGATGCACATGCGCACGGACGAGTTTGCGCATGAAGCCGACGTCGAGGCCAAAGCCCGTGCGGCCGTCGCGGCGTGTTTGGTGCCGACCGAGCCGCCTGCTCCGACGATCGTGAAGAAGTTCACCCATATTTTTGCGGACCCTGTCGGCTACGCGGCAGGTTATTATTCTTACAAATGGGCCGAAGTTTTGGACGCGGACGCCTTTACGCGTTTCAAGCGTGAAGGATTGTTTAGCGCGAAGGTGGGCGCGGAATTCGTCGAGAAGGTGCTGTGTCGCGGCAACTCGGCCGAGGCTGCGGCTTTGTTTCGCGACTTCATGGGGCGCGATCCCGACCTCAATGCGCTGCTGGTTCGCGCCGGTCTGACGGGCTGATTGAAAAAAGGTTCGCGCTGCTATCGGGCGGACGCATCAAATCGTTCCCATGATTATTGCAGACCTCGCCAAACTTCCCGGTGGCACGTTCCCCGCACGCCGTTGGGGCCGCGGACTTGTCGGCCAACTTGGCCAGCCGATTGCCGCCAAAGGATTTTCAATGGGCTACTCGATCCTTGAGCCGAAGGGTGGCCAAGTGCCGTGGCACAATCAGGAACAGGAAGAGGTTTATTTTATCGTGCAAGGCGAAGGCGAGATCTGTGTCGGCACCGAGCGTAGTCCGATCAAGGCCGGGCAGGCGGTGTTCATGCCGCCGACGGTTTTTCACCAACTGACCAATACGGGTGATGAGCCGATGCACATGATTTACGTGTATTGCCCGGGCGGTGACGTGGCGCATTGGCGGCAAGAGCTAAACGGCACTTTGCCGAAAGCGGGCGAGGGCGCGATTCCGCCATTGCCGGAGGGTGCTCAACCCCAGTGCACCAAGAAGCCCGGCGAGTAAGCGGCGACGCCGGGGACGGGGCGTGCTTTTAACTGCGCCACGCCGACGGGGTGCGGCCGGTTTGGCGGCGAAACCAGCGGGCAAAATAGTTGGGGTCGTCGAAGCCGCATTGGTTCGCGGCTTCCGCCACGGTTTGTCGGGCTTGTAAAGCGGCCTGGGCCGCTTCGAGGCGGACTCTCGACCGAAGCGCGCGGAGGTTCAGGCCCGTTTCCTGTTTTAATTTTCGACTGAGATGATCGGGGTGATACCCAAAGTTCCGGGCAATTTTTCTCAGGGTAGCGGGTGAGCCGATTTGATCGCGCAGTTTTTCGAACAGCGTCGTAGCGGGCGCCGTCGTTTCGGGAGAGTGTTCGAGCAGGCGCGCCACTACCGCGAGAATTGCCGGGTAGTCAGCCAGCGTTAGACGTCCCTTGCGCGGGACACGGGAAAGCAGGGCATGCAACTCATTGAGCGTAGCCGGCGAAAGCATGCGATGGGCCGACCGCACCCGACCGGAATCGGCGAGTTCGTAGTCGAGCACGAGGCACACCGGTCGGCTCAATCCGGAGACCGAAAATCCATGGGGCACCTTTGCCGGAATTACAAAAAGATCCCCGGCTCGGGCGCGGCGGCGCCGTCCGTTGACGGTTTGAACGCCTTCGCCGGAGAGGTAGAGCACGAGTTGCGCGTAGGGGTGGCCATGTGGTGCGACTTCGGCATCGCGGTGGCGGTTGAGTTGCAGCTGGCGGAGCACAAAGCCGAGCGCGTGGATTTCTATTTTCTGAATCAGGAGTGGGCTCCAGGCGAGCATGGTATCGGTTTCGTGCTAGCAAAAGTCGGAATCATGCTAACGCAATCCGTCATTTCGTCGTAGACTGCTGACTCGTTAATTCACCCGATCCCCAACCCTCACGCACTATGACCACGCACAAAGTAGGCATCATCATGAACGGCGTCACCGGACGCATGGGCACGAATCAGCATCTGCTGCGGTCCATCAAGGCCATCATCGATCAAGGCGGCATCAAGCTCGGCGACTCCGAGGTGATCATGCCCGATCCGATCTTGATTGGTCGCAGCGAGCCGAAACTTGCGGCGTTGGCGGCCCGCGCCGGCGTGAAACGCTACTCGACGAACCTCGATGCGGCGCTCGCCGATCCGGCAAACCACGTCTATTTCGACTCTACGCTGACCGGCCAGCGGCCGAACGGGGTTCGCAAGGCCATCGCGGCAAAAAAACATATCTACTGCGAGAAACCAACGGCGACGTCTTCGCAGGAGGCGTTGGCACTGGCCAAGGAGGTCACGGCGGCGGGACTCAAAAACGGCGTGGTGCAGGACAAACTTTGGCTGCCCGGTCTCCTCAAGTTGAAGTATTTGATCGATACCGGCTTCTTCGGAAAAATTCTCTCGGTGCGTGGAGAATTCGGCTACTGGGTTTTCACGGGCGAACACGAAAAACTGCAGCGCCCATCGTGGAACTATCGGAAAGAAGACGACGGTGGCATCATCGTCGATATGCTCTGCCACTGGCAGTATGTGATCCAGAACCTCTTTGGTGAAGTGAAGTCGCTGACCTGCTTGGGGGCGACCCACATTCCCCAACGGTGGGATGAAGCGGGCAAACCCTACAAGTGCACGGCGGACGATTCGGCCTACGCCACGTTCGAACTGATCAACGGAGTTATTTGCCACTTCAACTCCTCTTGGGATGTGCGAGTCCGGCGTGACGATCTGCTGACCTTGCAAGTCGACGGCACGCACGGCTCTGCCGTGGCAGGCCTGCGGAATTGCACGGCACAACATCTGTCGGCCACGCCGCGCTGCGTTTGGAACCCGGACATCGACAGTCCGATAAAATATATGGACGGTTGGACCACGGTTCCGGATCAGGGCGTTTATGATAACGCGTTCAAAGTTCAGTGGGAGTTGTTCCTCAAACACGTCGTCAAGGGCGATCCTTTCCCGTGGAATTTGCTGCAGGGCGCCAAGGGCGTTCAGCTTGCGGAACTCGGTATCAAGTCATGGGAGCAGCGTCGTTGGGTCGACGTCCCTAAGCTCGACTGACCCTGGCCTCTAGAAAAGATTTGAGTCGTTTCCAAACGCGCGA
>CALRZR010000123.1:0-21274 GCA_943372705.1 Opitutus sp. GAS368 | reverse complement strand
CTCGAGTTGCGGGTCGGCGATGGTGCCGGGGACGCCGAGGGCGCCGAGGGACGGGCCGGCGGCGCGGATGACGAGGGGTTTGGAGCCGGTGGTGCCGGTGCCGCCGACGACGTAGCCGAGGGTGAATTCGTCGGTGGCGGTGGCGAGCGTGGTGAGCACGGAGAGGTTGATCAGGCGGCCACGGGTGGCGGCGGTAGCGATGGTGAGGGTGGCGGCGGTGCTGTTGGCGGTGCCGCCGGCGTTGGTGATGCGGACGGCGTAGGCGCCGGCGTTGGCGGCGCTGACGGCGGCGATGGTGTAGGTCGCGGAGGTGGCGCCGGCGATGGGTGTGTTGTTAAAGAGCCATTGGTAGGTGTTGCCGGTGCCGCTGGCGGCGACGGAGAAGGTGGCCGAGCCGCCGAGGGTGGCGGTTTGGGCGGCGGGGGGCGTGGTCACAACGGGTGCGGGGGTGGTCGTGCCGCCGCCACCACCGCCGGTGCCGGCGGCGGTGTAGAGGGCGGCTTCGTAGCCGCCGGCGACCCAGAGGGTGTTGACGTGGGTGATAAACACGAAACCGAAGCTGTTGGCGGCGACGACTTGGGCGTTGGACCAAGCGCCGACGGTAGCAAAGAGGCCGGGAGTGACAGGAGCGGTGAAGACGACGTTGCCACTGACGGAGCTGGCGCCGGCGACGGCGACGAGCGAGCCGTTACCCGCGACGGTTCCGTCGAAGAGGGAGGCGCTGGTCAGTTTGGAGCCGGCGGCAGCCCACGCGGAGCCGTCGCCGCTAACGTAGACCTGGGGATTGCGGGCGCCGTCGTTGACGAGGAGGAGAAACTCCGTGCCGTCGAACGTGATGCCGAGGAACGTGGCGCCGGAGGGGAGGTTGGGGACGGTGACGGCGCTCCACGTGGTGCCGTTGCTGGAGGAGAGGAGGGTGCCGCTGCGGCTGATGGCGAGGAAGACGTTACGGCCGTGGGCGACTTTCCAGAGATCGATGGTGCGACCGGTGTTGACGCGGGTCCAGGTGACGCCGTCGGTGCTGCGGACGATGTTGTTGCCGCCGTTGGCGGAGCCGACCGCAATCCACATGGGCGTGGTGCCGCCGCCGGTGGCGACGCCGTTGCCGTAGGCGATGCTGGAGAGTTGGCCGGCGCCGGTGGCACGGGCGGTCCAGGTGACGGCGTCGGGACTGGTGAGGATGAGGGAGGTTTCGGAGTTGCTCTCGACCGGCACGGCGAAGAGGCCGCCGCCGTAAGCGATGGAGCGGACGGCGCCGTTGGTGGGGAGGTTGGGGCCGGCGGTCCACGTGGCACCGTCGGCGCTGGAGGTAACTTGGTTTTCGATGCCGCCGGTGGAGGTGCCACGGTAGCCGACGGCGACGTATTTGTCGGCGCCAAACGTGACGGCGTTCATGGTGACTGCGGAGTTAACCTTGGGGTCGCGCTTGGTCCAGGAGAGGGTCTGCGCGGAAAGCGAGGCGGCGGTGAGGGCGCCCGCGAGAAGAAGCGAGAGGACTGTTTTCATATGAGGAAGATTCGGAAGTGCGCCTGAGGATAGCACCTCAGGGCGGGGTTGTCGTTACGTGGGTCTGCGTATGGGGGCGGGAAGGGCGCTTTCTTCGAAGTGCAAAGGGAGCGGCGCGTGAGATCCGCGCCGCAAACGCGGCGACGTGGGTCGAAGCGAATGCGGGCGCAGGGACGCGCCCGCCCACCGATGGTGCGAGGGCGTGGAGAGGCCGCGGCGATCAGGGCGCGGGGAGCTTGCGCATGCGGACGACGGGGAGGGGCGTGCCGTCGGGGAGGGTGATGGCGAAGCGTTCGACGGCGGCGTAGGCGAAGGTGGCGTAGAGGGGTTCGCCGGGGAGGGTGGCGACGATCTCGATGGAGCGGAAACCGGCGGCGAGGGCGGCGGCTTCGGAGAGTTCCATGAGGCGGCGGCCGATGCCGCGGCGGGCGAAGTCGGGGTGAACGAAGAAGGCGCGGATCATCGCGGGCTCGGTGGCGGGATCGCGGAGGGGATCGGGGCCGGTCTTGCCGCGGTCGCCGCCGTAGAGGGTTTTGCGCTGGCTCCAGCCGCCGCAGCCGACGATGGGGGCGGGACAGGCCGTGGCGGTGGAATCGACGGCGACGAAGAAGGTGGCGTCCCGGATGAGTTGGGTGTCGACGCCGAAGACTGGGCCGAGGGCTCCTTCGACTTGGGCGGCGGTGTAGTAGCCCTGGCGGAGTTGGCGGGCGGAGAGCGGAATGAGCGCCTCAAGCGCGGGGACGTCGGCGAGGGTGGCGAGGCGGTAGGTGAGGGCCATGGTGGAGCGGGAGGCGGCGCGGCGCGGTGGGAGTAGAAGGGACCATGAAAGGCGCGAAAGGCACGAAAAGAAATGTGCGGGTGGGGGGCTGACCGCGTGGTGTGGTGGGCGGTGAAGGCTGACCGCGTCGTAACCGACGCGGCTACGGATGATGAGAGCTGGGTGGGAAAAACAAAACCGCCCCGCCGGTGAGGGCGGGGCGGTTCGATTGCTTCAGTCTTCGCGGCGCGGGCTGGCTGAGGGCTCGCGGGCGAAAGGGGGGGACGGAGCACGGGCTGGAAAGCCCGTGGCACGCGGAGGGCGGGGCGGGCGCTGACCGCGTCGTAAGCGACGCGGCTACGGGGAGGGGACGCGGCTACCGGAGGCTGACGCGGCGGTGGGAATGCGGGCGCGGGGACGCGCCCGCCCACCTCGGAGGATTAGGGGACTTCGTAGACTTCGACGAGGGCTTCGCCGGTGGGGCTCGCGGTGGTGCCACTGACTTGGATGGTGTAGGCGCCGGGTTCGACGAGGCTCAAGGTGGCGGCGTCTTTGCTGGTTTCGTCGAGGGCGAAGGCGCCGACGTAACTGGTGGCGAGGGCGAGTTCGCTGAGGAAGTCGGCGGAGGACCAGTCGTCGTTGGCGAGGATGATGCGGCTCTGGCTGTCCACGATTTGGATACGGGGATCGGGGACAGTTCCCTGGACGCCGAAGGAGGCGAGTTTGGGGCCGATGCCGCGGACGAGCAACGTGCGCGGGCCTTGGCCACCGATCACGAGGCCGAGGGTGAGGACGTCGTCGCCGGGGGCGGTTTGGCCGCGGACGGAGACGTTGACGAGGAGGCTGGTGCTGGTGCCGCGGAGGATGTCGGCGTCGTAGACTTCGACGAGGACGATGCCGCCGGTGCCGGAGGCGTTGGTGACTTGCACGCTGTAGCTTTCGCCGGTGGGCGAGGCGGGCAGATCGACGACGAGGGCGGCGTCTTTGGAGTTGGCGGGGAGGTTAAAGGCGCCGGTGGCGGTGAAGGCCTGGCCGATGTTGGCGGCGGACCAGTCGTCGTTGGCGGTGAGTTCGGTGGAGCCGCGGAAGACAGTGAGTTTGGGGTTTTCCATGGTGCCGGGGAGGCCGAAGGCGGCGAGGCCGGGGCCGACGGCGCGGACGAGCATGCGTTTGGTGCCGGAGCCCTTCAGGACAAAGGCGGGGGTGACGAGGGTGCCGGTGGCGACGTTGGTGCGGACGGAGATGTTCGCGGGACGCGAGGCGTTGGGTGAGAGGGTCACGGTGGCGGCGCTGCTGGTGACGGAGCCGGAGGAGTTGGAGATGCGGACGGTGTAGTTGCCGGAGTCGGCGGCGTTGGCGTTGTTGCGCAGGAGGATGGCGCCGGTCTCGCCGGAGAGGGCGACGTTGTTGCGGAACCACTGGTAGCCGAGGCCGGAGCCGGAGGCGTTGGCGGCGAGGGTGAAGGTGGCGCCGGGAACGACGGTCTTGGAGATGGGCTGGAGGGCGAGGACGGGGGAACCGGCGTTGCCGACGTTGACGGTGCCGGCGGTGAGGCGGGTGGTGCCGAGGGAGTTGGTGACGTCGACGGAGTAGGTGCCGGCATTGGCGGCGGTCAGGGAGTCGACGACGTAGGGGTTGACCGTGGCGCCGTTGATGAGGTTGCCGTTGAGATACCAGCGGTAGGTGTAAACGCCGCCACCGGTGACGGTGATGGGGCAAACGAGGCGTCCGCCGGCCGCGAGGGCGGTGGTGGTGGCGACAAAACCGGGAGCGACGGCGGGGCGGGCGGTGGCGACCGGGACAGTGCTCACGGCGCCGGCGCCGGCAAAGGAGTAGCTGCCGGCCCAACTGCCCCACGAGGCGGAGGAGACGCCATTACGCGTGGAGGCGGGGTAGGAGGCCTGGCCGGGGAGGATGGTGACCGTGACGGTCTTGGTCTCACCGGCAGCGAGGACGCCGGCGTGGACGGCCGCGGCGGCGACGCTGGAGTCGTCGGTGTAAACATCGGTGCCCCAGACGGCGCCGCGGGCGACGCCGGTGACGGTGAATTGGTAGACGCCGCCGACTTTGTTGCGGTAGCCCACGAGGTTCGTCGGGGCGGTGGCGACGGTGGTGGTGGGAGGATTATCGCCGCCGGCGACGAAGGACGTGCTGCTCTGGAGGGAGTATTCGGTGGTGGCGCCGGTGCTGCTGGTAGTGGCGACGAAGAAGGGGCTGCCCATGACCGGGCGGCTGCTGGCGATGAGGATGGAGGCGGCCGTGATGCGGTAGATCGACAGCGCGGTGCCACTCGTGAAGGTGATCCCGCCGTTGGTCGCGATGGTGCCGGCGAGGGTGCTCGATGACGAGCCGTTAGTGATCGTGACGGCGACGCCGCCGGCCGAACTGACGGTGGCGCGGTAGTTGGCTCCGCCGACAATGGCGCTGACGCCGTTGATGCGTTGGAGCAGGTTGCCGGAATAGGTGCCGACGTAGGCGGCGAAGGCGCCGCCGCCAGTGCCGCCGCCCGTGGAGCCGGCGGTGACGTTCACGGTAACGGTGGTCACGGCGCTGGAGCCGGAGGAGTTGGTGGCGGTGAAAGAGAAGTTGAAGGTGCCGGCTTGGGTAAAGGTGCCGGTGACGAGGCCGGAGCCGGGGCTGATGGCGACGGGGGCGTTGCCGCCGGTGTTGGTGTAGGAGGTGGCGGCGGGGCTGGTTGTGATTTGGTAGACGAAGGGCTGGCCGACGGTGGCGGCGACTTGCGTCTGGCTGGTGATGGCGGGATTGCCGGTGCCGCCGCCGCCGGTGGAGCTACCGTTGATGGTGAAGGAGCCGCGCTTGTTGGCGGGGACGCCATCGGCATACATTTCGAACGCGCCGGGGATGAGGGAGGCGGCGCTGGGAACGAGTTCGAGGGTGACCGGAGAGCCGCCGACGAGGTAGCCGGCGAGGCGGATGACGGTATTGCCGCCCTGGACGGTGGCCGTATAGGAGCCGGAGTAGAAGGTGGGATTCCCCGCTCCAATCGGCATGGTGTAGGTGGTGCCGGTAAAGACGATCGAGAAGATGCCGGTGCCGACGAAGGGCGAGCCGGCGTTCGTGGCGTTCAGAACGAGGGTCTTGCCGGGGAGGGCGGCAGGCGCGATGTCGGCGGCGCCGGCAAATTGGGCGGCGGCACGCGGGGCGACAGAAAACGTTGAGGCGACGAGGGCAAACAACGCCAGCGGGCGTCGGAAACGAGCGAGGAGGGAGGTGAATTGCATGTTGGGAAGAGGCTGAAGCGGGGCGAGTGTAACGGATTGGAGCGGGCGTGTCGTTACGTGGGTCTGCGTATGGGGGGATTTCCCCGGGGGTGCGGATGGGGAGGAGACCGGGGTCGGCTCGCTGGTGCTCGCCGCTACGGGGGCCGGGGGAAGGGCGGGTCAGAGACCCTGCCCTACTTGGCGCGGAGGCGCTCGGCGGTGGCGACGATCAGGGAGGCGCGGTTTTCGACGCCGAGGCGGGCGAGGATGCGCTCCATGTGTTTGTCGATCGTGCGGGGGCTGGCGCCGAGGATCACGGCGATCTCGGGATTGGTTTTGCCTTGGGCGACCCAGTAGGCGACTTCGGCTTGGCGCGGGGTGAGGCCGAGGTCGAGGAGGGCGGCGGGGCCGGGCGGGGCGTGCTCTTCCTCGAGGGCGAGCATGATAAGGTCGTCGCGGCCGGGCTCGGTGAAGCGGCGGACGTGGAGCGCGCTGTTGGCGGTGGCTCCGGGGAAACGCGAGGCGTGTTTGAGCGCAGCGGGCGAGGTGGAAAATTTGGCGAGAAGGTCGTGCGCGAGGCGCGTGGCGAAGAGCAGGGTGCCGTCGCGCGCGAGGACGACGACGGCGCGGTCGAGGGAGGTGGCGAGCTGGGCTTCGGCGTCGAGGCGGATGGCGATCTCGGATTCGAGCTCGGCGTTTTTCTCTTCGAGAGCGCGGCGGGCGGTGACGAGGTCGAGTTGGACGCGGACGCGGGCGACGAGCTCGGGGACGTGGACGGG
The DNA here is from genome assembly GCA_943372705.1 of Opitutus sp. GAS368. Lineage (GTDB taxonomy): Bacteria > Verrucomicrobiota > Verrucomicrobiia > Opitutales > Opitutaceae > GAS368. The sequence continues at coordinate 15,011 of CALRZR010000123.1, read as the reverse complement.
TTTCGTGACGTAGTCGACGGCGCCGGCGGCGAAGGCGCGGACTTTCTGCACGGGGGCGTCGATCGAAGTGAGGAAAATCACGGGGAGCGCGCGCCAGCGGGGGTCGGCTTGGAGGGCGGCGCAGAGGGCGAAACCGTCTTCGTCGGGCATGACGACATCGAGGAGGACGAGGTCGGGCATGGTGCGGTCGAGGACGGCGCGGGCGGCGGCGCCACTCTCGGCGAGGAGGACGCGGGCGCCTTCGCGGCGAAGGGTGTCACAGACGACACCGAGGCCGGCGGGAGTATCGTCGACGACGAGGACGGTGCGGGACTTCATGGCGGGTCGAGGAGGAGGCGGAGCCGGGAGAGTTCGAAGGCGGCGGCGGCGGCTTCGAGTTCGGCGAAGCGGGGTTCGGCGGCAGGGTGAAGCGGCCGGGCGGCGGTGAGGGCGGCGCGGAAGGCGTCGAGGTCGCCTTGGGCGAGCAGTTCGCGGAGTTGATCGCGGAGGGCGGACGGGAGCGGGACCACGGCGGCCGGAGCGGAAGCAAAGGGTGAGGCGGAGTCGGCGCTGCGCCACGTGAGGGCGAGAAGGGCGGTGATCTTTTCGACGAGGTCGGCAGTGCGGAAGGGTTTGGGGAGGAAGTCGTCGCAGCCGGCGGCGCGGCCCGCAGCGGGATCGAAGGTGAGGACCGAGGCGGACGTGAGGAGGATCTTGAGAGCGGGAGTAGGGGAGAGTTGGCGGAGGCGACGGGTGAGTTCGAGGCCGTCGAGGCCCTGCATGCGGACGTCGAGGATGGCGAGGTCGGGCCAGGCGGGGGAGGAAGGGGATGGGGTTTGGGGTCTGGGATCTGGGGAGGAAGCGAGGTGGGCGAGGGCGGCTTCGCCGGAGGGGAATTCGGAGCAGGTGAAACCGAGAGGGACGAGGAGATCGGTGAGGAGGGAGCGGTTGATGGCGTGGTCGTCGACGATGAGGACGTGGCGACGAGGGCCGTCGTAGCCGGTGAGGCGGCGAGAGCGGACGGCGACGGCGGGATCGGGGGCGACAGCGGGGAGCGGGACGGAGAAGGTGAACGTGGAGCCGCGGCCGGGTTCGCTGGAGAGGGAGAGTGAGCCGCCGAGGCGTTCGACGAGGGCGCGGGAGATGGCGAGGCCGAGGCCGGCGCCGGGGGCGTGAGGGCGGGAGCGGGTGGCTTGCTCGAAGGGTTGGAAGAGGCGGGCTTGGTCGGCGGCGTCGATGCCGGGGCCGGTGTCTTGCACGGCGAAGGCGATGCCTTCGCCGTGCAGTTGAAGTTGAAGAGGCGAAGTGGAAGTAGTGGCGGAGCGGGAGACGCGGAGGGAGACGGAGCCGGAGGCGGTGAACTTGACGGCGTTGCCGAGGAGGTTGTCGAGGATCTGGCGGAGTTTCTGGGCGTCGCCTTCGACCCACGGGGGCAGGTCGGGGGCGAGGTCGGTGGTGAAGGTGAGGCGTTTGGCGGCGGCGGTGGGAGCGTGGGCGGCGACGATGTCGCGGACGAGGTCGGCGAGGGCGAAGGGGGCGGGGCGGAGTTCGAGTTTGCCGGCTTCGATCTTCGCGAGATCGAGGACGTCGTTGATCATGCGGAGGAGATGCTCGCCGGAGTTTTGGACGATGCGGAGGCGTTCGCGTTGATCGGAGAGGAGGCGGCGGTCGTCCTGGAGGACTTGGGCGTAGCCGATGACGCCGTTGAGCGGGGTGCGCAGCTCGTGGCTCATGGCGGCGAGGAAGGCGCTCTTGGCGCGGCTCGCGGCTTCCGCGGCGTCGCGCGCCGTGGCGAGCTCGCTGGTGCGCATGGCGACGAGGGCTTCGAGGCGGCGCTGCTCGCGTTTGGCGCGGCCGAGGCGCCATTGCAGGTAGGCAGCGATGGCGGTGAGAGCGGTGAGCGTGTAGAGGACGTAGGCGGCGGGGCTGCGTTGCCACGGGGGTGAAACGCTGAAGGTGAAGCGGAGCGGCGTGCTGTCGCGGCCGGCGCCGTCGGTGGCGATCACCTCGAGCGTGAAGGGCCCGCCTTCGAGGTTGGTGAAGCTGATTTCGGGGTGGGAGGACGGGGCGCTCCAACGGGCATCGTGGCCGAGGAGGCGCGTGCGGTAGGTCACGGCGCCGCCATCGAGGCGACCCGGGGAGAGGCGGAAAAAGGTGCGTTCGGAGGAGGCGGCGTAGCGGGGCGGAGTGGCGGGCGCGAGGGGTTGGGCGGCACCGGCGGCGGAGAGGGCGTGGAGGCGGGGTTGCCACGGGGTGGCGGGGAGGGAGGCGAGGCGGGAGGCTTCGATGCGGAGGACGGCTTGGGGTGATTTGCCCCAGATGATGTCGCCGACGGGGTCGCGGAAAAGGACCAGGAAACCGACGGCGCCGGCGAGCGGTTGGAGGGCGGGCGGGGCGGGGTGCCACGTGGCGGCGCGGCGCGGGGTGCCGGGGGCGAACTCATACCAGCCGAGGGGGCGGCCGTCGCGGTTGTCGAGGCGACCGCCGCTGGCCCAGAGGCGGCCGGAGTTGTCGAGTGTGCTGGGGAAACCGTAGCGGGGGCCGTCGGCAAACTGGAAGGCGGGCTCGGGGGTGAAGCGGCGGCTGGTTTCGTCGAAGTGCCACGTGCCTTCGGTGGTGAAGAACGCGGGGCCCCACGGGGCGGTGAAGACGGCGGTGTAGCCGCGCGTGGGCGGCAGGCCGGCGTCTTCGGCAAACTGCTCGATGGCGGGCGTGCGCCAACCGTCGGAGCCGGCGGCGGCGCGGACGCGGAAGAAACCGCGGGCGCGCGTGCCGACCCACACGGTGTCGGCGCCGACGGGCGTGAGGAGTTCGGAGGAGCCGAAGGTGGAGGAATCGTAGTCGATCGTGAGGTTGGCGCCGGTGGGATCGAGGCGGGCGGCGAGGAGGGTTTTGTCGCCGCCGACGTAAATGCGGGTGGGATCGGCGGGGGTGGTCCAGACGACGCTGAGGTCGTCTTTGCGTTGGAGGAGCGGGCGGAAACCGGTGTCGGGGCGATAGAGGTGGAGCGTGTTGGTGGCGGCGACGAGGAGACCGGCGGGGTGGGGCGCGACGTCGTTGATCGTGGTGGTGGTGCCGGGGATGCGTTCGAAACGGGCGAGGGCGCCGGTGGCGGGGTTGGCGGGGACGAGGCGGTGGACAGCCTCGACGACGCCGGCGTAGAAGACGCCGTCCTGACGGCTGAAGGAGCGCATGCCGCCGATGCCGGGGCCGTTGCGCTCGTCGAAGACGGTGGCGGGCGTGGCGAGATCGAGACGCGCGAGGCCGTTGGTGCCGCCGACCCAGAGACCGCCGTGATGATCGACGGCGAGGCCGTAGGTGGTGTTGCTGGGGAGGCCGTGGGATTTTTCGTAGCGCCAGAAGGTGGAGCCGTCGGCGCTGGCGAAGGCGAGGCCGGATTGGCGGGTGAAGGCGGCGATGCGGCCGTCGGGCAAGGTGAGCAGGCCGAGCGGGCGAACGGCGAGGAGGGCGGCGACGCCGGGGCCGGTCCACGGAGCGGCGGGGGTGCCGTCGAGGTTGAGCGAGACGAACGCGGGGGTGCCGGGCGCGGGGGAGGAGGACAGGGCGAGGAGGCGTTTACCGGGGAGGGTGGCGAGGCCGGTGATGGTGGCGCCGGTGAGCGGATTGGCGGCGGTCGCGGAGGGGGACGGTGAGGCGGCGGTAGGGGCGGCGGTGGCGAAGGGTTGCCACGTGCGGCCGTCCCAGCGGTAGAGGCCGCCGCCGGTGACGCTGGCGAAGAGGGTGTCGGCGGCGGAGTGGACGACCGTGCGACCGGTGACGGGAGACGGCGTGAAGTGGAACGCGCCGTCTTGCCAGACGAGCCAGCCTTTCTCGGCGGCGAAGGCGACGGCGTTGCGCGCGGCTTTGGCGCCGCGGACGTTGCCGAGGGGGAGGGCGGCGGCGGGGACTTGGGCGACGAGGGAGTGGTAGACGGTGCGGCCGGTAGGGTCGTCGGCGAAGTAGCCGATCTCGTCGTCGCCGGAAACGTAGACGCGACCGTCGGCGGTGGCGACGATGCGCCAGGCCCAGAGCGTGGGGAAAGGGAGGCGTTCCCAGCGGGTGCCGTCGTAGCGGACGAGGGCGCGTTGGGTGGTGCCGTAGAGGCGACCGTCGGGGGCGACGGTGAGGTCGTTGACCTGATAGTGGCCCTGATAAACCTCGGGCAAAAAGCGCTGCATGAGCGGCAGGCCACGCTCGGGATCGAAGGCGGCGGCTTCGGCGGCGCGGACGGGCGTGGCTACGGCGACGAGCGCGAGCACGGCGGCACCGAGCCGGTGCGACCAAGAGCGAAGTGACGAGGCAACGAACACGACTGGAAAAACACGCCGCGCGGGCGGTGGCGTCAACTGTGGGACCGGGCTGCTACGCGGAAATGCGTAAGCGGTCAGGCGCGATCATCGAGGAGAAGGCGGAGGCGGGAGAGTTCGAACGCGGCGGCGGCGGCCTCGAGGGCGGCGAAGCGAGGTTCGCAGGCGGGGTGAAGCGGGCGGGCGGCGGTGAGGGCGGTGCGGAAGGCGTCGAGGTCGCCGTGGGCGAGCAGTTCGCGGAGTTGGTTGCGGAGGGCGGGCGGGAGGGGGACGACGGGCGCGGGGGCGGTGGTGGCGGATGCGGAGTCGGTGCCGGACGTGGCGGCGAAGGGCGTGGCGGGGTCTTCCTGCCACGTGAGGGCGAGAAGGGTGGTGATTTTTTCGACGAGGTCGGCAGTGCGGAAGGGCTTGGGGAGGAAGTCGTCGCAACCGGCGACGCGGCCTTCGGCGGGATCGAAGGTGAGGACGGAGGCGGAGGTGAGGAGGATTTTGAGGGAGGCGCCGCGGGGGAGCGCGCGGAGGCGACGGGTGAGTTCGAGGCCGTCGAGGCCCTGCATACGGACGTCGAGGATGGCGAGGTAGGGCCAGGCGGGGGAGGAAGGGGATGGGGTTTGGGGTCTGGGATCTGGGGAGGAAGCGAGGTGGGCGAGGGCGGCTTCGCCGGAGGGGAATTCGGAGCAGGTAAAACCGAGGGGGACGAGGAGGTCGGTGAGGAGGGAGCGGTTGATCGCGTGGTCGTCGACGATAAGGACGTGGCGGCGGGGGCCGTCGTAGCCGGTGAGGCGGCGGGAACGCGTGGCGACAGTGGGATCGGGTGCGACGGCGGGGAGCGGGACGGAGAAGGTGAAGGTGGAGCCGCGGCCGGGTTCGCTGGTAAGCGAGAGGCTTCCGCCGAGGCGGTCGACGAGGGCGCGGGAAATGGCGAGGCCGAGGCCGGCGCCGGGGGCGTTGGGGCGGGAGCGGGTGGCTTGCTCGAAGGGTTGGAAGAGCCGGACCTGGTCGGCGGCGTCGATGCCGGGGCCGGTGTCGAGCACGGCGAAGGCGATGCCTTCGCCGTGCAGTTGAAGTTGAAGAGTTGAAGTTGAAGAGACGGACGAGGGGCGGCCCGCCCGGAGGTCGGGCCCTACCCGCAGAACGACGGAGCCGGAGGCGGTGAACTTGACGGCGTTGCCGAGGAGGTTGTCGAGGATCTGGCGGAGTTTCTGGGCGTCGCCTTCGACCCAGGGAGGCAAGTCGGGGGTGAGCTCGGTGGTGAAGACGAGGCGCTTGGCGGCGGCGGTGGGCGCGTGGGCAGCGACGATGTCGCGGATGAGATCGGCGAGGGCGAAGGGAGCGGGGCGGAGTTCGAGTTTGCCGGCTTCGATTTTGGCGAGGTCGAGAACGTCGTTGATCATGCGGAGCAAATGCTCGCCGGAGTTTTGGACGATGCGGAGGCGTTCGCGTTGATCGGAGAGGAGGCGGCGGTCGTCTTGGAGGACTTGAGCGTAGCCGATGACGCCGTTGAGGGGCGTGCGCAACTCGTGGCTCATGGAGGCGAGGAAGGCGCTCTTGGCGCGGGAGGCGGCTTCGGCGGCGTCGCGGGCGGTGGCGAGTTCGGCGGTGCGCGTGGCGACGAGGGCTTCGAGGCGACGCTGCTCGCGTTTGGCGCGGCCGAGGCGCCAGCGGATGTAGGCGGCGATCGCGGCGAGCGTGGCCAGCGTGTAGAGGACGTAGGCTTCGGAAGTGCGTTGCCACGGGGGCGCGATGGAGAAGGTCGTGTGGGCGGCTTCACCGACGAGGCCGTGGGCATCGCGGGCGCGGACTTCGAGGGTGAAGGGGCCGCCGTAGAGGTTGGTGAAGGTGGCTTCCGCGGAGGTCGCGGTGGTCCAGCGGGAATCGTAGCCGAGGAGACGGGTTTCGTAGGTGATGGAGGTCGTGACGGTGTGGGGGCTGGCGAACATGATCCGGAGCGGATCGCGGCTGAAATCGAGGCGAAGCGGAGTGGGGCGTGGCCGCCAGTGTTGGGAGCCGCGGGCGATCTCGCTGACGACGACGGTGGGTGGCGTGGGCGGGGCGGCGGGAGTGTCGAGGTCGACGCGGACGGAGCAGCGGGTGCCGGAAACCCAGAGGAATTCGCGGCCGTTTTCAGGGAGAAATACGATGCTGCGGCAGCCGCTGAAGCCGAGGGCGGTGTTGATCTCGGCGGGGAACGGCGCCCAGGTCGTGGTGCCGTCGGCGGCGACGGTGAGGCAGCCGAATTCGAACCCGTCGTCGGGGCGGCGCACTTGAAACCAGAAACGCGAGCGGCCGTCGCTCTCCATCGGGAGGGTGTTCACGCCGGCCGGGAAATGGCGGGCGAAGCGGGGGTCGGGCACGAGGCGTTCGCCCGAGGAGTCGAGGTGGAAGACGCCTGGTTTGGCGATGACGAGGGCTTCGCCTTGAAACGGTTGGATGCGAATCCAGCCGGTGCCGTTAGGGAGGCCGCGGGTCGAGTCGAAGAGGGTTTGGCGGGAAATCGCGCCGGTGGGATCGAGCTGGAGGCGGAGGGCCACGCCGGCGGTGCTGCCGATCCAGACGGTGCGGTCGCGGGCTTCGGCGATGTTGGTGGTTTCGTGTTCGAATTGAGGCACACGGGCGAGAGGTTCGGCGGTGAAATCGGGTTTCACGCGCACGAGTTCCACGCCGCGCAGCATCCCGACGACGACGACGTCAGGGAGCGAGGAGAGGGCAAAAATATCCTCGGCCTGACTGCTGGTTTTGTGGAGGAGCCGCGGTTCGTCGTTCAGGAGAACTATGCCGCGCTCACTGCCGCTGACGAGCGAGCCGTGCAGTTTCACGCCGTTGGAGAGCCGCCCGGAAACTTTGCCCGACATGGGCACGAGTTGAGCGCCGCTGAGGCTGTCGGCCGCGGGGACGAGCCGGCGCGGGGGAATGTCGGCCATGGAGAGAAAGAGATCGCGGCCGATGCGGATGGGTTCGCCGCCGATGGCGTCGGGGCGGCCGTTGCGCGGGTCGAAGAAACTCCACGGCCGGAGCGGATGGAAAACGGAAAGGCCGTTGGCGGTTTCAATCCAGATGTGTTGATCGACGGCGTGGCCGAGACCGTAGGTGGCGGCGTTGGTGAGGCCGGAAGTGTCGGTGAGGCGGCGCACGACGGTGCCGGCGGCGGTGAGTTGCACGACGCCTTCGCCGGCGGTGGAGAGGAGGTAGCCGCCGTCGGCGAGACGGAGGCCGTTGCGGATGCCGGCGCGGGCGAGGAAGGCGGCGTCGGAAGTCGGCCACGCGGAAAGGGCACCCTCGTCGGTGGCGCGGAAAATCTGGCCGTTGTCGAGGGCGAGCAGAATGCCGGTGTCGGCGGGCAGCGCGGTGAGGCGGCGCACGGCGCCGAGGCGAGCGTCGCGCACAAAGGGCTGCCAGGCGCCTTCGTGCCAACGGAGGAGCTGATCGCCGACGTGACAAAACACGCGCGGCCCGGCGGGGCGCAGTGCAGGGCGTTGGGCGGGGAAGGGCCAGACGCGAAAACTGTTGTCCCGCCAACCGAGGAGGGCGCCGTCGATCGCGAAAAAAAGATCGGGGCCGCTCGTCGCCGCGCTCCAGACGCTGGTGAAATCGCGCTGCGCAGCGGGCAGCCGGTCAGCCAGCGAAACGAACTGCAACTCGCCGGTGAGCAGGGCGGGTTCGAGGCGACCGAGCATGCCGCCGCCGCCGACGTAGACGAGTCCGTCGGGTCCGACGGTGAGCGCGCGCGTCCACGTGCCGGGGAGCGGGTATTGGCGCCAGCGTTCGCCATCGTAGGAGACGACGGCGCCGTAGGTGCCGAAATACATCACGCCATCGGCGGTGCGCGCAGTGGCGAAAATCTGGCTGTGACCGCGATAAACTTCGGGCGGGAAGTTCTGGATTTTGGGCAGGCCGGCCTCGGGGTCGAAGGCTGCGGTGGCGGCGGGCGCCGGGAAGGAGGCGAGCGTGCCGGCGAACGCGAGGGCGCGACAGATTGCGGCGACGCGGGAAAGCGCGCGGGGGAAGTTGGCGCGGCGCAAGGGGCGCGGGGCGGTGGCTGGAGAGAGGGCGGGAGACACGAAGACGGGAGAGGCGGAACGCGGGCGACGGTTGTCAGATCACGCCGGGTTTCATCACGAGGCGGACTTTCGAGAAGGGCGTGATGTCCGTGAAAAATTGCCGGAGACGGCCGCGAGTTCGGCAAACACCATCGTGCGGAGCGGGCGGACTTGCGGGACAGGGAGGCGCATCGCGCGAGTGAAAGGGGCGCGCGTGGCGGGGCAACGGCGGAGTGGGCCGGGTGGCCATACGCATGCCTGCGTATATCGCGCGGAGAGATTTTCGGCCAAGATGGGGGAGACGCCTCAGTTCCCATTCCTCGTTCTGCTTCTACCATGAAATCACCCGCTACGTTTCTCGGCCGGCTGGCTGTTGCCGGTCTCGCCCTCGGACTCCTCGCATCGTCGGCCCTGGCCGCGACTGCCGCCAAAGAACTCTGGTCTGCCAAACTCCCTGGCGAGGCCAAGTGGCACAAACTCACCGAACTCGGCACGCTCCTCGTGGGCACCAACGACGCGATCCTGAACTACGATCCCGACAGTGGAAAACTGCTGTGGACGAAGACGGAGTTTAAGAAAACGAATACGCGCAACGCGGTCGATATCCTCGGCACGCCGCTGCTCATTTGTAATACCTACGACGGGATGATGAACAGCAAGGTGACGTTCACGGCGATCGACTACTTCACGGGCGAGTCGCGCTGGACGACGCCGCAAATCCTCGGGCAATACCTCGACACGATTCCGGTGCCGTCCAAAGGCATCGTCATTTTCGTGGTCAACACCTACGACGGCAAAGAGCCCGGCATCTATCTCAACGCGCACGACCTCGAGACCGGCAACGCGAAGTGGTCCGCGAAGTTTGCGAAGGGCGGCGCGATCCCGCTGCACATGGCGGACAATAGCGGAAAGTTTATTCCGACGATGGATCTCTCGGGCTACCACGAGCCGGTTGTCGACGGCGACGAGATGTATCTCGGCTACCTCGGCGTGCACTGCGTCGATCTCACGAACGGCGCGACGAAGTGGGCCGTGGAATTTCCGCCCGCCAACAAAGGCCTGAAGAAAACCTACGCGCCGCTGCGCATCGACGGCGACCGCATCTACGGTGCGGGTGGCGGCAGTGTTTACGCGATCAACCGCCGCACGGGCGCGCAGGTCTGGAAGAGCGACCGCATCTCGGATTTCGCGGGCCTCCTGAAGGCGCGCGACAACGCGATCGTGGCGCAGCTCGAAGTCGTGGGCGGAAAGATTTTTTCGCGCTACGGCGGCAATTTCTCGGATGGCAAAACCGCGATGTTGAAGGAGCCGCTCGGCGTGGTCGTGCTCGATCCGGCCGACGGAAAATCGCTCTACCATTTCGACAAGGCGAAGGAAGGCATCACGAACCTCGTGGTGCTGCCCGAGACGAAGAGCGTGGTCTTCGCCGACGGCGCGAATGTCTACGGCATCGATACCGCGGCGGCGACGCCCGTGGAGTCGTTCAAGGTGCCGATCGAGTTTAAGAAAAAAATGGGCATGGGCGGCGTGGCGAAAATCGGGCTCGGTGCGCTCGGCGGTGTGACCGGTCTCGCAAAGGGCGTGATGTCGGCGAACAAGGGCCTGCTCGACGTGCCGGTCGCGGTGAGCGTGGCCAACGGCCGCGTCGTCGTGCAGGGCAAGCAGCATCTCCTCGGTTTCGATCCGCAGACGAAGACGTCGAACTGGTCGCTGTTCTACGCGGCGCCGAGCGATGCGTTTGCGAACATCGCGATGTTCGCGGTCACGGCGGCGGCAGCGGTTTACGGCAACGGCCAGGTCGCGGCCAGCGGCGGCATGGGGTCCAGTGGTTACAGCAGCGGCGTGAACACGATCCACAGCAACCTCGACCGCTACAACAGCTACACCGAAAAACTCGCGAAGCGCGCGGGCGGCGTGAAGTCGTCCGAGGCGTATTCCTACATTCTCACCAAGGTCGAAAAAGACATCGGCATCGTGGGCGTGAATCTCGCGAGCGGCGAAACCGACCGTCAGCTCGTGTTGAAAGAAAAAGAGCCGAACTACACGGTCGACGAGCCGGCGAACCGGATCTTCCACTTCAAGGGCAAGGACTCGGTGATCGCGTATCAGTTCTGAGCGATGGAGCTGGGGTGGGCGGGCGCGTCTCTGCGCCCGCATTTTGTTCGGTAGTGAGCGGCTTTGGTCCGACCGACCAATCGCCCCTCCTTCGCCATCTCATGCGGGCAAAGGGACGTGCCCGCCCACCTCAGGGCAGTGCGAAGCCGCGCCCTACCTCAGGGTAGTTTGACCGTGCGTTCTTTCGGCTCCGGATTCTGCCGGTAGAAGAGCGCGGTGTGGCCGACGGAGCCGACGCACACGCAGCGGCCTTCGTCGGCGATCTGCGCGCAGAGGACTTCGCGTTCGTCGCGCTCGGCGCCGAGGAAACGCAGCTTCACCAGCTCATGGGCGCGGAGGAGTTTGTTGAGTTCGGCGAAGAAGGTCGGGGCGAGCCCGCCTTTGCCGATTTTCAGTGCCGCGTCGAGTTTTTGGCCTTGGCCGCGGAGAAAGGATTTCTGCGCGCCGGTGAGTGGAAAGTCATACATGGCCGGCGAGTATTCGCAAAGTTGGCGCCGCGCCAAGCGTAGGTTCTGAGTTCGTGGTGCGGCGCGCGGAGCGCTTTCCAGATTTGCCACCGGGCCGGGTGGCGCGCTTCGTTGGTCCCAACAAAATAACCTCCATGTCACGCACTCTCGTCAAACACGCCCTCGACGCCGCCGGCCCCAACGACGCCATTCTCCTCCAAGGCTGGGTCCGCACCCGCCGCGATGCGAAGGCCTTCTCGTTCATCGAGCTCAACGACGGTTCGTCGTTCAAAGGCATCCAAGTCATCGCGGACGCCAAGCTCCCGAACTACACGTCGGAGATTCTCCACGCGCATACCGGCTCCTCGGTCGAGGTCCGCGGCAAACTCGTCCCCTCGCAGGGCCAGGGCCAAAAATGGGAAGTGATCGCCGAGTCGGTGGTCGTGCACGGCCTCGCCGATGCGACGTATCCGCTGCAGAAAAAAGGGCACACGCTGGAATTTCTCCGCGAGATCGCGCACCTGCGTCCGCGCTCGAATCTCTTTGGCGCGGTCTTCCGTGTGCGCAGCCGGCTCGCGTATGCGGTGCACCAGTTTTTCCAGGAACGGCATTTTAACTACGTGCACACGCCGATCATCACGGCGAGCGACGCGGAGGGCGCGGGCGATATGTTCCGCGTGACGACGCTCGATCTCGCGCATCCGCCGATGACCGAGGATGGCGCGGTCGACGTGGCGAAAGATTTCTTCGGCAAGAAGACGTTTCTCACCGTGTCCGGCCAGTTGGAGGCGGAGATTTTCGCGACGGCACTTTCCAACGTCTACACGTTTGGCCCGACGTTCCGCGCGGAGAATTCCCACACGTCGCGCCACGCGTCCGAGTTCTGGATGATCGAGCCCGAAGTGGCGTTCTGCGACCTCGAAGGCGACATGACGCTGGCCGAGGAATTTGTGAAATATCTGATCCGCGACGCGAAGACGCACTGCGCGGCCGACCTCGAGTTTTTCGGCAAGTTCGTGGACAAGGAGCTGCTCGCGCGCCTCGACTTCGTGCTGGAGAAACCGTTCGTCCGCTGCAGCTACACCGACGCTGTCGCGATTCTGGAAAAGAGCGGCAAGACGTGGGAGCACCCGATCAGTTGGGGTGCGAATCTGCAGTCCGAGCACGAACGCTACCTCACCGAGGAGCACTTCAAGTGCCCGGTCACGGTCTACAATTATCCGCGCGCGATCAAAGCGTTCTACATGCGCCAGACCGATGGCTGCACACCCGATCGCCAGACGGTGGCGGCGATGGACCTGCTCGTGCCCGGCATCGGTGAAATCATCGGCGGCAGCCAACGCGAAGAGCGGCTCGACAAACTCCGCGAAGGCATGGCGCTGCACCACCTCGATGAAAAAGCCTACTGGTGGTATCTCGACCTGCGCCGCTACGGCACGGTGCCGCACGCCGGCTTCGGCCTCGGCTTCGAGCGCATGCTGATGTTCGTCACGGGCGTGGCGAATATCCGCGACGTGATCCCGTTTGCCCGCACGCCGGGCACGGCGGATTTCTGAGAATTTGATAACCGACTGGGCGGCGCGTTAGGGATAACGCGCCCTACCTGTCAGCGCTCCGCCGCGGCTTCGCTCACTTCCCCTTCGTAGGGCCGACGGGCTTCCACACGCCGAGGGGCAGCACGTCGGCGCGTTTCGCCCACGTGTCCCACGACTGGGCGAGCTCGCGGACTTTTTCGGGAAACTTGGCGGCGACGTCGCGGGCCTCGGTGCGGTCGTTGACCATGTCGTAGAGTTCCCAGGGGCCGTCTTCCATCGCGACGAGTTTCCACGGGCCGGCGCGCACGGCGCGGTTGCTTTCGTGTTCCCAGAAGAGTGGGCCGGGGCGCGCGAGGGCGGCGCCGCGAAACGCCGGGCGCAGTGAAACGCCTTCGAGCGGTTTGATTTTTTCGCCGTTGAATTCTTTCGGGTAGGTCGCGCCGGCGAGATCGACGCAGGTCGCCATCACGTCGATGAGGTGGCCGGGCTGGTGGTCGAGCTGACCGCGGCGGGCGGCGGCGATGCCGGCGGGCCAGTGCGCGATGAGCGGCGTGGCGATGCCGCCTTCGTGCGTCCAGTGTTTGTATTCGCGGAAGGGCGTGTTGGCGACGTTGGCCCAGGGCTCGCCGTAAGCGACGTAGGAATCGGCGGGGCCGGCGAGTTGGTCGGGGCCGGTCTTCACCCAGCGGCCGTCGCGTGTCTGCATCGGCGGCGTGGCTTTGGTTTGCAGTTGGTCGGGGCGCAGCGGCTGCAAGTTGGCGGGCGCCTTGGTCGTGCGTTTTTCGTGCCACTGGCGTTCGGCGCAGGCGCCGTTGTCCTGAAGAAACAGGATGAGCGAATTGTCGTAGCGACCGTCCTGTTTGAGTTGGGCGACGATGCGGCCGATGCCTTGGTCCATGTTGTCGATCATGGCGGCGTAGACTTCCATGCAGCGCGCTTCCCAGGCTTTGTCGGCGACCTGATCCCATTGGCCGATGGTGGGCGCGGCGGCCCACTGCGGTGGCAGGAGACCGAGCCGGCGCATTTTCGCGAGGCGGGCCTGACGGACGGGTTCGTAGCCGCCGTCATATTTTCCCCGATACTTCGCGATATCCTTCTCCGGGGCTTGCAGCGGCCAGTGGGCGGCGGTGTAGGCGACGTAGAGGAAAAACGGGTCGGGTTTGCCGGCGGTTTCGCGGAGGTAGGCAACGGCGTTGTCCGTCAGCGCGTCGGTGTAGTAGTAGTCGGCGGGGCGGTAGTCGGGATCGTTGTCGGGGGTGATGTAGGTGTTTTGGCGGCAGAGCGTGTCGGGATCGTAGAAGCTGCCGAAACCGCGGATCGTGCCGTAGAAGCGCTCGAAGCCGCGTTGCACGGGCCAGTTTGAGATGCCGTCTTTCGCGTGGTGGGAACGCGACACGTGCCACTTGCCGGCCATCGCGGTGCGATAGCCGCCGGCGCGCAACACCTCGGCGATCGTGACGGCCTGTTTGCTGAGGTCGCCGCGGTAGCCGGGGTAATCGACTGGGCGAATCATGTGTCCGATGCCGGCTTGGTGCGGATAGAGTCCGGTCAACAACGACGCGCGCGAAGGGCAGCAGCGGGTGGCGTTGTAGAATTGCGTGAAGCGCAGGCCCTGTTGCGCGAGCGTGTCGAGATTCGGCGTCGCGACCTCGCCTCCGAAGCAGCCGAGATCGGAGTAGCCCATGTCGTCGGACATGATGAGCACGATGTTCGGGCGCGGGGCGGCAGCTGCGGCGAAGGGGGCAGCGAGGATACCGGCGAGAAGACCGAGGAGGAAACGGATGCGCATGGAAAGGAGGCGAGGGTGGCGGGGCGGCTCATGGACCGCGCGACGCGCCGCGTTTTCAATCGTGATTTTTATGCGCGAACATTTTTGAAGCTCCCGCGCAAGGTCACGGCTCGGCGATTGCACCCGCGGCACACGGACTGCAACGTTGGCGGAGTGATTCCACGTCCGTTCCTCCTGAGTGCTTTGATTTTCGCCGTGTGTGCGCTCGCCGCGTGTGCGAAACGCGAGAGCGCCGTCGTGCTCGGCAATCGCACGGGCGTGCTCCACGTGGGCAACGGCGCGGAAGTGCAGTCGCTCGATCCGCATCTCGCGGGCGGCAGTGTCGATCACAACGTCCTTTCGGCGGTTTTCGAGGGGCTCATCACGCTCGACGAGGAAACGCTGCTGCCGCGTCCCGGCGCCGCGGAGCGCTGGGAGCTGTCGCCGGACGGGCTCGTCTACACGTTTCATCTCCGGCGCGGTGCAAAATGGTCCAACGGCGATCCGCTCACGGCGCGGGATTTTCTCTACTCGTTTCGCCGCGCGCTCACGCCGGCGCTCGGCTCGGAATACAAGGACGCGCTCTATCCGGTGAAAAACGCGGAGGACTTCGCGCGCGGCAAGCTCACGGATTTTGCGGCGGTGGGGTTTCGCGCGCCCGACGATTTTACGCTCGAGATCACGCTCGCGCGGCCCACGGCGTATTTCCCCACGGTGTTGCGCGCGAATGTGTGTTTTCCGGTGCACGCGGCGTCGGTGGAGCGCGGCGGTGCGCGGATGGACGACCGCACGGCGAAGTGGACGCGCGGCGCGCCGCTCGTGGG
>CALRZR010000122.1:0-21316 GCA_943372705.1 Opitutus sp. GAS368 | reverse complement strand
CGCGCTGCGCGACGGAAAAATAGGTGGCGGCGAGGCCGCGCCCTTCGACAGGCTCAGGGTTCCCCGCCTCGCGAGGAAGCGTCGGTCCGAACTGTCGCAGCAGATCGGCGACGGTGACGGCGTATTGGCGATTGGTGAGGTGGGCGAGGGCGACGCGGGAGGGGTGGAGGCGGGCTTGGGCGGCGGGCGAGTAGAAGGTGTCGAAGATGTAGGTCGAGACGGCGTCGGCCTCGGTGCGCGTGAGCGAGCCGGGTTTGTCGTCGGGCATGGTGGTCGCGACGTAGCGCGTGAGGCGCGCGAGGGACCAATCGCCGGTGAGGGCGTCGGCGTATTCGTCGGGGACGCCCTGACCCGTGGCGCCGTGGCAATCGGCGCATTTCACGCGGTAGATTTTTTCGCCGGTGGCGAGAGCGACCGGACGCGACGGCGCGACGGAGCAGGAGACGGCGACGAGTGCAGCCGCGGTGACGGCGAGGAGGGCGGCGGGAAGGCGAATGGGCGGGGTCCGGGGCATCGGTCTCGGCGTGGAGGCGAAACGCTTTTCGCCGACGAAGCAACGTCGGGTGTTGGCGGAGCCGCGTGCCGGAGAAAGATTTTTCAATCGCTCGCACGATGCGCGTATCGCCGATCTTTTGTAGGAGCTTGCTTGCAGGCGATGGCAGGTTGCGCCGAACGACCAAACCCCAAAATCGCCTGCAAGCAGGCTCCTACCTCCGGACGAACAGTTTCATAATGATCGCGAATTGGAATCAGAACGTGCCCTTGAGGCCGAGGGTGAGCTGGACGCCGGTCGTGAGGACTTGGGAGACGCGGGCGTAGCCGGGGGTTTGTGAGCCGAAGCGCAGGAGTGTCTCCGGGATGTCGAAGACGTTTTGGGCGCTCGCGTAGAGGAAGAGATTCGCGCGCACCTGATAGTCGATATTCACGTCGAGGCGCGTGCGGGCTTTGGCGTATTCGTAGGCATCGGTGCCGAGGGCGGCGACGCGGCCGAGGCGTTGTTGGCCGCGGTAGTTCCATTTGAGCATCGCGCTGAAAGGCTTTCGGTTGAAATCGAGACCCCAGTTGGCGCTCTCGGGAATGAAGCCGCTGAAGTCGGCGTCGCTGCCGCCTTGCAACTTGAGTTTGGTGCCGTTGGCGAAGGCGCTGAAGAAGCGGCCCCATCCGCCGAGCGCGCGGAGCGAGTGGCGCGCGTTGAACTCGACGCCGTCGACGCGCGCGGTGCCGGGGACGTTGTAGGTGGTGGTGATCTGCCAGCCGACGTAGCGCGGATCGAGTTCGAGGAGCTCGAGGTCGGCGGCGGTGGCGACCTTCACGGCGTCGCCGAAGAAATTGCGAATCTCTTTGCGGAAGGCGCCGGCGCTGAAAATGCCGCCCTGCGGCGTGTAGTATTCGACGGAGAGATCGTAGTTGTCGCCAGTCCACGGGCGGAGGCCGGTGTTGCGCGTGGTGATACGGCCGGGGATTTGGTTGGGATCGGGCGTGGCGTTGCCGAAATCGGTTTCGTCGACGGTGGTGTTGGGGACGATGGCGGAGAAATCGGGGCGGCCGTAGGTTTTGGCGTAGGCGGCGCGGGCGAGAAAATTTTCGCGGATCTGATAGGTGAGGTGCACGCTCGGGTAGTTGCCGTCGTAGGTGCGCGAGGCGGCGGTGCCGCGTTCCCGGCGGGTGACGGCGAGCTCCTGCAATGAGCCGACGGTGCCGGCTTCGGCGCGGCGAATGCGGGCGCCGGCGGAGGTGCGGGCGAACGTGCCGTCGGCGTTGCGGGCCCAGACGGCATTGGGATCGTTGCGGACGCCCTGGCCGTCGGCGTCGGTGCGCTCGTAGCGGATACCGGTGAGGACTTTGAGGCGGTTGTGGAAAAGGCCGAACTCGCCCTGAACGTAGCCGGCGGTTACGGCCTCTTGCAGCCACTCGGAGTTGTTGAGGCGGAAAAGTTCCTCGGCGGTCGTCTGGGCGGTGGTTTTGGCGAAGAGGGTGGGATTGGCTTGGAAGGCGCGCAGGGCGTTGGCTGTGGAGACGAACGGCATATTTCGGAAACCGAAATTTTCGCTCTGGTTAACGTAGACGGTGTTGCGGAAAAGCGAGGGGGAGTCGGAGGTCGCGGGATTTCCGTCGGGGCCGTTGTAGTTCCAATTGATGCTCTCGCGGCGCACGTCGCGGATCTGCACGCGGCGCAGTGTGCCGACTTGGATTGCGGCGGGGAACGAAAGCGAAGGAAGGGTTTTGCGCACGTCGAGTTTGCCGTTGGCAAGGCTGTCGCGGATGACGCGCGGGGTGGAGGTGGCGGAGTTGACCTGGTAGTTGTCGAGGTTGGTGAGATCGAACGGACGCTCGGTGTTGTCGAAGACCTGGATGGACTGCGGGCGCACGTCGTCGATTTTGGCGAAGCCCACGCGGACGGGGAGGCGGTTGGCGATCACGAGCGCGCGGAAACGGCCGTGGATGGTGTCCTGATAGCCGCCGTAAGAATTGGACTGGCCGAGGGCGGCGACGACGCGCCAGTTGCCGTTATCAAAGCGGTAGCGGAGGCCGACGGCTTCGGTGTCGAGTTGTTGGCGGACGCCGGCGCCGCCGTTGCCGATGGTAATGGCGCCGCGGCCGGTGGCGCCGGAGGTGAAGTCGTCGCCGAAGGTGAGCGGCACGCCGGTGGCGGGGTTGGGCACGCCGTTGGTGCCGGTGGTGAGGGAGATCGAGGCGTTGGAACGGTCGGAGACGAAG
The DNA here is from genome assembly GCA_943372705.1 of Opitutus sp. GAS368. GTDB lineage: Bacteria > Verrucomicrobiota > Verrucomicrobiia > Opitutales > Opitutaceae > GAS368. Next base: position 18,598 of record CALRZR010000122.1, on the reverse strand, counting down.
CGGCTGCGTTCGATGTTGAGGGAGAGGACGCCATTGGGCGTGGCGCGCCAATCGGCTTTGAGGCCGACGGCGTTGCGGGTGTTGGCGCGGGGGACGCTGTTGAGCTGGAAGGATTGCAGATAGGGTCGGCTGATCGAGGCGCCGGTGACGCCGGTCGCGGTGGCGCTGAAGCCGCGCGGCACCCATTCCATTTCGATGAAGCGGTTCTGGCTCTGGCCGGTGACGACGAGTCCGAAGTTTTTCGTGACCGGGAGCGTGTAGTCGAAAGTGAAACTCGGGAGGATTTTGTAGACGCGCTCGTCGGTGGTGTGCGGGACTTTCGAGAAACTCGCGGTGCGATGGTTGCCGGAGATGCCGACGCTGTAGCGGAGCTGGGCGTTTTTGCGCTCGAAGGCGCTCTTGCTCACCATGTCGATCGAGCCGGCCATGGAGTCGGCGGGCGTCGAAGGCGTGGGGACTTTGGTCACTTCGAGGCGCGAGATGTTGTTGATGGACACCTGGGTGAACTGGAACACGCGCGACGAGCCTTGCGGGTTGCCGGTATTGGCCATCTGGAGACCGTCGCCGGAGACGACGGCCTGCGCGGTGGGAAAGCCGCGCACGGAAACGGAGGCGACGGAACCGCCGGACTCGCGGTCATACTCGGCGGTGATGCCGGGCATGAATTTGAGGAATTCGCCGACGTTGCCGTCCATGACGTCGCCGAGCGCATCGGCGGAGACGACGTTTTTGATGTTCGGAGCGAAGCGCTGCTCGTTGATGGCGATGGCGGCGCCATCGGTTTCGCGCGCGGTGGCGACGACGAACGAATCGAGTTTCACCGTGCCGGAGGCGTCGGTGCCGTAGCGCGCGGCGTTGGTGAGGGCGATGTCCTGTTCGATGACGTCGCCGGCGCGGATCGTAACGGGGAGCGTGAGTGGATCGAGGCCGGTGAAGAAAACTTCGAGGACGATCGCGCCGGCGGGCAAACCGGTGAGGCGGTAGCTGCCGGTTTGATCGGTGAAGACGACGAGGTCGGTGCCCTTCACGACGACGCGGGCGTTGTTGAGGTATTGTCCGGTGGCGACGTTTTGGATACGGCCGGAGATCGCGCCGGTGGATTGGGTCGCGGCGGACGCGGCGGCGGTGGCGGCCGGGCTGGGCGGCGCGGTGAGCAGGGCTGCGAAGCAGGCCGCGGCGCAGGTGAACAGGCGGGAGGAGACGTTCATGGGGTGGGGAAAGGGAACCGCGCCGTAACCGGCGCGGCTACGGTGGAGAGGGGCTATTTCCAGTCGTCGGTGCGGAAGGGGGAGGCGGGGAGGCCGGCGGCGTTGAAGAGATTGCAGGTTGGCAAGTTTTCCCACGCGTAGCGGGCGGCGAGCGGAGCGGCGACTTCGGGAGAGGAGACGACGACGGTGTTGCCGACGAGGCGGGCTTGGGCGGGGCGCCAGATGTGATCGGCGCCGGCGACGATGAAGCCGGTGAGCGGGCCGCCCTGGGCGACGAGGCCGCCGTCGGTGTGTTTGAAGCGGAGGACGATTTCGCGGCCGCGGATTTCGTGGCCGACGGGGAGTGGGCCGGAGGTGGCGGGAACTTTTTGCGCGTAGACGGTGCCGAGGGCCCATTGGGCGAGACGGTGGCCGACGGCCTGTTTGTTTTTCGGATGAATGTCGTTGGCTTCGCCGACGTCGATGGTGATGGCCATGCCGGTCTTGGGCAGAGCGAGGGTTTTCAGCATCGCTTCGCGCACGATCGGCCAGTCGCGGCCGGCGCCGGTGAAGTTCGGGAGTTGAACCCACGCGAAGGGGAAATCGTAGCCCCAACGCGCGCGCCAATCGCGGACGAGGAGCGGGAGGTGGTGGGCGTAGAGCGGGGCCTTGGCGGGCGTGGAGTTGGCCTCGCCCTGATACCAGAGAGCGCCGCGGATGGCGTAGGGAATGAGCGGGGAAATTTTTCCGTTGTAGAGGCCGCCGGTCGACGAGCGGGACGCGGTGGCTTTGGCGGTCTTGGCGGCTTTTTTCGCGGAAGCATTTTTCTGTTTTTCGGAGGAAGCGGCTTTCGGTGCGGCGGGCGGAGGCGTGGGTGCCGCGGTGGCGGACGGAGGAAGGGCGGCGATGGCGGCTTGAAGGGCGGGATCGTTGCGCTGCACATCGGCGGCGATCCAGGCTTCGATGGGTGTGCCGCCCACGGAGGAGTTGATGAGGCCGATCGGGACGCGAAGGGTTTGGTGAAGTTCGCGGCCGAAGAAATAGAGGGCGGCGGAGTAGCCGGCGACGGTGTCGGGCGTGGTGATAAGCCAGCGGCCTTTGCCGGTGGATTGCGCGGACTCGGAGTTGGCGGATTCCTCTTTGAAGTGGCGGATGAGCGGGAAATTCGCGGCGGCTTTTTCGGCTTCGAAGTCTTTGGCGCGGTTTACGGTCATCGCCATGTTGGACTGGCCGGAGCCGAGCCAGACTTCGCCGACGAGGACATCGGTGAATTTTTGATGGTCGGTTTTGGGTTTGAGAACGGCGGTGACGAGGAGGTCGCGGGGCGTGGCGCTGACGGCGAGCGGATCGAGGTCGATGCGCCAACGGCCATCGGCGGCGGCGGTGGCGGATTTTTTCTGGCCGGCGAATTCGACGGTGACGACGGCGCCGGCGTCGGCGGTGCCCCAGACGGGCACGCGGGCGTCGCGTTGGAGGACCATGTGGTCAGCGAAAATCGCGGGCAGGGAAACGGCGGCGCGAACGGCGAGGGCGCCGACGGAAAAGAGAACGAGAGCGAGCAGGCGGAGCGGCGTTTTCATGAAGGGGAGAGGGGTTGAGCGGACGGCCTGAAGAAAAAACGAACGCGACGGCGGGTGCAACTGTCGGCTCGGCGAGGGACGCGGGCAAATCTCGGGGGATTTGGAGGATTTCGTTCAGCCGAGGGTGCGGGTCGGGAGGTGGGCGGCGAGCGCGCGGTGGAGGGGGCACTGGGCGCGGTCGAAGGGGGCGCCGGAGCGATATTTCGCGAGGAGTTGGACGGAGCGTTGGGCGAGGAGGCGGCGGATTTCGCGGCGGCGGCCTTTTTCGCGGGGGATCACCATCGAGTCGTAGCCGGTGGTCTGGTGGCGGAGCCACGCGATGGTGGCGGCTTCGGCGCGCTCTTCGATGGGGATGCGTTCGGTGCGCGCGACGGTGCCGCTGCCGACGGGCGTGGCGTGCTCGGCGATGAGATTGGCGAGCGTCGTGGCTTCGCGGTGAAACGTGGGGTGAAAGGCGAGGAAACTGGCGACGGCGGCTTGGAAATCGGCGGCGTAGTCCTCCTCGGCGGCGGCACGGCGGCGGCGGCCGGCGTCAAGCTGCCGCTGATACGCCGGATCGGCGCGCTCGACGGCGAGCTCGGCGCGCAGGGCCGCGAGGCGGTCGGCGGGGGCCCAGATGCCGCGGGAGAATCGCTTGCGGCCCTTGAGCTCGATCACGGTGAGCGTGGGGCCGTCCTGCTTGATGCGGCGGCTGAGCGCGGCGTCGCCGGGCGGGAGCAGCGTCCAGTCGGGCGGCACGGGTTCGAGGGCGCCACGTTCGTTGAGGACGTGGCGGGCGAGCGGGGCGGGGCGAACTTCGCGGGCGAGCGGCGGCATGGAAGAGGCGGAGAGGGGCGGGAATAAAAAATCGGTCCGCTGCCGGGTGGCGCGGACCGATCGATTTCCGGGCGGGCGCACGGGGTGCGCGCCGGGCAGGGACGTTACTTTCCGGAGATGTCGAAGCAGTAGATCAGCTCTTGGTCGCGGAGATAGAGTTTGCCGTGGCTGATGACGGGATGCGTCCAGACGTGGCCCTTGGGGCTGCGGATTTTGGACTGCGGATCGAGGGTAAAGCGGCCGGACTCTTTCCAACCTTTGGGCGAGGCGGCGGCGAGGACGACGGCGCCGGTTTTTTCGTCGAGGCAATAGAGCATGCCGTCGGCGGAACTCACGGCGCCCTTGCCGACGCTCTTGTTCATCCACACTTCGGCGCCCGTGGCGAAATCTTGGCAGACCCAACCGTTGTCATTGTGGCCGTAGACGTGGTCGCCGACGAGGACGACGCCGCCATGGTGGTTCTTCATCACTTTGTTTTCGTAGACGTCGGTGACTTTGTTGTCGGCGGAGATGCGCACGAGCTTGGAGCCGGCGCCGTAGCCAGCGGTCACGTAGACATCGTTGCCGCGCACGATGGGCGTGGGGATGACGGCGGTGCGGCCGGGAAAGGTGGTTTGCCAGAGGATTTTACCGTCTTTGGGGGCGAGGCCGAAAATGGATTTCTCGTTGCGTTGAACAAGTTGGGCCTGGCCGTTGATCTGCGCGGGGACGATGGAAGAATAGTGGGCGGCTTCGGTGATTTCCGAGGACTGCCAGACGACTTTGCCAGTGAGTTTGTCGAGGGCGGCGACGGTGCCCTTGGCGCCACCGGGTGTGCAGAGGACGTGGGGGCCGTTGACGAGGACGGACTCGGTGTAGCCCCAGTTCGGGCGCTTGCCGCCGAGATCTTTCATAGAGGCTTTCCAGAGGATTTTGCCGTCGGCGACTTTCAGGCAAACGAGTTCGCCGGGACCGCTCAGTGCGTAGACGCGGTCGCCATCGACGGTGGGTGTGCCGCGCGGGCCATCGCCCCAGCCGTTGTCGAGGATCTCGCCGAGTTTCGCGGTCCAGAGCTCTCTGCCGGTGTTGGCGTCGAGCACGAGGAGGATTTCGGAGCCGTCGCGGGTGCCGAGGGTGAAGTATTTGCCGTTGGCGATGGCGGGGCCGGAGTAGCCGTGCCCGGCGTTTTCAAAGAGCCAGAGGCGCTTGGGGCCGGCGGCGGGCCACGCTTTGAGGAGACCGGTTTCTTTGGAGACGTCGGTGCGATCGGGGCCGCGCCATTGCGGCCAATCGGAGCCGGCGGCGGAGGCGGATAGGGATAGCGTGGAGAACGCGAGCAGCGCAGTGCAGGAGCGGAGGGAGGTGAACATGGAGGAAGGGGACAGCGGCGAGAGGTGAAGGGGAGGGGGACGGAGGTAAGACGAGAATCGAAAGCGGAAGATGCGCAACCACGGAGCGGCGATAGCAGAACGGAGCGGTGGCTGGGGGGCGCTACCACGGCTATTTCATCAGACAGAATTCCCACAGATTCGGGATTCCACAGATTCTGCTCTGTGGTTTCCCGAGTCTGCGGGAGTTTTTTCGGCGAGGGTTGGTGCAAACGTCTCGTGTCGATTCACCGCCTGTGCGTGAAATATTCGGGTTATGAGGAATGGTGCAGAGGAAGGCTTGAAGCGGGCGGGGATTTGGGCGTCGACTGGGAGGATGAAAACTACCCCGAAGCCGGAGCTGCACAGGAACGGATTGTCGCGTCGTGGCCTGATCGGCGGCGTCGCGGCGCTGGGCGCGGCGGGGGTCGCGACGGCGACGACGGGTCGCGCGGCGGAGACGGAGCTGTATCGGGCGAAGAATAACCGCGTGCAGCAATCGGTGGTGCCATGGTGTTTTCGGCCGATGACGCTGGAGGAGTTGTGCGTGCTCGCGGTGCGGCTCGGGCTGCCGTCGGTGGAGCTGACGACGCCGAACAATTTTCCCTTGCTGAAGAAACACGGCCTCGTGTGTGCGCTGACGGGCAGCCACGGATTCGCGAAGGGCTTCGCGCACGTGGAGGAGCACGCGGAGTGTCTGAAGGTGCTGCGCGAGCGGATCGACGCGACGGCGGCGGCGGGGTTTCCCTCGGTGATCACGTTCTCGGGATTTCGCCGCGGAATCTCCGACGAGGCGGGGACGAAGAACATGGTCGACGGGCTGAAGAAAATCGCGGGTTACGCGGAGGAGAAAAAAGTGACGCTGTGCCTCGAGATGCTGAATTCGAAGGACAAGGCGGAGATGAAGGGGCACCCGGATTATTTCTGCGACGACATCGATCGCGCGGTGGAGATCTGCCGCCTGGTGGGTTCGGAGCGCGTGAAGGTGCTCTTCGATATTTACCACGTGCAGATCATGAACGGGGATGTGATCCGGCGTATCCAGCAGCACAAAGCGTGGATCGGCCACTACCACACGGCGGGCGTGCCGGGCCGTAACGAGATCGACGATACGCAGGAGGTGAATTACGCGCCGATCATGCGCGCGATCGTGGAAACGGGTTATCGCGGTTATGTCGGTCAGGAGTTTGTGCCGCTGCGCGACAAGGCGACGTCGTTGAGCGAGGCGGTGCGGATTTGCGACGTGTGAGGCGCGCGGGCGCGGGTGCGGGCGTCGAGTGGCGTCGGGGGCGAGGGGTGGAGCGGTGGCGGAGGAACCGCACGTTAAAACGTGCGGCTACCGGGAGGTCGGCGGAGGCGGCCGCAAGAACCGCACGTTAACACGTGCGGCTACGGGAGACGGGCGGCTACGGGAGGTGGTGGGCGGGTGGTTACGGCTTCGTCGCGACGGTGACGTCGGTGACGGGTTTGCCGGCGGCCGTGAGGAAGCGGACGCTGCCCTGCCAGTTGTTCTCTTCGTTGACGACTTTGAGGACGAGGACGTTGACGCCCTTCTTGAGGGTGACGCCGGTGGCGGAGTCTTCGGCGTCTTTCTCGAGGGTGCGGGTGTCGGTGAACTTCACGAGCTCCTTGCCGTTGAGATACACTTTGCCCTGGTCGTTGCTGTTCATCTTCAGCGTGAGGCCGGATTTCTCGGCGGCGCAGACGATGTAGGCGACGGCCCAGGCGATGACCTGCTCGCTTTGCGAGGGATGGAGTTCCTTGAAGTCGACGTAGAAGGCGGGGGCGGCGACCTTGGTCCACGCGAGTTCTTTGCCGCCGACGCGCTGCACGGCGCCGTCTTTGGCGGCGGGCGAGGCTTCCTCGGGGAATTGTTTTTTGTCGAGGGCGTCGGCGCCGGAGCCGTCGGGATTGGCGAGCGGGGCGAGGACCAGCCAGTCGCGGATGAAGCCCTCGGGGTCGGGCTTGCCGTTTTGGGCGGCGACCGGGAGGGCGGACGCAGCGAGGAGAGCGAGAGCGGTGAGGCAGGCGGGAGTTTTCATGGGGTGGGTAGGGCGTGAGGGTGAGCGGGTGGCGAGGATGGCGGCGAGAAAAGAAAACGGTGGCGGGCGGCGGCGGGACAAATTACGCGCAGCTTTTGCCGGGGGTGAGGTGGACGGATCGCGGCGAAAATCGCATGGTAGGGCATGAACGACGCGCAGGAACCGATCGGACTTTTTCAGACATGGCTCGCGGAAGCGCGGGCGACCGAGTCGGACGATGCAACGGCGATGGCGCTGGCGACGGCGGATGCGAGCGGCCGGCCGGCGGTGCGCATGGTGCTGCTCAAGCACGCGGACGAGCGCGGCTTTGTTTTCTACACGCATTGCACGAGTCCGAAGGGCCACGACCTCGCGGCGAATCGACGGGCGGCGCTGTGTTTTCACTGGGCGAAAATGGAGCGGCAGGTGCGGATCGAAGGTGCGGTGGAAATCGTGAGTGGGGCGGAGGCGGACGCGTATTTCGCGACGCGGCCGCGGCTGAGCCAGATCGGTGCGTGGGCGTCGCAGCAGTCGCAACCGATGGCCGGGCGTTTTGAGCTGGAGCAGGCGGTGGCGGGGGCGGCGATGCGGTTTGGCGTGAGCACGGTGCCGCGGCCGCCGAACTGGCTGGGCTACCGCGTGGTGCCGGAGCGGGTGGAGTTTTGGCACGCGCGGCCGTTCCGGCATCACGACCGGCGGGTGTTTGCGCGCGAGGGCGCGGTGTGGCGCGCGGAGTGGTTGTTTCCGTGATTGAAGCGAGCGTTCGCCGCGCGCTCCGTGGGCCGGTTTGGCGCCGGTCGCGGTGAGCGGCCGTTCATCCACGGGAAGTTGGCTGCGGCGGTGCCGCCGGCCTCGGATCACGGAAGCAAAAGATTCGACAGCCACTCGGTTGAAATTTCAGTTTTCCCCGAGGGGCGATCAGCGTCTCGATTTTCCGAAATCTTCTCGTGCGAAACTTACACCGCCGCAGTTTGGGAGTTTGCCTGCGACCGTTGGCAGTGCCGGGGCCGGTGCGGCGCCTGTGCCACCGGACGGCGGGCGCCGTTGCCGTCGGCTGGGTGGTGCTTTCAGCGGCGGTGTCGTTCGCGCAGCCCATCGGTCCCGCGGGGATTGCTGCCGCAGGTGCGGAACTGCCGGTCGGGCTTGAGCCGTTTTTTGTCACCGGCTCGCTGATCAAGCGGACGGATTACGAAGGCCCGTCGCCGATCAAGACCATCCCACGGAGTGAGATTCAACGGGTGGCGGGGACGGGTTTGGCCGATGTGCTGGGTGTCCTGCCGGAGGCGACCAATCTCGCGATCAACGAAAATACTGCCAACTCCGATACGCGTGGGGCGACGGCGCTCGACCTGCGTTCGCTCGGTCCGGCAAACACGCTCGTGCTCGTGGATGGGCGGCGGCAGGCGCCCAACGGAATTGCGGCGGACGGTGTCACGTTCGTGGATATCAACCGGTTTCCTCTCGCCATGATTGAGCGGGTGGAGGTCTTGAAAGACGGCGCCGCCGCCATCTACGGGGCAGATGCGACGGCCGGCGTGGTGAATATCATTCTGCGCAAGGACTACACGGGCACGGAAATCAGCGGACGGTATGGCAATTATTTTCGCACCGATGGCGGAGAGAAATCGTGGTCGCTGCTGACGGGGGCGCGCCGGGGCAGGTTTCGCGGGGCCCTGGGGATCACGCATGCCGCGCGAAATGCCATAGCGGCGAAAGATCTGCCGTTCTCTGCGGACGCCGATCAAACGGACATCTGGCGCGCGATCGATCCCGTGAAGTATGCCGCCAAGCTCCTGCCGGTGGCGAACGGGCGCAGTTTTTTTGATCTGCGGTCGGGCTCGGGGCCGTATGCCACGGTATTCGTTCCCGCGGTCGCCCAACTCGCCCATCCCAGCAACGGCCTGACGCCGGCGGCGATTCTCAATCCGTTGACCGGGATCACCGCGACATTTTTGCCGGGCACCGGCGGTGTGCCGCAGGGCACATTGGGGCGCGGCAACAATCGGGCCTCGGTTCCCCGGGAAAACAATCCGGGGATGCCGACCGCCGCGCAGTTCGTGGAGCGGGCGTATCCGGCGGGACCGCTGAGCAATTCCTATAATTTTCAGGAGATGGTGTGGAGCACGTCGGCGATGGCGCGCTTGGGCCTGTCGGCAAATCTGGAATGCGCGCTCGCGCCTTCGGTCGATCTCAAACTCGGGGTCTCGTGGACGCGCCAAGAGACGGACACCCGGCTGGCGCCGCCGCCCATTTTCACGCTGGCAGACAATGCGATTTTGGTGCCGGCCAATAATTACTACAATCCGTTTGGGATTCTGGTGGGCTTCGGTTACCGTTCGCTCGAGGTCGGGCCGCGCATCGTGACGGTGGCGAGCGATTCTCTGGGCCTCAATGCGGTCGTGAAGGGAACGCTGCAGCCGCGATTCGAATGGGAACTGGGCTGGGCCTTTTCGGCGAACGAGACCGCGGACACCCAGACGAACCTGCGTGAATCGAAAGTGCGCGCGGCGCTCGCGAAAACGACGCCAGATGCGCTGAATATTTTTGGCGGCCCGGCATTTCGCAACAATCCGGCCACGATCGAGAGCCTGAAAGTGAACTCCACGCGGGCGGGCGATGCCCAAATCGGACTGGCGGATTTTCGCATCACCACGCTCGATTTGTTTTCGTGGCCGATGGGGAAGGTAGGAGCCTCGGCTGCGGTGGAGCATCGACTCGAACGCTTCAATGTGACGAACGACGAGCTCAGCTCCGTGAGCGATGACATCATCGGCGTCAGTCCCGCCGCGGCGGCGACACGATCCCGCCGCGATGTCCAGTCGGTCTCGGGCGAACTGCGTTTTCCCTTGGTGCGCGAGAAAGGTCTCGCGTGGTTGCGGGCGGCCGAACTCAACACGGCGGCGCGATTCGAGCGCTTCAGCGATGGCTATGACAGCGGGCTAAAGCCCTATGTCGGCCTGCGGTTTCAACCGGCGCCCGGCCTGTTGCTCCGCGCGACCTACGGAAAGGTTTTTCGGGCGCCTTCCTTGCCGCAACTTTACGGTGGGACGATCGACCAGTTTTTGTCGCTGCTTCCGGACCTGCGCCGGCCCGATGCCTTGACCGGCGACTCGGCCGATGCCGCCGGTTCTCCGCGGCTGGTGCGAACGGGAGGGAATCCGCGGCTCCGGCCGGAAGACGGCACGACACGGCAAGCGGGCGTGGTTTGGGATGTGCCCGGCCGGATGCTCAAAGGTCTGACGCTCGAAGTCACCTACGGCATCATTGAGCAAAAAGGACTGATCCGCGGATCGTTGGGTTCGGATTTTATTCTGCGCAACGAGCTGACAAGCACGGGCGATCTGGTGCTGCGGGAGCCGGGCACGGCAACGTTCACGAACCGCACGGGCGGACCGATCGGCGTGCTTGCCGGGGCCGACGGAACGACGCGATCGATCGCGCCGGGGGAGAGTGTGAGCGTGCCCGGCCGCATCACGAGCATCCTCGATGCCGCACTCAATCTCTCCGATCAGATTGTGCGCTACTACGACTATGGCATGCGCCATCGTTGGAAGTCCGAGCGCTGGGGCCGATTCACGGTGTCGAGCGATTGGACTTATTACGGATATTATGCGTTTCGGCGGCGGTCGACCGATCAGCCGTTAACGAGTGTCGGGCGGTCGATCCCGCGGTATCGCGGACAATCTTCCCTAGGTTGGGAGCGTGAAAAGTGGTCGGCCAATGTGGGTTTTCACTACACGCACCGCTACCGCGACCTGAACGCCGACGGCTGGGAGGTCGGGCGATATTATACGTTCTCGGCCGGTCTGGGCTATTCATTCGGCAAGGACTTCGTGCTGCGGGGAGCTCGCCTCTCAATCGGGGTGGACAATCTTTTGGACCGCGAACCGCCGGCCGATCGCGGAGGTTCGGGCGCCGGTTACGACCAAGGCTTCGTCGGTCGACCGGCCGGGCGCTTCGGCTCCCTCCTGTTGCGCCAATCGTTTTGACGCGCCGGCGGGGTCCGGAATCAGAACAATGGCGCAGCGTTTTTCGGATCGGACAGGATCGCCTGAAAGCGGGGCTCGCCGCGCAGGGCCATCCACTCGACGGACGTGCGCATCGCATTCACCCACAAGTTCGTCGGCTTTTTTAGGAGTCGGTCGAGTTCGGCTAGAGCGGCATCTTTGTCGCCCAGCCAAAGGAGGGCCTTCGCGAGTTCGGCAGAATTGCTGACTCCGTTGATGGCATCGTCTTCCTCCGGCAACAGTTGACGGGCGCGGGCGATCGCCCGCAGGGCAGCGGGGCGGTCGCCCAGCAGGGCGAAATACTTGGCCGACAGGACGTGGGTTTGAGCGCCGTTGGGCCGGGTCTTTTGCAACCTATCGATCTCGGGCTTGATCTTGTGTTCCAAGAGTCCAAGCGCCTCGTCACGTCGACCGGTCTCGAAAAGCAGCACAGCTGCGCCGATAAATTCGCTCGAAAACCCGTGGGTGCGGATAAATTCGAGCAGCTCCGTCTGGTTGCCGGTGATCAGCGCGAACCGCGCTTGCTGCACGATCGTCGCCGGTGCTTGCAGGTTCTCCCGGGACAGGCTGGTGCGCCAGCGATTGATGCCGGCGGTCGATCCGGAAAAAATCAGATCCGCATAGGCGTTCATCAGCTTGATCTCCGGATCATCGGGCCAGAAGTGTTCGACGGCGGTGCCGAGGGCGATGCGCTCTTCATGGCGGCGCACCCAGGCCAACATCATCATCAGGGTTTTCGCGCGCTCGGGGTTGCCGGGCTCGGCGCGGCTCGCCAGCCGCCATTGTTCCAGCGCCTCGGACCAGCGGCCGAGCCGGCGATAGAGAAAGGCGAGGAAATTTCGGGCCTCCGGATAGTGCGGATAGTCGGCGATCAGTTTTTGATATATCGCGATCGCTCCGGGATAGTCCCGGTAACAATAGTGGCGGATCTGACCCTGGCCCAGCAGCACGTCGGGAGCGGTGGGCGCCAATGTTTGGGCCTTGGCAATGGCCTGTTCAACCAACGCGAGCCGCGTTTCCGTCCGGTCGTCGCCAAACGTCGAATAGCGTTCGCGATGCACCCCGGCCAACTCGATCCAGGCCCGCATGAATCCCGGATCAAGCGCCAGCGCCTGCCGCAAGAGCGCCTCGGCGTTCTCCAGAAATTTTTCCTCCCGGAAGTTTGCGCGGAATTGGCGCGCGCGAAGGTAAAGATCGTAGGCCGATTCACTGGTGGTGGGGGTTCGCGCGAGCGCGGCCTGTTCTGCGGGTTGCAGCGCTACCCGGAGAGAGGGGACGATGTCTTTGGCGAGCGCACTCTGGAGTGCCAGCACGTTGGTCAATTCGCGGTCGAACTTCTCGGCCCAGACCTGTTGTTCGGTCCGTGTATCGATGAGCTGTGCGCTGAACCGGATGCTGTTGGCTTCGCGACGGATGCTGCCGGACAAAACAAAGGCCGCGCCCAACTCGATGCCGATTTGTCGCAGAGGTTTGTTCGCACCGCGGTAAATCGCGGCCGACAGGCGCGACACCACTTTGAGGGTTTTGATCGAGGACAAATCGGTGACGAGGTCCTCTTCGAGGCCGGCCAGCAGATAATCGTTCTTCTTTTCGCCACTCAGATCGGCGAACGGCAGCACGGCGATCGAATGCGGCGGAGGCGTGGTTGCGTTGGCGACGGCCGTGGCCGTCGGTGGGGCCGGACGAGCAAGGGGGGGATCGCCGCGACGGGTTGACCACAGCCAAACGGAGGTCGCGACGAGAGCGATGACGGCGGTGAGAGCCCACGTGCGAAGATTGGATGGCCGTGATCCCGCGGCAACTTTATGTGGGGGTGGCGGAACCGATGCGGCCGGTTCACCGGCGAGCAATTGTTGCACGCGCGCCAAGAATTGGGGCGTTGGTTCGCCGCCCGGTAACCGCGTCCATTGCACGGCCTTGAATTCGGCGGGAACTTTGGCGTCGGCGTCGCGGGTGCTATCGATCACCACCGGAACGAGGAAGGCTTTCTCTTCGGCCATCGCGTGGGTGCGCTGGGCCGCCAACTTCCACTCGATACGAAAATATCCCTCGAGGCGTGCCTGCGTGTTGGCCGAGATGACCGGAACAAACAGGGCGCACGCGTGGATTTGACTGCGGATCTTGGCGTCCCACTGGTCGCCGCCGAGCAGTTCTCTTTGGTCAAACCAAACGACGATACCGGCGGTGCGCATCGCGTCGGCGAGCAATCGGGCCGTCTCAAGATCTTGGGACGAGTAGCTCAAGAAGACGGCCTGGTCGGGAGCTTCGGGCATGAGTGCGTCGGGCTACGTTTTCGGCAAAGGTGCGAATGGCCCGGGAATCTGGCGAGTCGATTGTGCGCGAAGGGCCGGTGTGAGCGGCAGCGGCGAGGCGGAGAGGTTGGAATTTGCTATCGAAGTCCGGCGGCGGGATGGGCAAGTAGAGGGCGCGTCGCGAGGCGGCGCATCCCTTTTTCCATCCGCGATGATTTTTACCACAGGCCATTTTGAGACATGAAGGAGCTCACGCGAGGGCAGTGGCACGTGTGGTTTGGGCTGGCGGCGGCGGGGTGGTTCGCGACGTTCGCGTTTTTTCCGGAGCTCTATCGCGCGGTGGGCGTGTTGCACTACGGCGTGTGGTTTCTGGATTCGTTTGCGATTCTCGCATCGAACGACGCCGTGGCGCGCGGTCTCGATCCGGTGGCGCCCAATCCGCTCGATTATTTCAACCGGCCCCACGTCTACACGCATTGGTGGCTGGAGCTGCGGCAGCTGGGGCTGACGCGGGCGCACAATATCGCGGTCGGGTTTGCGGTGGTGGCGGCGTTTTTCGCGGCGGCGGTGGCGTTTCTGCGGCCGCGCGGGCTGCGCGAGGCGTTGTGGTATCTGGCGATCTTGGGGTCTTCGCCGGTGCTGCTGGCGGTGAATCGTGCGAACAACGATCTGGTGATCTTCGTGCTGCTCGCGCCGGTGGTGCCGTGTTTGCTCGACGGTCGGCGGATGGTGCGCATGGCGGCGATCGCGCTGATCGCGGTCGCGGCGGGGCTGAAATTTTTCCCGGCGGCGGCGGGACTCGTGTTGCTGGCCGGGGCGGGTGTGACGACGCGCGAAGTGCGCGAGCGGCTGGTGCTGGCGGTGCTGGCGCTGGCAATGGTCGGCGTGAGTCTCGCTCAGGATCTCGCGGCCATCGGAAAACTCGCGCCGAAGGCGACAGGGTTGATGACGTTTGCGGCGGCGAATCTGCCCGCGGAGCTCGGATTGACGGGGCTTGGCGCCGCGGGGTTCACGGTGATCGTGGCGGCGGGCGCGGTCGCATTTTTTTGCCGCGTGCGATGGTTTGAAGGCTGGGTGATCGCGCCGAGCGAGATGGGTGTGTGGCTGAGTTTTGTGCTGGGGGCGGTGCTGCTCGCCGGATGTTTTTTTACCGGCACGAACTACGCGTATCGGTGGGTGTTTGCGGTGTGGCTCGCGCCGCTCCTCTGGCGGTTGCCGCGCGAGTCGACGGCGCCGGTGGCAGTGCGGCGATTCGCGGCGGTGACGGCGGGCTTGCTCATGATCGGGCTGTGGGCGGACCCGATCGCGAGCACGGTGCTGGGGGCGCTGGCGGAGCGCGTGCCGCTGGAGACGGCGAAGAAAATCGCCGGAGTGTTTTTCGCGGCGGAGCAGCCGCTGACGTGGGCGTTTTTCGGGTGTCTGCTCGGGTGGCTGACGCAGTTTACGCGCGAGGGGGTGAGGCGGGTGCTGGGGCGGTAGGGTGGGCGGGCGGGGATGGCCGCACGATAAGTCGTGCCGCTACAGGGTGCGGCTGCACGTGGGGCTGCGCGCGGGTCAGTCGAGTGGGGCTTTTTCGAAGTCGGAGGGGCTGGCCCAGCCGGCGGTGAGTTTTTCGCCCTTCATGTAGCGTTCGTAGAAATTCACGTGGGCGGTGTTCGAGTGCGGGTAGCGGTCGAAGATGGTGCCTTGGCCGAACATGCGCGGGTCGCCCTGGGCTTTGAGCTCGGCATACATCGCGGTTTTCAGGGCGGCGCGCTGGGCGGCGGTGGCGGGAACGGTGGCGAGATTTTTTACGCAGTCGCGGTCGGTCTTGAGGTCGTAGAATTCGACGGCGGGGCGGCGGCCGAAGCAGAAGGCCCAGTGGGGATCGGCGGCGTTGGCGCGGTGGGCGTCGAGGATGAAGGACTTGGTGGCGCCGGCGTCGACGTTGAGGTAGCCGGTCTCGGGATTGCAGGCGGGCCAGCGCGAGGGCTCGAAATTTTCGAGATAGAGCGTCCCGGCTTTGACGATGCCGCGGATGGGATAGCCGACGTCGCCGGGGCGGCCGATGTCGTGGCGCTCCATGCCGATGAGGACGTGGTCGCGGGCGGGGTTTACCTGACCGGAGCGGTTGACGCGGAAAATATCGGTGAGGCTGCGGCCGGGCGATTCGGCGAGGCCGCTCTTTACCCACGGGAGGCGGGCGACTTCGAGGAAGGTGGGGGCGAGGTCGATGAAGCTGATGTAGTCATCGACGACGCGGCTGCGGCCGGCGATGCCGGCAGGCCACATGGCGGCGAAGGGAACGTGGTTGGAATACTCATACGCGCTGCCCTTGCCGCGGGGGAAGGGCATGCCGTGATCGGAAGTGACGATGACGAGCGTGTTGGCGAGGAGGCCGCGTTTTTCGAGGGCGGCGAGCATGCGGCCGAGGTGGGAGTCGAAGTGCTCGATTTCGTAGGCGTAATCCAGCATGTCGTGGCGGACGGTCTCGTTGTCGGGCCAGAAGGCGGGGACGCGGTCGATGTCGGCGAGTTGCTTGCCGCCTTTCTTCACGCCGGAGCCGAACTCGTAGCCGCGGTGCGGTTCGATGGCGCCATACCAGAAGGCCCACGGTTTTTCGGGCGAGGCGGCGGCGAGGAAGTCGTCGAAATTGCCGGCGTAATCGGAATTGCCGATACCGGACGTGGCGGGCTTGGCCTTGCGGGCGTTGAAGGCCTGGCCGGTCATGGCGCGGGGTTTGCCGGCGGCGTCTTTGGCGACGCCGGGGCCCCAGCCCTTGGTGGTGTGGCCGACGGTCCAGCCGTTTTCGGCGAGGGCTTCGGCCCAGCCTTTGAACTCGGGCGGAAAATAACAGAGGTGGTTGGCGGCCTCTTTGAGTTGCCAGGAATTGCGGCCGGTGAGGATGGCGGCGCGCGACGGGGCGCACTTGGCGTTGGGCGTGTAGGCGTTGTTGAACAGAATGCCGTCGCGGGCGACGCGGTCGAAGTGCGGGGTGCGCACCCACTTGGTGCCGTAGGCGCCGGCGTGGGCACCCCAGTCGTCGGCGATGGCGAAGAGGATGTTGGGCGGGCGCGGGGTGGCGGAGTCGGCGGCACGCAACGCGGAGGCGGCGAGGCTGAAGACGGAGAGAAGGAGAGACAGAGAGAGGGGGAGACGGAGAGAAGGGCGCATGGGAATGAAGGGGACGAGAGGGGTGGGTGGTGGCGTCAGAAATCCGCGCCGATGGTGAGGCGGTAGTTGCGTGGCTCGTTGAGGTAGACGCGGAGGTAGCCGTTTTCCTGGGCGTTGAGGCGGCCGACGCCGACGAGGTAGCTGTTGAACATATTGCGGATGTTGAGCTGCACGTTCATGGGGATTTTCCGTCCGGGGAGCGTAAAGCGGTAGCCGGCGAAGGAGTCGACGAAGATGGTGGGCGTGCCCCAGATTTCGCGGCCGTCGATTTGGGAAATGCGCGTGAGGTTGCGGCTCTGGAAGCGGCCGGCGCCGCCGATGAAGGCGCCCTTGAGTCTGCCGTCGGCGAAGCGGTAGCGCGCGGTGAGGTTGGCCTTGTAGGGGCGGGTGCCGAAGCCGCTGTTCTGGAGCGCGGCCATGTCGTCGATGTTGTCATGCGCGGTCGCGAGCTGCTGGTTGACGGTCGCGAGGAGCGCGGCGTCGCCCGCAGCGGCGGCGCGCCACTTGGGCTCCCACTCGGCGAAGTAGGCGTAGACCTCGGAGAAGAAGTTCTCGCGTTTGCGCTCCGAGAACGAGACGCCGAGGCGCAGCGTAAGGGCCTTGGTGGGGTTGGCGATAAACTCGGCTTCCCAGCCGGTGGTGACGGCGTCGATGGTGGCGGCGTTGTAGAATTTCAGCTCGGAGTCGAACTGCGCCTGCGTGATGCGGCGGGCGTTGAGCAGGGCGTTGTAGATGTTGACCATCGCGGCGCCGCCGAGGGAGGCGGAGGTGTTGACCGAGAGGCCGTCGGGGATGATCGCGGCATCCTTGGTCTGGCGGGTCTCGTAGGCGCCAAAGCGGAAGAAGAGGCGGTCGTCGCCGAGCACGTCGATCATGAGGCCGACATCGTGGCCGAGGCCCTCGGTGGGCGGCGGGGTCTTGCCGGTGGGGAGGATGGTGCGGTCGAGGCGCGGCGTGCCGCTGTTGCGCGATTCGTTGTAGAAGACGGAGAGGCGCGGCAGCACGTGGAGGACGGCGCCGGCGCTGAAGGTCTTGGGCCGGTATTTGTTCACGGCGATGTCGCCGTTGAAGTCCCACTCGTTGAGGGCGAAGCGACCCGAGGTGTAGCGCGGATCACGCGTGTCGGTGATGCGCGCCTGATCGTAGGTCTGGAACTCGATCGGATCGACGCGGTAGCCGACGGTCGTGACGAGGCGATCCTTCAGCCAGAAGCTCTGCGCGGCGAACATGAGCGAGTGCGCTTCCTGGATCGTGTGGGAGTTGGAGCGCGTGCGGGAGGCGTAGTGCGAGCGGTAGGTGTTGGCGCCGATGGTGAACGCCGGGATCGTCTGCGTGGGATCGCCCGCGAAATAGGTCTCGAACTGGCCCTCGGTCACGTAGCGGCGGCGCCAGGGCTGGTTGGCGGCGCCCTCGGGGTTGGCCGAGTTGGAGATGGCGAGGTTGTTCTGGTCGATGAGGATTTCGTTCTGCCAGCGGCGCAGGCGATCCTGGCGCGTGAACTCCGCGAGACCGGCAAGCCGGTGGCGGCCGAACCATTTGCCGAAGTTGGGCTCCCAGGCGGCGCTGAGGCGGTAGATTTCGTTGCGGTCCTTGAAGGGGTCGCGGCTCCAGTTGTCCTCGAGGTAAAGCTGGCGCACGCGGGGATTGGGGACCACGGCGAGGGTGTGGGTGGGGATGTTGGGATTGGGATCGCCGGTGAGGAAGACGTTGGGGTTCACGTTGCCGCGGGTGAGGATGCGGTTGACGTTGTGGAAATAGGCGAACTCAGCGACCACTGTGCGCGCGAAGCGCTGCTCAATCTTGAACTGCCACTCGTTGAAGTTCTGCGTGCGCACGCCGCCGGGGCCGGTGAGGTTGTAGGCGTAGCCCATGAGCGCGGGGGAGACGAGCGTGTTGCTCGGGGCGCGCTGGCTGAAGAGCTCGGAGCGAAGGTTGAAGACGGCGTTGTCCTGTGCGACGAAGGTGTAGCGGTTGGCGGTGCCGAAGGCCGTGGTGGTCGGCACGGCGGCGCCATCGGCGGCGGGCCGGCTGGCGGCGAGCCACGTGGTGAGCGAATCGGTGGCGTTCCACGGGAGCGAAATGTTGTTGGCCGAGTTGCCGCCTTGGTAGCTGCCGCGGATCGCGGTGTTGGCCCACGGTTGGTAGCTGAAGGCGGCGGTGAGGCGCCGCTGCTCGTTGAAGTCCCATTGGCGCCAGCCCTTGGCGTCCTGGTAGAGGCCGAGCAGGCGGACACCGA
>CALRZR010000121.1:0-21474 GCA_943372705.1 Opitutus sp. GAS368 | reverse complement strand
CTCCGGGCGGGCCGAGAGCGGACGAAAATCCTGACGGCCCGCCCGGAGGTCGGGCCCTACCGCGCGGTAGCCGGAATATCGCCGGACGGCGCGCTTACTTCACGACATCGCCGGCTTTCAGTTCGCGGAGACGGATGTTTTTCCAGCGGACTTCGTAGGGGCCTTTGCCTTTGGCGATGCTGTGGACTTGCAGGCCGATGAAGCCGGTGGCGTCGAGGGTGTCGCGGAAATCGGCGCAGGGGACGCCGTTGACCCACGACCGGATCCGGTCGCCCTGCGCGACGATGCGGTAGTGGTTCCACTCGCCGTTTTTGAAAGCGGTCGCGGCGCCGGGTTTCTTCGCGAGATCGTCGTGCCATTTCGTCCAGCGGCCTTCGTCCCAGAAATTCCCCGACACGCCTTTGGCGGCTTCGGCGATCTCGCATTGGTAGCCGTAGACCTCGCCGGCCTCACGGATTTTCTTGGGGACGGAGGCTTGCGGGGTCGGCTTGGCGTAGACGTGGCTGCGAATTTGGAAACCGGAGTTGAGCGCGACGTCGCACTTCACTTCGCATTCGAATTCGAAGTCGGCGTAGTCGCGGGTGGTGCAGAGGAAGGTGTTTTTGCTGCCTTCGACGGTGCGGCCCACGATCATGCCGTCTTCGACGCGATAGGTGGCGGTGCCGCCTTTGGCGGCCCAACCGGCGAGCGTTTTGCCGTCGAAGAGCGGGGTGAGTTTTTCGGCGGCGGATGAGAGGGCGGGAAAAGCGGTCAGCAGCGCGAGGGCGGCGACGGCGAGGGCGGGGCGGAGTTTTGAGTTCATGGTTTTCAGAGTGAAAAAGGAGCGGCGCCTATTTCCAGCGTGGGGCGATTTGCGCGGCGTTCCACGTTTCCCAGAGCGCGGCGAGTTCCTGGGTGCGGGCCGGTTCGGCGGTGGCGCGGTCGGTTTGCTCGCCGATGTCTTGGGCCAGGTTGTAGAGCTGCCAGGCGCCGCGTTGGCGGAGGAGTTTCCAATCACCTTGGCGGATGGCGTGCCGTTCGCCGACGCGCCAGTAGAGCGTGTCGTGCGGCGCAGCGTCCGATTTTCCGGAGAGGAGCGGCCAGAGATTCGCACCGTCGATCGGGGTGGGCGTGGCGGAGATGCCGGCTAGCGCGAGGGCGGTGGCGGTGGCGTCGAGCGAGATCACGGGCGTCGCGAGTGTGTGGGGGGCGATGCGGCCGGGCAGGGAGACGATGAACGGCACGCGGATGCCGCCTTCCCAGAGTTCGCCTTTGCCGCCGCGCAACGGAGTGTTGCGGGAGGTGAGCTCTTTGGTCGGGCCGCCGTTGTCGCTGAAGAAGACGACGAGCGTGTTTTCGGCGAGGCCGGTGGAGCGGAGGTGGTCGAGCACGCGGCCGACACTGTCGTCGAGGTGCGCGAGCATCGCGGCGAAGATGCGACGGTGCATGTCCGGGATGTGGGCGAATTTCGCGAGGTAGGTGTCGGCGGCCTGCATCGGGCTGTGGACGGCGTTGTAGGCAAGGTAGAGGAAAAACGGCTGCGTGCGGTGGCGGGTGATGAAGTCGTTGGCCTCGCGGGTGAACGCGTCCGTGAGGTTGGCGCGTTCGTCGACGGGTTGACTGGAGCGGAGCAAGGGATTGTCGGCGTCGTAGTCGGGCTCGTTGCCGCCCATGTGGGTGGTCCAGAGGATGCGGCCATCGGGGGATATCCAGCGGCCGGTGCCGCCGTCGGGCAGAGCGCGGCGTCGCAGCCACGTGGTGACGCCGGCCCACGGGTGCGGGACGTAAGTGTGGCCCTCGTGGAGGAAGCCGAAGAACTCGTCGAAGCCGCGGCGTTGCGGGTGGAATTCGGCGGTGCCGCCGAGGTGCCATTTGCCGACGAGGGCGGTGGCGTAGCCGGTGGCGCGGAGGTGGTCGGCCACGGTTTTTTCGCCGACCGGGAGGCCGATGCCGGGCGCGGTGTTTTTCGCGCCGATGGGATTAAACTCGAAACCGAAACGCGTCTGGTAACGCCCGGTGAGAAACCCGGCGCGCGAGGCGGCGCAGAACGCCGCGGTTACGTAGCCGTTGGTGAAACGCACGCCGCCGGCGGCGAGCGCGTCGAGGTGCGGCGTGGGAATTTCTTTGCCGCCGTAGCAACCGAGTTCGCCGTAGCCGAGGTCGTCGGCGACGATAAAAATGATGTTGGGGCGCGGCGCGGTGCCGGCCGTGGCGGCAAGCGCAGGGGCGCGAGCGGCGAGGCCGAAGAGTGCGAGAAATAGGATGACGGTGCGGGACGGTTTCATCGGGAGAGCGTGGAGGTGGTGCGCACGCCGCTGAGCGGATAAGCGGTGACGGCGTCCCAGGCGATTTGTTGCAGGAGGCGATTGAGTTCGGCGGCGTGGGGCAGGCCTTTCAAGACGGCGGGCACGGGAAGGCCGACGGGGCTGCGGCCGTAGATCGCGGCGAAATGGCAGTAGGTGACGAGCATCGCGAGGGGCGGGTGCGGGTGGCCGAGGTCGTCGCGGAATAGATCGGTCTGCTTGGTGAGACCGGGCGCGCGGCCTTCGGCGACTTTTTCGCGGAGGGCGAAGACGGCGTCGCTCACAGGGACGATATAGACGGCGTTGCGGCCAACGGTGGTGTTGAGGGCGCGGACTTGGGCTTCGAGTTTCGCGAGCCAGAGCGTGCGGTGGGCGTCGCGCTGGCTGCGGAGCGAGGCGATGGTGGCGGTGTTGCGCTGGTCGTTTTTGAACGGACCGCTCGTGCCGTCGCGCGTGGCCCACGAGGCCTGCACGAAGACGCGGAGCGCGGGATTTTTTTCGAGACCGAGTTTCGTGTAGAGATCGATGCCCTCGTCGGGCATGAGCGCGTTGGGCGAGAGTGTGAGGACATCGGCGTCGCCGGCGCGCAGGACGGCCTTGGCGCGGTTTTTCCCGTCGGGGAGCTGCCAATGCTGGATAACGCGGGAGCCGCCGATCATTTGCTGGCCGGCATTCACGTGGGCGATGCCAGCGGCCTCGGCGAGCGGGGGCAGGAGCTTCGCCGTGTAGATCATAAAGCTGTGTGCGCACACGAAGACGCGTTGGCCCGCGGGTGGCGGAGCGTCGGCGGAGGCGGCGATCGCGGTGGCGTTTGCGCCGACGAAGACGGCGGCGGTGAGGAGCGCGCGGAGGACGCAAAGGAGACGGCGGTTCATGCGATGAGGTCTTTGATGACGGAGCCGCCGAACTGGCTGAGCTGTTTGAAACGGCCGGCGTGATAGAAGGTGAGTTTGTTGTCGTCGAGGCCGAGGAGGCGCAGGAGCGTGCAGTGGACGTCGCGCACGTGGTGGACTTTGTCGACGGCGGTCATGCCCGTCTCGTCGGTGGCGCCGATGGTGTGGCCGGCTTTCACGCCGCCGCCGGCGAGCCACATCGTCATGGCGTTGGGATTGTGGTCGCGCCCGTAGGCGGTGCCGCCGCGGACGCCGTTGTCGGGCGTGCGGCCGAACTCGCCGCACCAGACAATGAGCGTGCTGTCGAGGAGGCCGCGCTGTTTGAGATCGGTGATGAGGGCGGCGATGGGCTGGTCGACGCCGCGCACGAGATTGCCGTGGGCGCGCTCGATGTAGTCGTGGCTGTCCCACGTGCCGTTGTAGAGCTGCACGAAGCGCACGCCCTTCTCGACGAGTTTGCGGGCGAGGAGACATTTGCGGCCGAAGGCGTCGGTGGCGTCCTGGCCGATGCCGTAGAGGGCTTTCGTTTTCTCGTCCTCCTTCGAGAGATCGAGCGTCTCGGGGACCTGCATCTGCATCCGGAAGGCGAGCTCGTAGTTGTCCATGCGCGCGGCGAGTTCGTCGAAGCCGGGATGTTGCGCGGCGTGGGCGGCGTTGAGCTGCGCGATGAGATCGAGATTTTTGCGCTGGCGCGCGGCACTCACACCGGCGGGCGGGGCGAGATCGAGGATGGGCGAGCCCTTCGCGCGGAGGGGAGTGCCCTGAAACTGGGCAGGCAGGTAGCCGTTGGACCAGTTGGCGGAGCCGCCTTGCGGGTAGGAAACTTCGGGGAGGACGATGAAACCGGGGAGGTCTTGGTTCAGGGAGCCGAGGCCGTAGTTCACCCACGCGCCGAGACCGGGGTCGCCGCCGAAGCGGTTGCCGGTGTTCATCTGATACATGGCGGTCGGGTGATTGACGCTGTCGACCTGGCAGCCGCGGTAGAAACAAAGGTCATCGGCGACGCGCGCGAGGTGCTCCCAATTCGTCGCCATATCGGCGCCGCTCTGGCCGGCTTTGCGGAAGGTGAAGGGGCTTTGGACGTAGTAGCGTTTGCCGCTCTCCATCGCGGATTTTTGGCGGCCCTCGCGGGTGAAGGCTTGGAGGTGGAGGCGCGTGAGGGCGGGCTTGGGGTCGAAGGTGTCGATGTGCGACGGGCCGCCCTCCATCATGAGGAAAATGCAATTTTTCGCTTTGGCCGGAACGTGCGGTGCGCGGGGAGCGAGGGACGGCGGGGACTGCGGAGTGGGGGCTTGGGTCTGGGCGGCGAGCAGCGAGGTGAAGGCTACGCTGCCGAGACTGGCGCCGAGGCTGTAGAGAAAATCGCGGCGCGTGGGGGCGTGGAGAGCGCGGGCGCCGGCGCAGGGGAAATACGGGCTAGTCGACATACGCGAATTCGTTGGTGTTGAAGAGGGCGAGGCAGACGTCGGCGAGGGCGCGCGTGCGGAGCGGGACGTCGGCGGGAGCGAGGTCGGGCACGAAGTCGGCGGAGGCGTGGAGCGTTTCTTGGAAGGAGAATTTTTCGCCGGTGTTTTCCTCGACGGCATCACGGCGGACGGCGCGCGGAGGGAGCACCGGCGGAGGCGGGGACGCGGTGTGGAGGGTCGCGACCTCGTTCCAATGCGCGAGGCACGCGGCGAGTTCGGCGGCGGTGGGCGGGCGGGCGAGGGCGAGGGTGAAGCAGCGGGTGAGGGCGGCGGAGTCGGAGTTGGTTTCGCGCACGGCGCGGGCGGCGAGGGCGAGCGCGCGGGCGTGGCTCGCGGCGCTGTTGAAGAGACTGAACACCTGCGGCGTGATCGTGGCGGCGTCGCGGCGCTCGCACGAGAAATCGGGGGTGGGCTGGTTAAAGACTTCCATCGCGGGATCGGGGAGGCCGCGGAGTTTGAGGGCGTAGAGGCTGCGGCGGTGGCGTTGGGCGGGGAGGGGATTCGGGACCCATGCGGAGGCGAATGTGCCCATGACCTGACGCGGCTGCAGGGCGGCTTCGAGGTTCATCTCGGGGCGGTTGGGGATGCCGCCGAGCGTGCGGTTGAGTTCGCCAGTGGCGGCGAGCTGGGCGTCGCGGAGTTCCTCGGCGGTGAGGCGCCGCGGGGCAAACACGGCGTAGCTCGTGCCCGTGGGATCAAGCGCGGCGAGGGCGGCGCGGTCGGGGTGCGTGGCGCTGCGGGCGTAGGCCTCGCTCGTCATGATCGCACGATGCAGGGCTTTGAGGGACCAGCCCTGTTCGACGAAGGTCGCGGCGAGCCAATCGAGGAGTTCGGGGTGCGTGGGCTTTTGGCCGGTGCTGCCGAAATTGTTGGGGTTGCCGGCAAGCGGGCGGCCGAAATGCCAGAGCCAGACCCGATTCACAAACGTGCGCGTGGTGAGCGGATTCGCGGGGTCGGCAATCCACTCGGCGAGAGCGCGGCGGCGGCCTTCGATCGTGGTGGGCACGGGTGTTTTCTGGAGCGCGCCGAGGACGCTGAGGACGCCGGGGGCGACTTTTTCACCGGGGGTGAACGGATCGCCGCCGGTGAGGATGCAGGTCTCTTCGAGTTCGCCGACGGTGAGGCGCGTCGGCGGCATGCGAAGCGGGGCGTTGACGGACTTTACGTCGGGCGTGCGGCCATTGTAGACGGCGAGGGCGAAGGGCTCGTAGCGCTCGAGTTCCCAGCGGAGACGCTCGAGGCCTTTGCGGGCGACGCGCTCGTTGCCGTAGTCCTCGGGGCTGAAGCCGACGAGCTTGGGCGGGAACTGCTCCTCGGGGATTTTCTGGCGCGTGAGGATTGCGCGGGCGGCGTTGAAGATGCCCTCGAAATCGCGGCGCTTCGTGGCGCGCTCCTGCGTGCGGGCCTGGGTGACGGCGGCGCTCCATTTCGCGGGGTCGAGCTTTTGGTCGACGAACCATTTTTCGGCGGCGGCGAGGAGCTGGACGTCGAGACGCTGGAGGGTGGCGACATAGTCGGCGCGGCGCGGTTCGAGGTAGGCGGCCTCTTCGAAACCGGCGGTGTTTTCAACCGGGAGAAACGGGGTGGGGCGCTCGGAGAGTTGCGTGGTGGCGAAGACGGCTTGCAGCGCGTAGTAGTCGCGGGTCGGGACGGGGTCGAATTTGTGGTCGTGGCAGCGCGCGCATTGGAGCGAGTGTGCGAGGAAGGTCTCGCCGACGGCGTTGGTGACATCGTCGAGGAAGCGTTGGCGGGCGACCTTGGCGACCTCCATGCCGGTGAGTTCCCACGGGCCCATGCGGAGGAAACCGGTGGCGATGAGGAGTTCGGAGTGGGGGGGCGAGGGTGGGGAATTGAGAGCTGCGGCTGGAGTGTGCGGGGATGAGGGAGGCGAAGTCGGAGCCGAGGGTTGAGCGTTCGGAGGCGAGGGTGGCGAGGAGTCGGCGAGTTCGTCGCCGGCGATTTGTTCGCGGATGAAACGGTCGTAGGGGAGGTCGGTGTTGAACGAGCGCACAACGTAGTCGCGGTAGCGCCAGGCGTTGCCGCGCTCGTAGTCGTTGGCGAAACCGCTGCTGTCGGCGTAGCGCACGACGTCGAGCCAGTGTTGCGCCATACGTTCGCCGTAGTGCGGACTGGCGAGGAGGCGGTCCGCGAGATTTTCGATTGCCGATTTCGGATTTTCGAATGCCGCGCGTTCGAAGGCGGCAACCTCGTCTGGTGTCGGCGGGAGGCCGGTGAGATCAAACGTGGCGCGGCGGATGAAGGTGCGGGCATCGGCCGCTGGAGCCGTGACGAGACCGGGTGGGCGGCGCGCGGCGAGGAACGCATCGATCGGATTTGCTGCGGCGGGGGCGGCCGGCGTGAACGCCGACGGGATCGCGGGTTTCTTGACGGGTTGATAGGCCCACATGCCGGCGGGGGCGTAGCGGCGATTCGTCCAGTCGGCGGAGAGGCCGCCGCTGGTGGGCATGGTAACGCCATCGTCGGCCGGATTTTTTTCCGCGTGGACCGCGGCGAGTTGTTTTTGCCGGGCAGCATCGGGCCAGGGAGCTCCGCCGACGATCCACTGCCGCAGCCAGTCGATTTGGGCGGCGGAGAGTTGGTCGGGTTCCTTCGGCGGCATTGGCTCCCAGTCGGCATGGTCGCGGAGGGTGGCGAGGTAGAGCGGGCTGCGGTCGGGCTGCGCGGCGACGAAGGCAGGTTGGTCGCTGTCGCCACCCTCAAGGGCAGAGGCGCGGGTGCGGAGATCGAGACCGCCCTTGATCTTCGCGGGATCGTCGCCGTGGCACGGGAGGCATTTTTGCTGCAGGAGCGGCCAGACGCGTTGGACGAAAAGCACTTCGGCGCTATCCGCCGCGGAGGACGACGGCGTGGCCCCAAACGCCAAGGGGGCGAGTGGGAGGAGCAGAAGAGCGAGACGGTGTCGGCAGGGGCAGGCCATGGGGGAGGCGGAGAGCGAGGGCGTAGACGATGCGGCGAGCGGATGGTTGCGCACCGGAGTGCACGATGGCGAGGGCAACGTGTCGGTGGGTTGGCGCGAGCGGGAGGATCAGGGGAGCGATGGGCTTTACGCCGGCGGATTTTCAGCCGCCTTGGTGACAGAAGCCGCGAGCCGGGCGCGGCTCTCATGAGCCTGCCTTTTTGAAAGCACCACGCCGAGATTTCTCCGAGGGCTACGGACGCTTCGCCTGCAGAATGGTGTGAAGCGTCGACGCGATCTTCGCCGCGCCCGGGCGGATGCGCACCAAACGGGGATTCCATACCAGCATGGCTTCACGGGCGAGTGACTGCAGCCCGACGTCATCGATTGGCCGATACGTTCCGGCGGCGAGGTCGCGCACAGCGATCTCCGGAACAACCGCCCAGAATTTGCCGGTCTTGACGGAAGCCAGGGTTTGCGGAAACGACTGGCAGGCGAGGGCAGGGACCAGGGAAATGCCGCGATCTTTCGCCAATGTGCGCAGCCCCGAGGTAAACTGTCCGTCGGTTGTTTGGGTGGCTAGAGGGAGCTCTCGCAGGGCTTGTTCCAGCGAGACCTTTCCTTTTTTCGGCACCAATTTTTCCGGAATAACCGCCACGTAGGTGATCATGCCGAGCGAGACGGCTTTGAGCCCTGCCGTAACGGCGTTCTTGCGGACGATGCCAAAGTCCAGCCGGCAATCGGTGAGCTGCTGCACGATTTCGTTAGTGCGAAGATTGGTCGTGGCGAAACGCGTTCCGGGAAACGTCGAGAGCAACGCGCCCAGCTGAGGAATCACGAGCCATTGGATCAGGCTGTCGCCCGCGCCGATCGTGAATGCGACACTCTCCTCGCGGCACTCGGAGCGGAAATCCTCGAGCGAGCGGAGCTGCTCCCGCGCGAGCTCGGCGAGGCGTTCGCCCTGCGCGGTGAGTTTCAGGATTTTTCCGCGACGCTGGGCGACCTCGCAGCCGAAGAATTCCGAGAGCTCGCGGAGCTGGCGGCTGTATTGACTCTGGCGCACGGGGTCGCCCGGCGCCGCCTGCGCGATGCTGCCGGCATCGCGCACCACGATGAGAACCTTGAGTCGGTCGAGCGAGAGCCCGCGTTCGGAGAAGAGTGCTTCAAACATGACTAATGAGTCAGGCTCGCTGGTGAAACCGGCATGGCAAGCCCGCGATGATTCGGGTAAGGTCTGCCCCGTCACTCGCACGAGCGGCTCCGAAAAAATCACTTCATTAAAAAAATCTTTCCCTGCCCCCTTGATTTTCTTTCCCCGACCGCCGTTGTAACCCGTCACACCTTTAACCGTCTCTCCGCACCTTCCCATGAAATCCACACACGCTAATCAACTCCCCGCCTTCCGGCTAACCGGATGGCAGTCGTTGTGTGTGGCGATTCGTGCCCAGACGACGACTCCGAGCAAGCGCAGTGAACGAGGTCTCAATCGACCCGATTACGCGATGCTCTCTGGAAGTGGTGTAACCTGACGCCTGCGATTACTCGCCGCCTCACGCCGCCCACTTCCATTCCGGAAGTGGGTTTTTTGTGCCCCGAGTGGGCCCAACCGCTTCCGGAAATCCGAGGTCATCCTCGTTTTTCCATATTCCATAAGCGGCTTCATCGCTGAGCCCAGTCAATCAGCCCAACGTCCGCGTGCAAATCCTGCGGCCGTCCAAACTACTCACGAGCCCTTCGACCGGCTCAGGGTAAAAGGGACGACGGTGTGTGTTCTTTTTTGCGACGAGGACACGGCCGCAGCGCGGTCGTGTCCTCTTTTATATTCTACACGCGGTGCGCCAGAGGGCGTTAAACGGCGAAGCCGGCCGCGTGACAATTTTTGTGAGTGTTCAGGAGTGCCTGGCCGCGGAATCCGTTTCCCGCCCGCCGCGCTCGTCTCGCTCCATTTCTTTTCCGCCTTGTCGTCTAGTAGTTGAGGACTCCGGACTTTCAATCCGGGCAACGCCGGTGCAAGTCCGGCCAGGGCGGCCAAATTTCCTTAAGGAAGCGCCGGTTCTCGATCCGAGACCGGAGAACGTTTTGCCCTATCGGATCCGTATGAAGCCAGCCGGCGGCCCAAGTCCGGCAAGGGCCAGTTTCCCGCCGTCGCTTTCGGCCTCCGAAAGCTATGGCGAGGTTGGTTGCGAGGACGTAGATGGTGCGCGTGTTCTACGTCTATATTCTTGAGAGCCTGGTAGAGACCGGTCGCTTCTACGTGGGCTCGACCTCCGATCTGAAAGTGCGCATGGCGCAGCACAACGAAGGCGAGTCGTTTCACACGGCGAAATTTAGGCCGTGGACTCTGCGTTGGTATTGTTCGTTCGCGACGCGCGAGAAGGCTGAGGCCTTCGAGGCTTATCTGAAGTCTGGGTCAGGCCGGGCTTTTCAGAAACGCCATCTATAGTCATGCCGGCGTGTTCATTTGTTTGTAGTCTCGCCGTAGCTCATGGAGCGAAGGCGGATTCGGGAGCCGTTCCAGTCAGCCGGCTGTAACCCGGCCGTCGTTAAACCGACTGGCATTGACGCGTGGTGCGATCCCACCGGCTCCCACCAACCCTTAACCCGCGGTCATTGAGGACGGACGCCGGAGAAGTCTTCCGACGCTGAGTGACCTGAGCCGCGGTTTCCTTTTTCGCCCGGGCGTTCGGGCGCTCTACGGACGTGGCCGACAAGCAAGGCAGTCGTCTCCAAAACGACCCGATGCAGGAGCGTTACCTGCCGTCCGTGCCAATGTTTTCGAAGGGAACGTAGTGTAGTCAGTCTGCACGTCTCACTGAAAAGGAGAAGGTGTTGGTGCGATCCCAACCATTCCCACCATAGCAGGAAGTGGAGAGTCCACCGCCGGTTTCATACGCCGGCTCTCTCGGTGCAATTCCGAGTCCTGCTCCCAGTTTTTTCGGGGTGTAGCCTAGAAGTCAGGCACTCGGCTTGGGACCGAGAGCACGCGTGTGCGAGTCACGCCGCTCCGACCATTTTTAGTTTTTCAATCAGGTGCGTGGCTCAGTGAGCGGAGCACCGGCCTGTGAAGCCGGGGAAGCGGGTGCAAGTCCCGCCCACCTGACCATTGCGGCATAATGTCAAAGTAGCATGGGCGCCTGTTAATCGCCTCGTCGTGGTGCAAGTCCACGGGCCGCAGCCAATCACTTTTCGCGTGCTCCGTTCGGGGAGCGCGCAGACAACGGCCGAAGCTCCATGGAACAAGGCCTCAAGACAGAAAGGACAACGCCATGAATGCGTTTCCCCTCGTGATCGCCTGGCTCGCCGTCGTCGCTCTCGTGCTCATCGCACGCAGCGACTACCGCGCGCGCCGCTCGATCCGCTAAGGACAGAAAACAACTCCGGCCCGGAGCATGCCTCCGGGCCGGGTCACTTTTGTTGCGGTGTCGTCTAACAGCAGGACAGCGGGCTTTGAACCCGAGAATGGAGGTGCGAGGCCTCCCGCCGCAGCCACTTTTTGGGGATCAAGCCACAGGTGACGGGCAGCCGGCTCTTACTCGGCACATCGTGAGGCTGCAACTGCCTCGGTCCCCACCATTTTTCACGGCTCGATGGCGCAGCAGCAGCGCAGCTCCCTCATAAGGAGAAGGTCGCGGGCGCAAATCCCGCTCGAGCCCCCAGGATTTGCCATCGAAGCGTAAACCGAGACGCGGCCCCTTCGTAGCAGGCGGATGGGGATGCAAGCGCCCCCGATGGCTCCATATTTTTTGCCGGCGTAGCCCAAGAGGAGAGGCACAACGTCGAGAACGTTGACCGTGCAGGTGCAACCCCTGCCGCCGGCACCAGTCTCATTCGGCGAGTGGTGGAACGTATACACGCGAGTCTCAGAAACTCGTGGGCTCCCGCCCATGCAGGTGCGATTCCTGTCTCGCCGACCAATTTTTCCGGGCAGTGAAGGTGAAGCTACTTCGCTCCAAATCGAATCCCGTGCCGGGTCTGAAAACCACGGCTGCGAAAACGAGCGCCCGCCTGCCGCGTCAGCGGCAGACGGGAAGGGCTCCAGGGAACTTCGCCTGGTTTCTCCCGGAAATCCCTTTCGAGGGCAGTGAGAGCGCGGTTACTTCGGAAAAACATCCTCAACAGATGCGTGGTTCAAACCCACAAACCCGCGTTCGCCTTTGGCGCGCTTTTCGCGGTCCTGCGGACTCCGCCTCCGGCGGCCCCATCTCCGCTGACGCTCCGTCTCCCTCGTCTCCCTTTTGCGGGCAGTGAGTCTTCGGTTACTTCTAATGTGTCGGTCGGCGGTTCAAGTCCGCCCGCGCTTCGGCGCGTAGCTCAGTGGTAGAGCAACAGCGGCCGCAAGGCCGTTCCCGAAGACGCCGTTCTCCCGCATTTACCATCGTGTCCCGGCGTCCCGGGCTATCCCTCCGCGGGTGAAATATCATCCGTGGCCCCAGCAAAGAAAAGGAGGCCGCCATGGCCAAGTTCAGTATCCTCAATCCGCTGTCGCGCGCTAAACCCGCGCCCAACACGGTCAATTATGCCGGCGGTCGCGCGTTCACGCAGACCGCCAAACTCGAGCTCGTCGCCGTGCTGCTCACCACGTTTCTCGAGGACGAGTTCTACCGCACCGAGCAACAGACCACGGTGAAAATCCGTGAGCTGATCGCGAAGGTCGGTGACCCGCGTTTCGTCGCGAAAGCGGCGCTCTACGCGCGCAACACCCACGGGATGCGCTCGGTTAGCCACCTCGTTGCCGGCGAACTCGCCAAGTCCGTCAAGGGTGAGCGTTGGACGAAGGGTTTCTACGCCCGAGTCGTGCGCCGCCCGGACGATGTGATGGAGACGCTCGCCTACTACCTCGCCGTCTACGGTCGTCCCGTGCCGAACTCCCTGAAGAAGGGTCTCGGTGCGGCCCTCGCCCGTTTCGACGAGTATCAGGTGGCCAAATATCGCCGCGAGCACGGCGCCTTCAAAATGGTCGACGCGGTCAACCTCGTCCGCCCGAAGGCCACGCCCGCGCTCTCGAAGCTCGTCCGTGGTGAACTCGCTCCGGCCCGGACGTGGGAGACCAAACTCACGCAGGCCGGTGAGGGCACGACTTCGGCGGACGTGGCGGGTGCAAAGTCGCAGGCGTGGGGCGAACTCCTGCGCGAGCGCAAAATCGGCTACCTCGCCCTGCTCCGCAACGTGCGCAACATCCTGACGCAGGCACCGGAGCTGATCGACGAACTGTGCCAGCAGCTCGCCGACGAGCCAGCGGTCCGCCGCTCGCTCGTGTTTCCGTTTCAATTCCTCGCCGCGGTCGACGTGCTGAAGCAGGGCAACCTGCCCGGCGCCAGCCGCGTGATGGAGGCGTTGAACACGGCAATCGATCACTCGCTCGCCAACGTGCCGAACTTCGGTGGTCAGACACTCGTCGCGCTCGATTCGTCGGGCTCGATGGTCGGTCGCCCGCAGTCGATCGGTTCGCTGTTCGCCGCCACGCTCGTGAAAGCGAGCGGGGCCGACCTCATGCTCTTCAGCGACGACGCCCGCTACGTCTCGCTGAACCGCCGCGACACCACGCTCACGGCGGCGCAGAGTATCCCGTTCATCTCGGGCGGCACGAATTTCAATGCGATCTTCGCGCGCGCGAACCGCGCTTATGACCGTATCGTGATTCTGTCGGACATGCAGGGCTGGATCGGCGAGGGCGCGCCCGTGCAGGCGTTCCTCGATTACAAGATGCGCCACGCGGTGACACCGCGCATCTTCAGCTTCGACCTCAAAGGCTACGGCACGCTCCAGTTCCCGCAGGAGCGCGTTTGCTGCCTCGCCGGATGGAGCGACCGCGTGTTCGAGCTGATGCAGAAACTCGACCGCGACCCGGAAGCGCTCGTCCGCGAGGTCGAGTCCGTGCCGCTGGAGGAGTAGAGTAAGTAGGGCGCGGTCCCTGACCCGCCATTTCCGTCAGCGTGCGATCAACAGGGCGGGTCGGAGACCGCGCCCTACTCCCGGAGCCAGACTCGGTCTGGCTCCGTTTCTTTTCTCTTCATCGTCCAATAGCCAGGACACGGGCCCGCGAAGCTCGAGATCGAGGTGCAAGTCCTTGTGAAGGGACCATTTTCCCTCGTGTAGCTCAAAAGCAGAGCAATCGGCTGATAACCGATCGACCGCGGAGCGTTACCGTGCACGAGGACCATTTTCTGTCTCGCCGAAATCTCGGCGCCGGCAGGTCGCAAATCAGAACACACACCGACGTCGGGCGAGCTGTGCGCAGCGGGAGCCATTCCGTTTCACCTCCTCCTTTTCCTTCCATGACCACCGACATCCTTAACCCTTCGACAGGCTCAGGGTCCATTTTGGACAAGCCCATCGTCCTCTCGCTCAACCGCGCGTGGCAGGTCATCGGCCATCGCACCGTCAAGCAGGCGCTCATCGCGCTCAATGGCGGTTCGGCCGGTTTGCCGCCGGCGCTCGGCGTGGACGTCGCCTACCCGCAGCTCGCCGACGGCGCGTGGAACTTTGACCGGCCGCTCTACCTCAACCCGCTCCCGTGGGATGAGTGGGTGAATCTGCCGGTGCGCGATTTCGATTTCTCGATCTCGACGCCGAAGCTCCACGTGCGCGTGCCGACGGTCATCGTCTCGACGCAGTTCGACCGCATGCCCGTTCGCCTCCCGCGCGTCTCGCGCGCGGCGATCTTCGCGCGCGACGAGGGCGTCTGCCAATACACTGGCGAATTCGTTGGTAAGACCGGGGGCAACCTGGACCACGTCGTCCCGCGCGACCGCGGTGGCCGCGATTCGTTCGAGAACCTCGTGTGGTCGAAGAAGGAAATCAATTCCCTCAAGGCCAACCGACTCCCGCACGAGGCCGGCCTGCGGCTCCTGCGCAAGCCCGCCGCGCCGAAGCCGCTCCCGGTCTCCGCGACCGTGCGCGAGGCGCGCCACCCGGACTGGCGGCATTTCCTGCATCTCTGATCGGTAGGGCTGCCGCTCGTCGGCAGGCCGCCGCGGCTATCACGTCCGCTGCGTGACGGCCCGGCGGCGAGCGCCGGCCCTACCACACACTCTCTCATCGTAAACTCTCCCGGGATCACCCCGCTCCCCATGACTCTTGCACCTCCCTTCACCACCACCTCCTCGCTGACTGACACACTCACGGTCGTCGACGCCGTGCTCGGCACGCTCGACCGCCGGCTGCCCGTGCACGTCTCGCGCGAGGACCTCGCGAGCGCTGGCAAACTCGCCCTCGTCGAGGCCCTGCTGCGTTACGACGGTCCGCCGGAGCAAACCCGCGCTTTTTGCTACGTGCGCGTCCGCGGCGCCGTGCTCGACGAACTCCGCCGGCTCGACCCGTTGTCCCGGCACACGCGCACGCAGGTCACCACTGTCCGTCGCGCGAAGGCCGCGCTCGAGCAACAGTTCGGGCGTGCGCCGACTCCAGCGGATGTCGCCGCGCTCACGGGACTGACCGTCGACGCCGTGGTTCAACTCGAGCAACTCGCGCACGCCGCCGAGGCGTGTTCACTCGACGAGACCGATGCTGCGGGCGAGTGCTTGCACGTCCTGCCCGATCACGCCGCCGCCTGCCCGGCGCGCTCCGCGGAGTCGGACGACACGCACGCCTCCGTGCACGCGGCCCTCGCGCGCCTCGCGCCCAACCACGCGCACGTGCTCCGCCGCTACTACCTCGACGACGCCACGCTCGACGAGATCGCGGCCGAACTCGGCGTCTCGAAAGAGCGCGTCCGCCAAATCCGTGAAGCCGCCGAGAAAAAGCTCCGCGCCGACTTCATCGTGCTCGCCCTCTGGCAAACCGTTCTGAGCCGCGGCTGACCTCCGTTTCGTGGCACGGGCTTTCCAGCCCGTGTCCGCCCGTCGCGTTCACGGACTGGAAAGTCCGTGCCACTCGTTTCTGCAAATCACCACCCGCACCATCACCATGTCTGCCTTTCCCATCACCCAACGTCCCACGCTCCGTCTCCGCCTCGTCCGTCTGCCGAGCAAACTGCGTCCGCTCCACGAGACCACGTTCCCTGTGCGCCCGCGCGGCGTCGCGATCGCTGCGCCGCTGTTTCGCGGCACGCGTGCGCGTATCATGATCCGGCCGCGTGACTGCCCGCAAAATCAAACCTGACCCAATAGTCACATCTCACGCGTCCTGCGCGCTACACGCGCGCGGCGCATCCTGCTACACTCTCCGCACACTCAAATCATGAATATGGAAATCAAAGCCCGCGACCTGATCGCGGCCGGTTGGCACGAAGGCCGCCGCCTTGGCCCGGCCCTGCGCCGCGCCCGCGATCTCGAAAGCACCGGTTTCGCCCGTGCCGAAGTCCTGACCGCGCTCGAAGCCGAATTCCCGAAGCAACTCGCCGTGATCCTCCCGCGCTACGCCCCGGCTCCGCTCGCCGAGGCCATCGA
Organism: Opitutus sp. GAS368; assembly: GCA_943372705.1. GTDB lineage: Bacteria > Verrucomicrobiota > Verrucomicrobiia > Opitutales > Opitutaceae > GAS368. The sequence goes on along the minus strand of CALRZR010000121.1, from coordinate 5,529 downwards.
GGCCGAGACGCCCGAGGAGGCCGCCAACGTCGCCGCTGCCCGCCAGCGCATGACGGAGCTGCTGCATGTCCCCGTCGTGAAGCGCGGCGTGATTATGCCCGACGCGTGTCCATCGGGTGGCGGTCACGCCACGATTCCGGTCGGCGGCGCCATCGAAGTCGAAAACGCGATCATCCCCGGTGCGCACTCGGCGGATATCTGCTGCTCGATGTTCGCCACGTTCTTCCCCGCCAACCATCCGGTCGGCGCCATGATGGACCATCTCGTGAAGACCACGCATTTCGGTGCGGGTGGTCGCGCGCGCGGCCAGCAATTCACCTCGCCCGTGCTCGACGAGCCGGTGTGGGACAATCCGTTCCTCTCCGGCCTGCGCAGCCGCGCCCAGGATTTCCTCGGCACGCAGGGCGACGGTAACCACTTCGCCTACGTCGGCCGCATCCAGTTCACCGAAGCCCAACGCGTCGCCCTCGAAGCAGCCGGTTACACCGAGCTGGTCGAGTGGATCGTGCGCCGCGACGGCGGGTTCAACGTCCTCGTGACCCACCACGGTTCGCGCGGCCTCGGCGCGGACCTCTACAAGCGCGGGCAGAAAGCCGCGCGCCTGTGGTGCAATGAAAACGCCAAGGACATCCCGGACTCCGCCGTGTGGCTGCCGGGCGATTCCCCGGAGGGCCTCGCCTACTGGGACGCCCTGCGCTACATCGGCCGCTGGACGCGCGAGAATCACGCCGTGTTGCACGACGCGCTCCTGCGCCGCCTCGGTCAGCGCGCGCTCGTGCAAATCGGCAACGAGCACAATTTCGTGTGGAAGCGCGGTGACTCGTTCTTCCACGGCAAAGGCGCCACGCCCGCGTGGCAAGACGCGCAAGGCCGCCCGCTGCTCGGCCTGATCCCGCTCAACATGGCGCGCGAAATCCTCCTCGTGCTCGGTGCGAACAACACCGACTTCCTCTCCTTCGCCCCGCACGGCGCCGGACGCAATCTGTCGCGCACTGCGATGCTGAAGCCCTTCAAGGACGCCGACGGCGAGATCGATCCCGCTCGCGTGCAACAGACGCTGGCCGAGACGACCGCCGGCCTCGACATCCGCTGGTTCGGCGGCGCACCGGACCTCTCCGAATCGCCGCTCGCCTACAAGGACGCGACGAAAGTGAAGGCCCAGATCGCGCGCTTCGGTCTCGCGAGTGTCGTCGGCGAGATCCAGCCGCAAGGCTGCATCATGGCCGGCGAAGCCCCCGAGCCGCACTGGCAGCGCGCCCGCCGCGAAAAACGCGCCGCCCACAAGGCGGAGCGTCGCGAGGGCGCGGCCGAAGTTTCCGGTGATTGAGGTAGGGCGCGTTATCCCTAACGCGCCGCGCCTGCACCGTTCCCCTCTTCAATCCACGGCGGCTTAGGGATGAGCCGCCCTACCTTTTCACAGCCCATTTTCACACCCTTTGCTCCGGCAACGTAAGGGCGAGAACACTCAACAAGACCCGTTCTCTCACGATTCAACGGGACCGATCTGAATCGGTTCTTACGCCCCCATGGACGTTGCTTCGGAGCTCCATTTCAAAAAATGAAAACCAACATCACCATCAAAGATTCCCACCGCGCCCTCTGGTATGAAGACGGCGTCATGACGCGCCTCCTCGGCCCTGGCTACTACGAGGTGCCGTCCTCCTGGAACTACCTGTTCCGCCGTAAACCTGTGTTCGAAATCGTCCTTGTGGACGTCCGCGAGCGCGACCTCACCATCAAGGGCCAGGAAATCCTGACCGCTGACAAAGTCGCCATCCGCGTTAGCATCATCGTGCAGTTCAAAGTGAGCGACCCCGTCGCCGCGCTGCACCAGGTGAGCAACCACGACGAGCGCCTCTACAGCGACGTGCAACTCGCCGCGCGCCGCTCGCTTGCCTCGATGGCGCTCGAGCAAATCCTCACCAACCGCAACCAGCTCAGCGAAGACATCCTGCGCGAGGTGAAAGGTTCCGCCGCCACCTACGGCGTGACGATCCTGCGCGCCGACGTGAAGGACCTCGTGTTTCCCGGCAACCTGCAGGAAATCATGAACAAGGTTCTTGCCGCCGAGCGCCTGAGCGAAGCCCAGCTCGTCGAAACGCGCACGAAGGCCGAGCAACAGCGCATCGAGGCCGAGGCGAAAGCGAAAATCAAACTGATCGAAGCCAGCAACGCCGCCGAAGCCGAGGTGAAGACCGCCGAGTCGCTCGCCGCCTCGCGCCTGAAACACGCGCACGCCGAGGCCGAGGCGCTCCGCATCCAAAACGAAGCCGAGGTCCGTGCGCTCCGCGAACAAGCCAGCGCCGCCGAAGCCTACGCGAAACACCCCGCGCTGCTCCGCCTGCGCGAACTCCAATCGCTCTCCGAAACCGCAAAGAACGCCAACGCGCGCATCTTTATCGGCTTCGACAAACACACGGACCTCAGCGCAGATACGAAGGCGCTGATGGCGTGAACCACCCGACCCCGTCGAACTTCTATGCACTGCAGACTCTGCCAGCAGTCCAAACCCCTGCTGCGATCACACATTATTCCGGAGTTCATGCACAAGACGATGTATGACTCGGCGCACCGGTTCTTCGGTCTTAGCGGCAATGCGTCGCTCAAAGTAAAGATCCACCAAAAAGGGATGCGCGAGCCGTTGCTTTGTCGCGACTGCGAGCAGCAATTTGGACGTTACGAAAAATACGCGAATGGGATCTTTTTTGGCGGGCAGACCTATGAAATCGGCCGCAGCGAAAACTTAATCCTTCTATCGAAATTGGAATATGGGCCGTTGAAGCTTTTCCTCATGTCGCTCCTCTGGCGGATGGCTGTTACCTCCGTTGAGACGTTGAAGGGAATCGAGCTTGGCGCCCACGAGGAGAATCTTCGGCAACTTTTGCTCAATGAGAACCCAGGAGACCCTGTGACCTATCCGTGTCTGATCACGGCCGTGATGCACGAAGGCGCCCACGTTCCGGATTTGATTGTGCGCCCCGGCCTCGGGGAAATTGAAGGCCATCGCGTGTGGTCATTTGTGGCAGCTGGTTTCTTGTTTTCCTTCGTCGCTTCTCGTAATAGTTCACCGGAAGGGATGGTTCGAGCCGTCCTCAGACCCGACGGAACGATGTCGATCGTGGTCAGGGAGCTAAGGAGTATCCCGGGCCTTCACGACTATCTTTGTGAGATAGGTCAGGCCCATCGCGAACGAATGGCTCAGAGGGAATCTGCTGAGACCCCATGAGTTCCGTTGTTTCTAAAGTCTCCGCCGGCACCCAAGTCGTCGTCACCACCGAAGTTCTCGGCGCGAAGGCCATGCCCGTGCATCCGCGCGGTGCGGTCGGCATTGTCGCACGCACACCCGCGGGCACGGAGGAGCACTATCTCATTCGGTTTCCCGATGGGTTCGAAACCGCGTTCACACGCGGGCAGTTCGAGATCCTGAAGCACTTCAAGGATCGGCTGCCGGCGGCGGATAGTGCAGGCGCGGGCGACTTCGAACTCGAACGCTGCGTGATCTATCGCTGCGTCGTCGGCTCGCGGGCCTACGGACTTGAGACGGAATCGTCCGATACTGATATCCGCGGCATTTACCTCGCTCCGCTTGATCTGCACCTGTCGCTCTTTGGCGCGCCGGAGCAATTCGAGGACAACGGTGCGCAGACCTGCTATTGGGAACTCCAGAAATTCCTCGTGATGGCGCTCAAGGCCAACCCGAACATCTTGGAATGCCTCTATTCGCCGCTGGTGGAGAAAACCACGCCGCTGGCCGACCGACTGCTCGCGCTGCGTGAGGGATTTTTGTCCCAGATGGTGTTTCAGACGTTCAACAGCTACGCGTTGAGCCAGTTTAAGAAATTGGAGCAGGACCGGCGCAATCAGGGCGAGGTGCGGTGGAAACACGCGATGCACTTGCTGCGCCTGCTGCTCACGGGCGCGGCGACGTTGCGCGAGTGCCGCGTGCCCGTGCGGGTCGAGGCGTTTCGCGACCGCCTTCTCGCGGTGAAGCGCGGCGAGATGCCGTGGACGGAGGTCGAAGCGTGGCGGCAGGAGCTGCACCGCGATTTCGAGCGCGCCTTGGCGGAGACCACATTGCCCGAACGCCCGGACTACGAGGCGGCGAACGCGTTTCTCATCGCAGCCAGACGCGAGTCGGCTCGCGGTGTTTGATGGGCCATCCCTCGATGAACCAGACGAACCTTTCCCCTTGGCAAGCGTTGTGGCGCGAGCTGGGTGCTCAGGGTGATCCTGCCCCATGGCACCAACGTCTCGTCGCCGCCTATGTGGAGCCGAGCCGGCACTACCACAATCTCCGTCACCTCGAAGAATGCCTGACTGAACTCTATGCCGCCGATTCACGCGCGCGCCAACCGGCGGTGGTCGCGATGGCGCTGTGGTTTCACGATGCGGTTTACGATGCGAAGTCGCCTTCGAACGAAGCAGACAGTGCGCAACTCGCCACGGAGTGTTTCACGGCAGCTGGGGTAAAGAGCACGATCGTCGGCGCGGTGCAGCGTCTGATCCTCTGCACCCAAACGCACGAGCCGGGCGTGGACCCGGATGCTGCGCTATTGATCGACATCGATCTCGCGATCCTCGGTCAGCCCTCCGAGCGGTTTTGGGACTACGAACGCGGTATCCGGGCCGAGTATGCTTGGGTGCCTTGGCTGACTTTTGCGCAGAAACGCGCCGAGATCCTCGGGCGATTTTTGAAGCGGCCGGCGATCTACCGCACCGAATCATTCGCGCGGAAATACGAGGCTCCCGCCCGCGTGAATCTCCAAGCTGCGATTGATCGGCTGCTATCCGCTCCCCCATGACCATCGACCCTCTGCTCCGCCGCATCGTCGCTGCGCAGCCGCACCCGTTGTTGTTTGCCACGATCAGCGGCGCGCACCTCTACGGGTTTCCTTCTCCAGACTCTGATTTCGATCTGCGCGGGGCGCATATCCTGCCGCTGGAGAAGATCGTTGGTCTGGAGACGCGCGACGAGACGCTGGAGGACTCACGCGTGATCGACGGACTCGAAATGGACATCGTGAGCCATGACATTTGTAAGTTCTGCAAGCTGCTGCTAAAGAAAAACGGCTACGTGCTGGAGCAGCTGAATTCGCCGCTCGTGGTCCAAACGACGCCGGCGCACGCGGAGTTAATGTCCATCGCCCGCGGCTGCATCACGCGTTACCACTCGCACCACTATTTCGGCTTCGCGGAGAACCAGTGGAAGCTGTTCATGAAGGAGTCGCCGCGTCGGGTGAAACCACTGCTCTATGTCTACCGCGTTTTGCTCACCGGTATCTGGCTGATGCGCACAGGCGAGATCGAGGCCAATCTCGTGACGCTCAACGAGACGTTCCGCTTCCCGTATCTGCCCGAGCTCATCGCGCGCAAACTGGCCGGCCCGGAGCAATCGACGCTGACTGATGCTGACCTGGCGTTCTACGAGGCGGAATATTTGCGCCTGCGTGGTGAATTGCAGGTGGCGCATGACGCCAGCGCGTTGATCGAGGCGCCGAGTGAGGTGACCAAAAAGGCCTTGGATGACTT